>NZ_JCACKI010000028.1:0-66619 GCF_059505325.1 Tildeniella sp.
AGCTGATAGCTGATAGCTGATAGCTGATAGCTGATAGCTGATAGCTGATAGCTAAATGATTAATCGTTGCCTCTATGCGTTGCCTCTGATGATGCTACGGGCGACCAACGCACCGATCGTTTCCAGCTTGAAGCCCCATCCTTGAGGCAGGTTATCGTCACCATCATTTTGTCCGAGATCGACGAAGATGCGGGGAGGCACAAAGTATTTGCGATCGTCTGCCCCAACAAGCATCTCATCGGCTTTCTGCATGATGCCATCGACTATGGTGTCAAACTCGGTGAAGGAGCTGTAGGACTGGTCAAGCTGCTGACTGACCTGTTCGACAAACTGGCTCACACCAATGACCTTCGGGTCACTCGACGGCAGATTCTGCAAGCCCAACTGTTGCAGAAGCGCGGGTTCCATAAACTTAAAGAGCCGTGCCTGCGCCTCCACTAACTTTGCGTCACCAAATTTTTCGCGCGGTAAAAGCGTGCGGAAGGCACGACGGATTACCTGCGAGATTTTGAAGGGCGGAAAGGAAAGGCTGTTGGGCGCGATCGTCTGCCCATGCTGCGCCATCAGTACATCTAGCGGCGGCAGATCTTCTGGTACGGGCGGCATGGCGAGATTGAACGCTTTGAACTCTGGGTTATCCGTCTTCTTGCTCAGCAGGTTTGCCTGCTTACTATTTTGCAGATCCTTTAGCTCCAAAACTTGCTTCGCTTTGAAGCTGTCGCCATCCAGCAAACTGGTAATGGTTTTTAAGTTAAAGGGATAAATCGGTGTATTCAAGCTGATGAAGATGAATTCAGCACAGTAGGTCTTATTGACGGGGTTGTTGAAGAAGCTCAGCGCGCGCGGATCACCCACCGCAGCAAGAAGACCCTGTTTCAGAAATTCCTTCAGAGCGGCGCGATCGCAGACACGTGTGGGGTCGCCGCCGTTATAGTCTCTGGGAAACTGGGCAAAGGGATTGAGTAGCGCCATCCAGTTAATGATGGAGTTGGTATAACCCCGTGCTTGCTCTGGCGTGACAAAGGATGGAAAAACAAGGCGCTGCGCCACGGCAACGTAGCCATCTTTGCCATACATGCCGCGATGATAGTCATTGGGTTCGTTGAAGGTGCCGAACGAGTCGATCGGTTGCCCTGACTGATCCATTCGTTTCGCAGGGACGATTGCCCCGGCATGATGCCCTTCATTTTTAATAAACGCTTCTTGAAATAATTCTAATGAGAGTGGACGGCGTGTGTCGATCAGCACACCATAGCGTTCTTTGTGCCATTGATAACTCGTAATCAACAAACCATCTCTGGCTAAAAATTTGGCGATGTCTGCATGTCCTGAAACCTTATTGCCTGCCGGATCAGTGACGCTAACGGCATCACTAATGCCAATGTAGCCAGGGACGGCGATCGTCTCAACCTCTAGAGTCGTCGCATCGTCAAGCACAACTTGCTTGGTGAAGAGCTTCTTCAGGTCGGTGATGGGTTGACCTTTCCAATCGCCGACCAGAGCATTAAAACGGCTGATATCAATGGCGCTTGGTGCTCGCAGAGGCAGCTTTGAAGTGGATGATGTGCCGACTGCCGTTTGAGTCGAGGTACCAGAACTGGGTTGCACTGAGGCGATCGGCTTCGGTGCAGTTGCGGTGCTTGCGGAAACGTGAGTAGGAGCACTGACAGCAGGTTGCTCTGAGGCTTTTTGATCTGAAGGCATAGGGTAAACCTTGGTTGTAGATTGTGTAGGGGTTAGACGGCAGTCCTGAGAGGGTCGTGCTACCGTCTATTCCTTAGCAAGAGAGATTGCTATGAGTATCTACAACCGTGGTCATCACTTTCCGGCTAACGGATGCCGCCAAAGACTGCAAGTTCAAAAAACTTAAAAAAACAGTCTACCTGCTGAAACCCGATCGCCCGCAGCCAGTCGCACTGAACCTCAACAGGCGCAAGGATGTTCGCCTTTTTGTCTTCCCGATAAACAAACCGTTGCCCCACCTCTTCTCGTGATAAAACGTCATCTTGCGTCTGGTGCCATGCGTAGATGGCATCGACCAGCGTGTCGTTAAACAACGCCTCGCCCTAAGGTGTGGCGGAGGCAACGTGCTCGATGTTGAGAAAACCACCGCCCGATCGCAGCAAGTGAAAGATTTCACGGTAGAGTGCCTGTTTGCGATCGTCTGGCAAGTGGTGAATGCAGTAGCCCGATAGCACTGCATCAAACGGCTCCAACCCTTTTTGCCAGTCTGGTGTGTAAAGATCTGCTTGCACAATCTCTACCCGTTTGCCAAACGGTTGCAGTCGCTGTTGTGCCTGTTCGAGCATCGGTTCTGAAAAGTCGATCGCTGTGACGTGCGCGTCTGGATAGTGGGTGAGGATTGCGTGGGCGATCGCGCCATCACCACAGCCCAGGTCGGCTACTTGCTGGATGGGTCGATCGAGCTGGTCAAGCACTCGCAGGGCAAGGTTAACTTGTTCTGTCGCAAAGGGAATTGCGCCCCTCACACCCGTCAAAAAATTCTCCGCTACAGTGCGGTTTTGCCAAATTTGATCGGTTCTCATCGTGAATGCCTTTCCTATGCCAAACTGCTGGGGCTAAGGGGAACCATGCTCCCGGCGATCGTTAGCCCTAAGAGCATCGGTTCGTTTGGCTGGATGAGTTTAGCGGTGAGCACGCAGCGTTCTTCCTGCTGTGCTGTAGCAGCGACGGTAGCGCGGATGTCGGTAAGCGAAATTTGAGGTGTGTAGTCTCCCGACTTTTGCTGGACGTACTGCCAGAGCACATCCCGAATGAGTGACTGATAGCCTTGATTACCGGAGAGTTCTTTGAGTTTTTCTTTCAGCTCTCGCTCCAGTCGAATGCTGGTAACTTCCATGTCGGTTGTAGCGGTGCGGGTCAGTATATGCATTACGGTCTCCTTCCTTGTTGGATAGTTCGTAATACAAGTGTAGTATGCCGGGTTGATTCTGGAAGCGATCGCGCCATTACAGCCCCAAAGCCTTACAACCGCGTTTAACTCTGCACAGGCTGAAACAACTCGCGCAGTGTTTGCAGCGATCGCCGAATGTCCTCTAGTTCTTGCTCGTTGAGTTTGCCAAAGCGTTCCTTGAGGTGGGCAATATGAGCTGGAAACACTGCCTCAAAGACGCGATCGCCTTCATCTGTTAGCACAATCATGAAGCAACGACGGTTTTCGGGTGGCACTTCGCGGCGCACCAGTCCTTTGCGTTCCAATCGATCAATAATGCCCGTTAACGTACCCTTTGTGACCAGGGTTTTTTCGGCTAGCTGCCCCATTGTCATGCCATCTGTATTACCTAGCGTGCTGATGACATCAAACTGAGGTGCCGTTAAACCCAATTGCCGGATATGCTCATCGTCGTATGCAGTAAAGGCTTGAAACGTTCGCGCTAGCTCTCGCACGACTGGAAGAAACGGTTCTTTAGCTGCTTGTCGCGTTGCTGCCTGTGGTTCTGATTGATGTTGCTGAATCTCTGCTTGCTTCAAATTGCTGCCTCTAAAATTACGATTCTCACTAGACTCACTCATCAATCCCATGATTTGCAACTAAATTTGCCCTCATCCCCACTCTTCTCCCTGAGGAGAAGGGCTTTCTGACTTTTCCGGTGCCCTCTCCCAGCAGGAGAGGGCTAAGGTGTAGCTTGCTTCCCGAAGGGTGCGCAGCTTTTGCAACCATTTTAGGAAAGTCACACATCGCGTCTAAATCACATAAGGCGATGCATAAGCCTAGTCTACAACACAAACAGTACTAATTCAAACTAATTTTTAGAAGCTGACCAAAGGCGGTTTAGTGCCTGTTTGTTCATGCGACAATGCACATAGATGAAGCTAAGCGGCAACTGTTATGAATCCAGACTTTGAGATGCGTCGCCTTTTGGATGTGATGCCCGCATCTGGTCGCATGGCGACGAAGCTTGTCAGCAAGCCCGAACAGCGGCTCGTAGTGGACAGCACCTTTCCCATGCCCTGGGTGCGCGATCGCCCCATTTGGATTAACTTTGACCTGTGGGAACGGCTTTCTCGACCGCAGCGCGATCTACTCATTCTACGTACCGTGAGCTGGCTGACGGGCGTGAAATGGTTCCGCCCTAGCCTCTATCAAGGTGTCGTGCTAGCAGGTGTTGTTGGTGGCATTGTGGAACTGGTACAGGGCGATCCGGTCGGCATCATTGCAGCGGGTGGGTTGACCGCGATCGCGGGTGCCCAAATTTGGCGCGGCAATCGGAGTACCCAAACCGAGCTTGATGCGGATGAAGCTGCCCTTCGAGTCGCGCAACGACGTGGGTATGAAGAGCCAGAAGCCGCTCGTCACTTGCTGACTGCTATTGAAGCCGTTGCTGAGATCGAAGGACGATCGCTGAATTTTACGGAGTTACTGCGGACGCAAAATCTGCGCTCGGTGGCAGGACTGTCGCCCGTTGGCGTCCCCGATCGTGCTCGACAAAACTGAAGGTGAGGTAGGAGACAGGTTTCGCCGACTCCTTTGCGCGGCTAAAGTTTGGTTACTCTTTCCCGCAAAAGATGAACGATCGCCTTCACCAACACCTCTGGCTCTAGAGGTTTCGTGATGTGAGCTTGAAAGCCTGCCCGGAGTGCTTTTTGCTGATCAAGTTCGGCGGCATAAGCGGTGAGCGCGATCGCTGGAATCGCTCCTCCTTGATTCAGTGGGCGCGAACGAATGTGCTGCATCAGCATATAGCCATCCATTGCAGCCATGCCGACATCACTGACAATCACATCAGGAGTGAACTGCTCTAGCGCCTGCAACGCGGCTAAACCAGAGTCAACCGCTGTCACCGCTGCTCCGTTTTGTTCCAGCAGAAAAGCCTGAAACTCGCGGGTATCAGTGTCATCATCCACAAGCAAAATTTGCAATCCAGTGAGTGGGGAGTGGGGAGTGGGGAGTGAGGGGTTATCCGGCTGTTCCCCATTCCCTACTCCCGATTCCCTACTCCCCGACAGCGGCAGCCTCACGATGAAGGTCGCGCCTTGATGTTCGCCTTTGCTCTCTGCCCAAACAGTACCGCCATGCATTTCAACAATTTGTCGCACGATCGCCAACCCCAACCCCAACCCGCCAAATCTGCGTGTGGTTGACCCGTCTTCTTGTCGAAAATACTCAAACATATGCACCAGGAAAGCGGGCTTAATGCCCTTGCCTGTATCCACTACCCGCATTTGAGCCAATTGGTTGACTTGTCTCAATTCAACCGTTACCTGTCCGCCGTGGGGTGTAAATTTGACCGCATTGGTGAGTAAGTTCCAGACGACTTGCTGCAAGCGGGCAGCATCGCCAGAGATGGGGGCGATCGGATCAAGCTCAAGCTGTAATTCAATGTTTTTCGCTTCTGCTGCTAAACGCACGGTTTCGACTGCCGCAGCAATCACCAAGGGCAAGCTCACAGGAGCCGCTGTTAAGGACAGTTTGCCCTGCATAATGCGGGAGATGTCGAGCAAGTCTTCGATCAGTTGGGCTTGCAGTTCGGCATTGCGTTCGATCGTGGCGAGAGCCTGAGCTGTCTGTGCCTCATCTAGCTTGCCCTGCCGCAACAGCTTTGCCCAACCGAGAATGGGATTGAGCGGCGATCGCAGCTCGTGTGAGAGGACAGCGAGAAACTCATCTTTGATGCGGTTGGCTTGTTCAGCGGCTTCTCGTGCCGCCTGTTCTTGCTGTAAAAGCCGCTCCCGATCGCGCTCAAGCTGCACGCGATCGCTAATGTCGTTGGCGATGCCAATCAACCCAATCACCTCTCCAGCTTCGTTCCGGTAAGGAGCCTTCATGCCCAAAAAGGTGCGAATGCCATCGGGCGATTCTTCCACCACTTCCGTTTGTCCCGATGCCATGACGCGCTGATCATTTGCCATCACCTCAATGGCATCCTCAAGGTTGGGATAGAGATCGCAATCGCGGTAACCAATGACTTCAGAAGCCGCTTTGCCCAGCACCTCAAGCGTCGCCGGGTTAGCATAAATAATCCGTCCCTCGCGATCTTTAACAAAGATGGGGGTGGGGGCTGATTCGTTTACCGCATCCAAAATGGCATTTTTTTGCCGCAGTTCGGCTTCGGCATGTTTGCGAACGGCTTCGGCGCGCTTCGCCTCGGTAATATCTGCCAGAAAAACGGTCAATCCGTTCGGTGACGGATAAATGCGATGGTCATGCCAATGGTTCCAGGGGAAGTAAAGATACTCAAACTGGAGCGGTGTTTGTTCCGTCATTGCCCGCTGGAATTGCACATAAACATCAGTATCAACGGCAGCCGGAAATAGCGTCCAAATGGTTTGCCCCAGAATCTCGGCTCGCGGCATTGCCACCATTTTGCAATAGCGATCGTTAACGTAGGTGAACCGCCAATCACGATCCAGCACATAAAAGCCATCTCGGATGCTCGACAAAATGGTTTCAACCTGCTGTTTTACCGTTTCTGCTTCCAGTCGTAATGCCTGCTCTTGCTGAATTGCCATGCGTCGCAGTTGCGCGAGCTTCAAATTTGCTTCCACCCGTGCTAACAACTCACGGGCAGAAAACGGCTTGGTCAAATAATCATCTGCTCCGGCTGCCAACCCTTCGATGCGGGCTTCCTCTCCAGCACGAGCTGACAATAGAACGATCGGAATATCCTGAGTTGTAGGGTTTGTGCGGAGCAACCGTAACAACTCAAATCCATCCATCTCTGGCATCATCACATCCATTAATACTAAGTCGGGTGGATTTACCTGGATGGCATTCAGCGCTGTCCTGCCGTTGGTTGCAGTTTCCACCTGAAAGTGCAAACTCAACAACCGCTTTACATAGTCGCGCATGTCGGCGTTGTCGTCAGCCAGGAGAATGTGAGGAGGTGAGGGAGTAGGGAGTGGGGAGTAGGGAGTGGGGACAGACATTTCTTCTCCATTCCCCATTCCCCATTCCCCATTCCCCTCTTTTGCTAGCCAGCGCCACGCTTCTTCGACAAACGTTGCGGCTCCCAGCGCCGTTGATTCTAAGGTGTGAGCGGACTGAAGGCGATCGGGCGGCAAATGAGCCGAGCCGAAGGGAATCGCGATCGTAAAGGTTGTTCCTTGATCCACCTGGCTTGTCAGTTGAATCGTGCCACCGTGAAGCTTGACCAACTCTTGTACCAACGCCAGTCCAATGCCAGAACCTTCATAGGTGCGCGATCGCGTGCCACTCACACGATGAAAGCGTTCAAATAATCTTGGTAATTCCGCTTCAGAAATGCCAACGCCTGTATCGGCGACGCTCAAAGCAACGACATCACCAACCGGGTGTAAGCGCACGGTGATGCTGCCAGTAAACGTAAACTTAAATGCATTCGAGAGGAGATTGAGCACAATCTTTTCCCACATCTCGCGATCGACATACACGGGTTCCGGTAGGAGTGGGCAGTCAATGACCAACTGTATTCCCGCCCGTTCAATCAGCGATCGAAAGGTGCTGGCAAGCTCTGCTGTATAGATGGCTAAATTGGTCGGTTCATAGGATGCCTGGACGCGTCCTGCCTCAATCCGGGAGAAATCAAGCAGCGTGTTGACGAGCTTTTGTAGTCGTAAGCCGTTGCGCTGCACTAGCTGTAGCTGTTCTCGTTCTTCTGGCTGCAAGCGCTCATGCAATGCATACGATAGCTCCTCCAGCGGACTCAGCATCAACGTTAAGGGCGTGCGAAACTCATGGCTAACGTTACTAAAAAAGGCGGTTTTAGCGCGATCGAGTTCGGTTAGAGCCTCAGCCCGTTTGCGTTCTGCTTCATAGGTTTGAGCAATGGTGATTGCCATGGCAATCTGTCCGGCAACTTGAGCGAAAAAGTCGCGGTAGTGATCGTCGAGTCTGCGGCGTGGGCTGGCTACGGCGATCAGTACTCCGCTTGCCTTGCCTTGCCCAGGGGCAGCGATCGGCAACACCATTGCCTCTTGTGGTGGCTCTGCCCAGGGACTACCAGGAAGTGCCCCAAAACGTGACACCAGATCATTAACCACTTGGGGCTGGAGGGTACGAGCCGCGAGAGCGATCGACCAGCCGCTAGGATCATCTGCCGCTGCCAGATCGATCACCGCAGGACTCATCGGGCGATCGGACGCGTACCCACTGTCGTTACAGAGTCGGGCATATTTTCCATCTGGGTCAATCAGGTAGAGCAGCGCAAACGGAATGTCAAGCGGATCAGACTTGAGAGCCTCCACCATCAGGGCACCCGCCTCTTCAGCCGTCTTTGCAATCCCAGTTTTCGCTGCCACTTCGCGCAGCAGTTGGGCGCGGCGATCGTTCAACACCCGGTAGGTCGTCTCACTGCCGACGTTAAACACGCCACCAGTCACACCACCCTCACCCTGGATAGGATTGAAGGTGTACTCAAAGAAACATTCTTCGGTATAACCAAAGCGATGCATCGACAACAGGTCATCTTTGTGAAAGGTGCCCTCGCCCGTCGCCAAAACGCTGGCAAGCTCTGAACCGATGTCGTCCCAAATCTCAGCCCAAACCTCACGAGCCGGACGACCAAGCGCCCAGGAATGTTTGTCACCCACGATCGGTCGCCAGGCATCGTTGTAGAGCAGCAAGCAGTCTTTTCCCCAGTAGATGGCAATGGGAAAGCGTGAGTTGAGACAAATACTCAGTGCCGATCGCAGGCTTTGAGCCCACGTCTCAACAGCGCCCAGCGGCGTTTGCGACCAGTCGAGCGATCGCATCAGCCCTGCCATTTCACTATTGCCTGCAAAAATCTGTGCCACTGCTGGATCGTGCTGGGTCATGTTTTTTCCTTCATTCCGCCCACACATCAAGGATCGATCGTCCTGGGTCGCCACCCCTACTGCTTGGCAAGCTGCTTGCTTAAGAGCGCTTCACTGCTATCTCGCAGCGCTTCAGTAGAAGAATAGTTGAGTTAATGCAAGACGGAAGCAACCTTGCCTTGAGGCAAGCAGGGATGACTGCATATGATCGTTTTTTCGACGGTTCAAAGTGCTGTAAGTCATACCCAGCCGCTCTGTATGTTCCTGGTTTGTAGGCTTCTGTGTTAACTGAGTTTGCCGGATTTCTCGAACCAGATTGCCTGCTTCTGGCTGCCTCAGCACGAGAGCTTGTTTAAGAATTACCGATTCTGAAGAAGACCACATTTGTTCATTACGCTGTAGCACGCATCTTAATGATTCTCTACCTTTTGACGGAAGTAGCATTCGATCTATCGATGTAATTTCGACTCAAATATTAAGACTAACTAAAAGCCAGGACTTAACGCAAGGGATGACATAACACCGATTGCAGCGACCTTGTCAACGCCATTCCCTTTACGCGACACGATGCCACTTTCACGCCAATCGTAACACCTGGAACAGACGCTTATTCACACCCAATTGCAGCAGGCGATCGATGGATGTGCAACTCATAGCGATCCTACAGCCGTTTTCATTTGCATTCACCACACCCCACACCCCACACCCCACACCCATATTCGCTTGACTGTGGCTTACCCAATCAGTAACCGCTGTAAATGAATCGTGAGACGCGATATGGCTATCAGCTCTTTGCGATCGGCGGTCAGCGATCGGCGCTCAGCGGTTGAAGAAACGCTAGTAGCTGACCGCTGATGGCTCAACCATTAAGTTCCACTCATCACTGATTTGAGACTGCTATATCTCTTCATCGTCTTAGCTCAATGATTTTCATACGCTTGCCCTGAGTCCCTGTCTTGCCATCAAGCAGCCTGTAACTCATCAGTAGTCGGGGATTTGCGTATGATCTCTCCAATGAGAGAGGGAAGGTTGCCTCCAGTTTTCTAAAACTGTTTGTGATGGAACGTATCGAGCCTGCTAGAACGAATCATCTTAAACACGTTGCAACCCATTGGCTCCTACAACCAAGCGCATTTCTGAGGATTTAAGTCGATGAGGCAGGCTTAAGTCTTCCTATCCTGCATGGTGAAGCTTGCAGTCATCGGAATTGGTGGAAAGACCAGGCAGAGCGAGTTTGCTGCTGCCACGGTTACTGTTGCACAGCGCTGTACGCTTGCTCAGCCAAGGGGCAGCCGATCGCTCACTTGCATACGTCTACCGATGCTGATTCACGCTTGAGGAGACAGGACAAATGGTTGGTCAGTTGCAGAAGTTGCCGACTGTTGAAATAGTAGGGCTGAAATAGTAGGGCTGCGATGAACTCAGATTTCGATCGAACAACAAGCATAAGAGGCAATAGTTGTGAATCAACCCATCAAAGTTGAAAAAACACTGACGATCAACAAACCCGCAGCAGAACTCTACCGCTTCTGGCACAACTTTGAGCACTTGCCTCATTTCATGAAGCATCTTAAAAATGTGAACGTTTACGACGAGAAGCGATCGCACTGGATTACGAGCGCGCCGCTAGATACCACCGTGGAATGGGATGCGGAGATCACTGACGATCAAGAAAACGAACTGATTGCTTGGCGATCGGTCGAAGGCGCTGATGTGGAAAACTTTGGTTCCATCCGCTTTCAGCCAGCCTCACACGATCGCGGTACTGAAGTAAAAGTGATTACCGAATACAAGCCACCTGCCGGGGCGATCGGCTCTGCCATTGCCAAACTCTTTGGCGAATCACCCGAACAGCAGTTAGGCGATGATCTACGTCGCTTCAAAATGCTGATGGAAACAGGTGAAATTGCCACAACCGAAGGTCAATCTTCTGGACGCAAGTAGTTTTTAGCTGTTCTCTACTGACACTGACCATTGACGACTGACCACTGACTAAGTAATCACTAAGGATTTACAACAATGAAAGCTGTTTGCTGGGAAGGCACTGGAAAAGTCAAAGTTGAAACTGTACCCGATCCTAAAATCATCAATCCACGGGATGCGATCGTCAAAATCACATCCACTGCCATCTGTGGTTCCGATTTGCATTTGTATGATGGCTTCAATCCCACTATGAAATCAGGCGATATCCTGGGACACGAGTTTATGGGAGAAATCGTTGAACTCGGTAGTGGCGTTAAAGACGGGAATCCACGCAATAACGGTGAACCGCTTGCTGTGGGCGATCGTGTCGTAGTTCCCTTCACCATCGCCTGTGGCAGTTGCTTCTTCTGCAACCGCACCCTCTGGTCTCTGTGTGATAACTCCAACCCAAATGCCTGGATGGCAGAACAAATGCTGGGGCATTCTCCAGCCGGTCTATACGGTTATTCCCATCTCACAGGCGGCTACGCAGGTGGTCAAGCGGAGTATGCCCGTGTGCCCTTTGCTGATACGGGACTGTTCAAGGTTCCCAGTGAATTGACTGACGAACAAGTCCTGTTTCTGACTGATATTTTCCCCACTGGCTATATGGCGGCTGAAAACTGTGATATTCAACCGGGTGATACCGTCGCTATTTGGGGTTGCGGTCCAGTGGGGCAGTTTGCCATTCGCAGCGCCTTCTTGCTGGGTGCCGAGCGGGTGATTGCGATCGATCGCGTACCTGAGCGTCTCCAGATGGCAAAAGACGGTGGGGCAGAAGTCCTTAACTTTGAAGAAGTCGAAGTGGGTGAAGCATTGAAAGAAATGACTGGAGGGCGCGGTCCTGACTCGGTGATGGATGCCGTGGGTATGGAAGCACATGGAATGGGTTTGGAAGGCTTTTACGATAAAGTATCGCAAGCCGCACGGCTGGAAACCGATCGACCCAATGTACTAAGGCAGGCGATCGTAGCGTGTCGCAAAGGCGGTACTGTATCTGTTCCTGGTGTCTACACAGGCTTCATCGACAAGGTGCCTATGGGTGCGTTCATGAACAAAGGCTTGACGATGAAGACAGGGCAAACGCACATCCATCGGTACTTGCGTCCACTAACCGATCGCATTCAAAAGGGTGAAATTGATCCATCGTTTCTCACAACCCATCGTCTGCCGCTAGAGCAGGCACTGCACGGCTATGAAATCTTTAAGCACAAGAAAGATAACTGCATCAAAATCGTGCTTAAGCCAGGTCAGGCTGCCTAAAAGCCGCACTCAACAGGACGAGAAAACTCTCTTTGTTAAGAACAGCTCATCGATTGTTCCTATAAAGAGGATTACTTAGCTAGAACATAAGCTAAGTAATGTTGAAAGTGCAATGAGAAAAGATTAATTCAGATTGATCCAATAAGCGAAACAGTAACAGGAGAAAAACAATGACTAAGGTAAACCCAATTCAATTGCAGAAGTATCTCAAGGGCGTTGATTACCCTGCCAACAAGCAGGACTTACTCGATCGCGCTCGACAAGAAAGTGCCGACGAAAATATTCTCTCAACCTTAGAGCAACTGTCAGACGAGGAATTTGAAACGCCAGCAGACGTTAGTAAAGCCGTTGGCGCGATCGAGTAGAGACATCCACGAAATGTTTAGAGGCTGTTAAGGAACTTTGTGCTTTAAGGCTTAAGGTGTCATCCAACATCGTAACTAGCTCTTGAAGCCATGAGCTTATTCTTAACAAGCCCTTAGCTCCACTCAACCATCATTGATTTAATTTGAACAGCAAACAAAGGAATGACTACAATGACAGGCAAAAGATTGGCTGGCGAAATTGCAGTGGTCACAGGCTCAGACTCTGGTATTGGACAAGCAACCGCGATCGCCTTTGCTCGTGAAGGAGCAGATGTTGTGATCACTTATCTTGAAGACCGTCAGGTAGCCGAGCACACTCAGAAGTTAGTGGAAGAAGCAGGACAAAAAGCCGTTCTGGTAGTGCTACACAAGTAATGAGGCATTGTAGTGATGGATGAAATACCAGATCGCACCAATGTGATTCTCCAACGATTTTGAGAAGGATCAGGTTTTGCTGCCCGCAGTCTCGACCTTTGAACCGTTGTTTGCCGTTGTGGATGCGACCATTCTTAACCGTGGAGGAAGCGGCACAGAGGGAGCAGGCAGGCATGAGAGGACAGTAAAAAACGCTACTTCTCCATCATTACATCTTGAGCACTACCGCCGTTCTGACTCAGTTGGATCAAAGCAAACCGGAAGCAGTGGCACAGTTGTTCAAAGAGGTTCAAAGCAAGTTAGGTACTCCGGCGGTGCTGGTGAATAATGCGGGTAAAGATTCAGCAGGAACACCTGTTAAAGATATGCCTTACGAACAGTTGGATCAGGCAATTAAGACAAACTTGTATGGTCCTTTTCTCTGTTGTCAACAATTCATTCGCGGCTTGGAAGGCTCTGAGCAGCAGGGAGTGATTATCAACATCACCAGTGTGCATGAAGAGATTCCGCGTGCTGGCTCTGCTGATTACGATGCTGCAAAAGGGGCACTCCGCAACTTAACCAGAACTCTGGCGCTAGAACTGGCTGATAAGAAGATCAATGTGAATAACATTGCGCCCGGTATGGTGATGACACCGATGAACCAATCCTCGTTAGACGATCCCGATACCTGGAAACAGCAGGTGCAATCTATTCCACTCAAACGAGCGGCTGAACCACAAGAGATTGCCCATGCAGCCGTCTTTTTAGCGTCTAGAGATGGACGTTATATTCATGGCACAACGCTGTTTATCGACGGTGGCTTAATGCAAAATCTGGGACAGGGCGCTTGATGAGCGATGGCTTTCCTGAGATTCGTGATTTAGCCATTATTGGCGATCGTCGAACTGCTGCTCTGCTGACCACTACAGGTACGATCGTCTGGTACTGCCCTAAACAGTTCGATCGCCCGTCGCTGTTTGCCGCTCTGCTTGATCCAAAAGGCGGCTCCTGGGCGTTGCATTTACCCAATGCTACCTTTGCCAGTCGTCGTTATCTCGAAGACAGCGGCATTCTTGAAACGACCCTGACCACACCAGCGGGTGAACTACACATCACTGATTGGATGTCGATGGGTGATCAAACACCCAGAGGCATTTGTCGTCGCTTTTCTCCCGTACCTGCTCAGCTCATAGTGACACTGCAAGCGGCTCCAGACTACGCTCGACGCGCTCCCAATCTGCACCATCAGAATCAATGTATTCAGATTGATCAGCACTATCTCTATGCGTCTCATCCGCTTAAAATTGTCAGCGAGCACGTTGAGTTAACGATTCCTGTTGGTGAAGCAGGTTGGACAACTCTAGTTGATGAACCGCTGACAGAGCCGATCGCGCTAGACACCTGGTTGGAGACAACGCTGGAGTGCTGGCGACAAATTGCGTCTCATGCCGTTTATCACGGACCCTACGAGCGCCAGGTGGCTGCATCCATGCGTGCCCTACGGCTGCTGACGTTTGAGGAGACAGGCGGTGTCATTGCAGCACCCACGATCGCGTTACCAGAGGTCATTGGCGGCAAACGAAACTACGACTACCGCTATGTGTGGTTACGAGATGCAGGCATGATTGTGAGTGCGCTGACTCGTGCAGGTAGTGATGGCACCGAAGAGCGACGGTTTTTAGATTTCATCTGTACGTGCGATCGTGATGGAACCCTTCCCATCTATCCCTTTTCTACTATCAACGGTCAGCCAGTATCCCACGAAGAAACGCTTGCTTTGAGGGGCTACCGTGAAAGTACACCCGTCACGATCGGTAACAGTGCAAGCAATCAACTTCAGCTTGATGCCTATGGCAATGTTCTGCTCGCCGCGAAGCTGATTTACAGTTGCTTTGACACCCGTGAACATTGGTCGTTAATTGAGCAACTCGCTGACTTTCTAGCAGCACACTGGCACAAGCCGGATCATGGGCTGTGGGAAGAGCAGGTGCAGCAACAATACACATCCAGTAAGGTCATTGCTGCCTGTGGCTTAGAGTACATTGCTGAGTTTGCCCAAACAGACTCGCAGGCTCAACGTTGGCAAACTGCGGCTCAAGCAATCCGTAAGTTTGTGACGCGGGAGTGTCTCACGTCCGCAGGCGCTTATGCAGTGGTAGCAGGGAGTGACGCGATCGATGTCTCGGCAGCGCTCTTTCCCGTGTGGGGTTTCACTGCCCCAGACACGCCAGAGATGTTGGCAACGATCGAGGGGTTAGAGCGTGACTATGCAACCGCAAATCTGTATCGGCGGCACCTGGAAGAGTTTGATTCTCGTCAAGAAGGTGCCTTTCTAGCAGGCACTTTCTGGGTCGCTCAGTACTGGATCATGCGTCAAGACTTTCAACGCGTTCATGCGATCTTAAGTGCTGCTTTGGAGTATGCCAATGATTTGGGGCTGTTTGCAGAAGAAGCAGACACAAAGACGGGACGGATGCTGGGAAATTTTCCACAAACGTTTGTTCATGCTGCCTTTATTGGTGCAGTCATTGACCTCAAAGCCGAGGGCATTTCTTGGCAATGTTAATTTCTTAGCAGTGTCAAAGAGAAGCAAAGGCTTGCTCGACAGCGCTTAGAGCTTGATCGATCTCAGCTTCAGTGACAATGAGGGGGGGCACAAAGCGGACAACTTTGGGACCCGCAGGCACAAGCAAGAGACCATTTGCCATTGCGACTTTGACAATATCGGGAGAAGTCAGCGGCGAATCGGCTTTGAGTTCAAGACCATTAATGAGTCCCCAGCCGCGTACTTCGGCAACGTGATTAGGGAATTTTTGCGCGATCGCCCCTAATCCCTCTCTCAGTTGCTTACCCCGATCGCGTACCTTTGCCAACAGGTTTTCGCACTCAATGGTTTGGCACACTGCGAGTGCAACACCACAGGCAAAGGGATTGCCGCCAAAGGTGCTGGCGTGATCGCCGGGTTGAAAAACATCGCAGGAAGACTTGCAGAGCATGGCACCGATCGGGATACCGCCACCGAGACCTTTTGCTGATGTGAAAATATCGGGTTCAATGCCGAGATTTTCGTAGCCCCAGAGTTGCCCAGAGCGACCCATCCCCACCTGCACTTCGTCGAGAATCAGCAGGATGCCGCGCTCATCGCAGAGTTGCCGGACGCGTTGGAAGTAGGCGCGATCGCCCGGACGCACACCGCCTTCCCCTTGCAACGCTTCGAGCAGGATGGCAGCAACTCGCGGTTCGCCACTCTCTAATTCATCCAGTGCTGTTTCTAGCGCAGTGATATCGTTATAGGTGACGTAGTGGAACCCAGGCACCAGCGGACTGAAACTCTTCTGATATTTCGGCTGACCAGTGGCAGTCACAGTTGCCAGGGTGCGCCCGTGAAAGCTGGCGTGTGCCGTAATGATGATCGGATCAGCAATCTGTCGGACTTCATGGGCATATTTCCGCGCCAGTTTGATGGCACCTTCGTTTGCCTCAGCTCCAGAGTTGCAGAAAAAGGCGCGATCGGCACAAGAATGCTCGACTAGCCATTTCGCCAGTGCGCCCTGTTGCGGTACGTAGTAAAGGTTTGAGACGTGGTGCAGCGTTTGAATCTGCTCTGTCACCGCTTGCACCATCACTGGATGCGCGTGACCCAACGTGCAGGTAGCGATTCCGGCAACAAAATCCAGATACTCGCGCCCGTTTGTATCCCACACGCGGCAGCCTGTGCCTCGCTCAAGGGCGATCGCATAACGAGCGTAGGTCGTCATCACATGCTCGTCAAAGTCCTCTGCACTGAAAGAACTTGCATGAGACAAGGGTGGGGCGATCGTGGGTAGGGTTTGAACTAGCGCTTCTGGACTCACTGAAATAGCTCCTCAAGCTGACACAATAATTTGGGGAGAGTACCCTCTAGACGTTGAACTGTACACTTGAGACTCTAGACTGCTGGAATCTGTTAGCGATGCCATCTTTGCGTTTGGTCTAATCTTTGCTTTTAGTCTAGAGTGAAGCGCTCACGTCTAAAGCACTGAACCTGACTATAGCTTATCCATTTGTCAGCTTTCTGCATTGACTCTCAGGTCAAATTCCCATGACATGTCTCCTTGCGGTTGCAGGCAGTGAACAGTCGAATGCGGCTCAATTAGTCACTGTTTTGATCATTCTCTTGCTGGTTGCAACAGGCGTAGCGCTGGTGTCGCGGCGGCTCCGCATTCCTTACGTCACGGGTTTAGTCGTTGCCGGACTTGCCATTACCGAACTGCTGCCCCGCCGCATTGGACTCGATTCGTCCCTGATTCTTAACCTTTTCTTACCCATTCTGCTGTTTGAAGCCGCCATCAACACCGATATCAGTCGCCTTCGCACGACGGTAAAACCTGTGACCTTACTGGCTGGTCCGGGGGTCATCATTGCTTCTGGTGTAACGGCGGTGATCCTGAAGTTTGGCTTGGGCTTGCCGTGGGTTTCAGCACTGCTGGTTGGCGTGATTTTGGCGATTACCGACACTGTTTCGGTGATCGCTGTCTTTAAGGAAGTGAGTGTACCACCGCGACTGAGCACGATCGTCGAGGGCGAAAGTCTGTTTAACGATGGGATCGCGCTAGTGCTGTTTAGCCTGATTTTGAAGGTGAATACAACGGAAGCACTTACGGTTGCTGATGGTATCCGGGAACTGGTGGTGGTGATTTTGGGTGGTGGGCTAGTGGGCTTGGCGCTTGGTTATCTAGGCGTGGGGCTTTACGCTCGATCGGACGATTCCCTGAGCAATATTCTGTTGACGGTTGCGATCGCCCTCGGCACCTTTCAGCTCAGCCAATTTTTTGGGATGTCGGGCGTGGTGGCAGTCGTGGTAGCAGGGCTGGTTGTAGGCAATATGGAGCGCTCCCAGACGGTTTCTGCGTCTAACCGCATCACAGTGCTCAGCTTTTGGGACTATGCAGGCTTTGGGGTCAACACCTTCATCTTTTTGCTCATTGGCATCGAAATCAATCTAGAAACGCTGTTGAGAACCCTGCCTGCTGTGCTTCTGGCAGTCTTAGCTTATCAAGTCGGGCGCTTTCTATCGGTCTACCCGCTGCTGGCGATCGTCAAACACGTCGATCGCAACTTACCGTTACGCTGGCAGCACGTCCTGTTTTTGGGCAACATCAAAGGCTCATTATCGATGGCATTGGCACTAAGTTTGCCATCTACCTTGCCCGATCGCGAGGCATTGATTGCCCTGGTTTTTGGTACCGTGCTGGTGTCGCTGGTCGGACAGGGCGTAAGTTTGCCCTGGCTGGTGCGTCGGCTCGACCTTGTCCAGACCTCCGAATCGCAGCAGTGGATCGAGTCGCTCCAGTCTCAGCTCATCACTGCCAAAGCCGCACAGGATGAACTGGAGACGCTGCTCAAAACGGGTGTGTTACCCAAATCTGTTTACGAAGAAATGCGTGCTGGCTATCAGGTACGAATCGCCGCCGCAGAACGCTCTTTGCGCGACTTTTATAATCGTCGCCCGGACAAATTGACTGCTGCCAGTGGCAGAATTGCCCGTCTTGATGCCATCCGCCGTCGGTTGCTGCTGGCAGAGAAAGATGCCCTCAACGAAGCACTCCGCAAGCGGATTTTGTCGGAAGATGTAGTAAAAGCGCGTGTACAGGCGATCGATCAACAACTGCTGAATCTGGAAGATGACTAAGCGCAGAAGAAGGAGTTATTGGGTGTTAAAGGCTGACCGCTGACCGCTGACCGCTGACCGCTGACCACTGACCGCTGAAAGCTGACCACTGACCGCTGAAAGCTAAAGACATTAAATCTTTGCCGTTCAAGCTCTTGCCCTCAATTTCTACCGTCTCACTAGACTGGAATACAATTGAATTAGTTTGGATCAATTTGACCACCTTCACCCACTCTGCATCGCCGCAGGCTCAACATCTATGGAATCTCTGATTGCCGCCCTGGCTCTAGCAGTGGTTGGCTACATCGCTGGTTCAATCAAAATTATCAACGAAGGTAACGAAGGTCTTGTAGAGCGGTTAGGGCAGTATCGTCGCACCCTTCAACCGGGGCTAAATTTCGTCATCCCCATCTTCGATACCGTTCTGGTCGAATCAACACGCGAACAAATTCTGGATACGGCTCCTCAGCAGACAATTACTCGCGATAATGTACCGCTGACGGTAGACGCTGTCATGTTTTGGAAAATTCTTGATGTCCAAAAAGCCTACTACGGTGTCGAGGATCTGGAATCAGCCTTGACTAACCTGGTAGTCACTGCTCTCCGAAGTGAGATTGGTCAAATGGATCTACGGGAAAGCGTCTCAGGTCGAAACAAGATTAATCAAGCACTCCTCCATCAACTCGACGAAGCCACAGAAAGCTGGGGGGTGAAGATTATGCGGGTTGAAGTTCAAGAACTCGCTCCCTCAAAAGCCATACTAGAGTCGCTAGAGCTAGAGCGATCGGCAGAAAGCAAGCGCAAAGCAGCAATGTCAGAAACTGAGTCGATGGTCGAGTCGATTCAACGCATTTCTAGAGCACTTCAAGGACAGACTAACTCGCAAGCAGTGCTGCAATACCTTTTGGCACAAAAGTATGTTGATGCCAACCTGAAGTTGAGTGAAAGCGATAACTCCAAGATTATCTTCATGGATCCCAAGGCGCTTACAGAGACGATCGGTGAACTGATCTCAGCCGATCAGACCGAGTTAGGAAACAATGGGAGTGGTAACAATCCTTAACGGCTGTGAGCGGCTAGGTTAACCAGGAGAGAAAAGGCTATGGCTGATGAAGAGCAGATGGCGTTGCTGAAACAAGGGGTTCGCGTTTGGAATGATTGGAGGAGAGACAATGCTCAGGTGATTCCCAGCCTGGTTGGTGTTGACCTCAGCCATATTGACCTGAGTCAAGCCGACTTCCAGACTGCCGACCTGAGCGGTTCTGATTTTAGTGGCGATAACCTCAGTGGTGCGAACCTTCATCAGGCTAACCTCAGTGGTGCCAACCTTACGGGAGCACAACTAACAGGAGACGATCTCATTGAAGCCAAGCTTCGTGGTGCCAATCTCATTGGTGCCGATCTCAGCGGTGCTGATCTGAGCGCTGCAAACCTAATCGGAGCGAATCTCATTGGGGTCGATTTGAGCGACGCGAATCTAACTGATGCCGTTTTTCGCAGCGCGAACTTACGCTATGCAAAGTTACAGCGTGCCAACTTGACGAATGCTGACTTTACCGATGCCATCCTTAACCACGCTGACCTCACTGACGCAGTGCTGACAGGCGTACTGCTAACAGGTGCAGATATCAGCAGCGCGAAGCTGAAGCAGGCAAGCGTTGGGGGGTAATTAGAGGTGGCTCGAAACATTGAGCAGACTGGAGCATTAATGCGATCGCACGGTTTAACCAAGCCCCAGGTACGTTTTGCCCAGGTAGCTCGTTAAGCGCTTGAGTGGGTTTGCTGAGAGGGCAAGGCTGGCTGCATCTCCACCATCCGCTACACCCAGCAATGTTGCAAATTCAGCATCAGATAACTCGCCTGCCTGATGCCTCTGGAACGCCTCAACGACAGCAACGAGATCTTCGGCAGCAAAGGCGAAGCCGTTCTGAGCAGCAAAGGCAGCAACAGTAGGGGCACGTTCTCCCTTTAAAGCCTCGGTTTCGGCTGCATCTAGCTCTGCTTCACTGCTAATGTTGCCATCACCTACACCCAGCAGCGCTTCGAGCGCTTGGCGCAGGGCTTTGTCTTCAGCGGTCTTTTGCATGAATCGCAATACGGTTGCAGGTGCCATATCAAAAGTGTCCCGATCGGTTTTCCGTCAAGATGCTAGCAAACGTTTACAACGATGCTGCTTAATAAAAGTTGAAGTTTAGTCCTAATAAGCGGTTATTACTAAAAATTTCCTCCCCCTAAGGCGTTGTACAGAAATAACAGCATGGTCTGTAGCCGTCAGCCGTCAGCTAAAAACTGATAGCTGATAGCTGATCCAAAGTGTGCAGTTATTTTTTTAGCAAGCTCTAAGCGCAGTACGGTGGAAAAAATGGGTAGCCTTATTATGAGCCTGTGATATTGAAAGCCCTAAGGTAGAATGAACGATCGTGCTAACGTCTAAGTTCTGGTTTTCTTGCAGGTCTGCCGAAGCAAGCAATGTCATCCTCTGCAACGGCTTTAGATCCAGAGATGTGGTTGCTTAGAGAGAGTTCCGATCGCCACGCGAAGGTAATGTGCTGCAACAATGACCAATCTAATGCCAAAAGTCGCTGTTCTGGACGATGACGAAACCTGGTGCCTTGCCATCAAGCGTTTCTTCAGAACTCATTTTGATGTCACTACCTTTACAGATGCTCAAAGTTTTCTGAATTCTGCCCTCGATTCGTATGATCTTGTCATCATCGATTTTACGATCGCGCCCAACCATCGCCACGAAACGTCTACGAATGGCATCGAAATCATTCATCAGCTAAAAACCTCACTGAAGCAGCCACCCCTGACGATTCTGACTTCAGCCTTTATTAGCCGCAGCGATTTAGTTCTCGATCATACGCTGGGCTTGCAAGCAGATCTCATCATGCCTAAAGATTGCGGCTTGGATGAAATTTTGCAAACAACGCAACAATTGTTGAACTCTAGAGAGCTTTTAAGCAATTAGCGGTCAGCTATCAGCCAAAGCCCCAGGACGATAAGGTAAGAGAGACACAAGCAATCCAACGCTAGTTGCTGACTGCTGATCGCTCCCAAAAAACATACCTCTCGCCAGGAAGGTCGCTCAGAAATGGTCGCTTCAAGCTTGACGATCGATGATACCGCCGCCCAACAGCACTTCGCCATCGTACCAGACGGCTGCTTGACCCGGTGTGATGCTGGATTGAGGCTCGTCGAAAACCACACGAACGCGATCGCTGGTGGGTGAATCGCTCTCCAGCGGCATGATCGTTGCAGGCATAGCCAGCGAACGATAGCGAATTTGCACGTCTGCACGGATGGGTGCGGTTGGTGCCGCGATGGAAACCCAGTTCAGCCGCTGCACCGTACAGTCTGATGCAAGTGTGGCAGTACGATCGCCCACAATCACGCGATTGTTGGCGGCATCCAGCGCCACGACATACAGCGGTTCACTATGGGCAACGCCCAGTCCTTTACGCTGACCAATGGTGTAGTGATGCACACCTTCATGCTGCCCCAGAATGTTCCCAGCCTGGTCAACAATGTTACCCGACTGTGGCGTAATGTACTTGTCCAAAAACGCCCGCATGGAGCCATTTGCTTCCACCAGGCAGAGATCCTGGCTTTCGGGCTTGTCGGCAGTGTGCAAGCCAAACGCAGCGGCAACACGGCGAGTTTCAGTCTTAGGCTGTTCGCCTAGTGGAAAAATGACTCGTGCCAACACGTCTTGCGACAGGTCATAGAGAAAGTAGGATTGGTCTTTTGTCCGATCGATCGCTCGTAGAAGCTGATAGCGTTCAGAGGCTGCATCGTAGCGAGTGCGCGCATAGTGCCCCGTGGCAATACGATCGATGCCCAGAGTCTCTTGCGCGTAGTGCAACATGGGACTAAACTTCACCGCTTTGTTGCACTGAGAGCAAGGCAGCGGCGTAATGCCTGTGCTATAGCCAGCCACCAGGTAATCCACAATGTTTTCCTGGAAGGATTCTCGCGTATCAACGATGTGATGAGGAATGCCTAACTGCTCACATAGCTGAGCCGCATCCACCATACCTTCTGAGCAGCACTGCCCTTTGCCCTTCATCAGCCAAAGCGTCAGCCCCACGACCGAGTAGCCTTGATCATGCAGAATGGCAGCGGCTGTTGAACTATCGACTCCGCCTGAGAGTCCTACCACAACGTTTTTCATGGACAGTGAAGCAAAGATGCTTGCAAAAGACTGCTCCTCTAGGCTAACACCCGTGAAGGATTGACGGCTTGCTTGAATGTAGAAACCGGGTTTCTTCACGAAGCCACAGGTAGATGGGCATTGCCCACTCTACTGGTGCTCAGGGTGCAACGTCACAGGTAACGGGCATTGCCCATCCTACTGGTGTTGCATGGTGCTTATCGACTCAAACCACAGGTCTCTAGCAAGGTTGCTGATACCTCAAACGTTCTGACAAACGTCTCTCAAGCAAGAAAACATACACAGCACTCGCCAATCGCTTGAGCGAAGTGAACTGAATCTTTAGCGATCGCATCACTGGATATGCCATCCGGTTTGATTGATGAAAGTCATGCTGGATTCGCTTTCAGCTCTAGCTCTCGACGCTCACCGCTGACTACTGACTACTGACCGCTGACCGCTAAACCACTGCATACTTTTCACGAATGATTCAGAACTGCTACAGCAACTCACCCAAGCGACCAGGTGAGCGATCCTTAGAACTTCGACAGCCTGTCTTTTGACGCAGTAGACAGTCGAGTAAACAATAGAGCTTACCGATGCTTTGTTGTGACAAGGGGAACGACTGTGAAAAAACTGTTTGCTGTGCTGCTGGCGATCGTGTGCGCCCTCTGCTTTGCTAACCCGGTGCAGGCAGATGACTCAACCGCTCTCACTGCCAAGGGTGCAAAAGTGTTCAGCGCTAACTGTGCCGCCTGCCATCAGGGGGGAAACAATGTGGTTGCTGCTAATAAGAACCTGAAAGCAGCCGCGCTGAAGCAATATGGGATGGATTCTGCTGAAGCGATTATTACTCAAGTGACAAACGGTAAAGGTGCCATGCCGTCTTTCAAAGGTCGTCTGAAAGAAGAGGACATTAAAGCTGTTGCCGCTTATGTGTTAGACCAGTCAGCAAAGGATTGGAAGAAGTGATGTCATGACGGATCTGTGGCTGGTCATGTTGCTGGGGCTGTTGGGCAGCTTTGGACACTGTGTGGGCATGTGTGGACCGCTCACGGCTGCGTTTGCCCTTTCGCAGCAGTCCTCGCAGCAGTCCTCGCAGCACACGCCAACCTGGCAGCAGCGGCTTGCCTTTCATGGGTTGCTTAACCTGGGTCGCATTATCAGCTATGCACTGGTTGGCGCTGGGATTGGTGCGCTGGGATCGGTACTGGTAGCGGGCGGGCAATTGGCAGGCATTGGGAGTGGGTTGCGGCAGGGGCTGTCGATCGCCACCGGACTCCTGCTAATCTGGATGGGACTCACGCAGATTAACCCGAAGCTTTTGCCGGGTATCCCCCTGCTCCATCCCATGCTTCAGGGTGGCTTTCATGAGCGGCTGAGTACGGGCATGATGAAGCTCTCCAGCCACGCACATTGGTGGACTCCAGCACTGCTCGGCATGACGTGGGGGCTGATTCCCTGTGGCTTTTTGTACGCGGCACAGGTAAAAGCGGCTGAAACAGGCAATTTGTGGCATGGCACCGCTACTATGCTGGCGTTTGGTTTGGGTACTGCACCCTCGATGCTGGGCATTGGACTTTCGACTTCGCTGCTGAGCCGCGATCGCCGGAGCCAGCTTTTTCGCATGGGCGGTTGGGTCACGCTGGCGATCGGTCTGCTCACCCTCCTCCGCACGGATGGAATGGTCGATTACACCGGGCACGCTGCCATCTTCTGCCTCATGTTGGCGCTGCTTGCCCGTCCTGTCAGCCGCTTCTGGCAGTTTCCTCTGCGCTATCGTCGCGTTTTGGGTGTGGGAGCCTACGTTCTCTCGCTGGCACATACGGGGCACATGCTCGCCCATACGTTTGAGTGGGATCTTCAAGGTCTGCCCTTTTTGCCGATCGAACAACAAGTCGGGATCTGGGCAGGCATTGTGGCGATCGTGCTACTGACTCCCGCAGCTCTCACCAGCTTTGATTGGATGGTCAAGGCACTGGGCGATCGCTGGCGCTACATCCACCTACTTGGAGTACCCGCCCTAATCCTTGGGGTAGTTCATACCGTGCTGGTTGGCTCCCATTACCTCGGCGCAACCGAATGGACAGCAGCTAATAAAGCACTTTCTGGCTGTGTCATTGCAGCAACAGCGGTAATTTTGCTCGTGCGGCTGCCGTGGTTTTGGTCGCTACCGTTCTTGAAGCCGTTTTATAGTCCGCCAGGTGGCGCTCAAGAGGCAGAAGGCAGAAGGCAGGAGGCAGAAGGCAGGAGGCAGAGGGCAGAAGGCAAGAGTCGCGTACTGTGATGATGGTGGCGCAATTAGCCTCCTAATTAGCCTCCTACGGTCACGCTGTAGTTGAGCTGAAACGATCGGAAGGTTGCGGGTGCCTTCGCTGTACCACTAAGCCGCAATTCATACTCCCCTGCTTTGGGAAACACAATGTCGGCACCTGGAACGCCTTTAAACGTTGACGCATTTACTGCCTTGAGAGTGGGTTGTAGTACTGGCGAGGCATTGCTAGCACGCGGCACTGCATACACAGCCAACCGACAATTGCACTGCGATAGCGGAATCGTGCTGCCCCCTTTGCGCGTTAACCCAAACCAGGCTTGAGACGGCACACCGGCTTTAGGATTGTGGTTTGGTTCAATATGAAATGTGGCTGCCACATCACCTGAAACCTTGACTGTGTGTGCGAGAACGGGTGTTGCCAGAAGCACAGGGAATATGAGCCAACCGATCGCCCGACGAAACTCTCTAACGCAAACCATAAAACCCCATCACAACATCTTGCCTATTTTTGGCGAATGCTGCTCTGACTGTCAAAAGACAGACTGTCGAAGCGATTAGAGGAAGCGGCAGGGAAAGAAGAGGGGAGCAAAGACAACCTGAAGCGGCTTTAATTTGTTGTGGTGTGCTTCTGGGGGTGTCTGAAGCGTGAGTCTTGGAGAATATCCAGCGAGTTTTTGACACTCGTGCGCGAGTCTTGAATACTCGTGCGTGAGTTTTGAATACTCGTGGACGAGGCTTTGATACTCGTGCGTGAGTCTTGAATACTCGTGGACGAGGCTTTGATACTCGTGAGTGACTCTCTGACACTCGTGAATGAGTCTCTGATACTCGTGAGTGAGGCTCTGACACTCGTGCGTGAGTCTTGGTTACTGGTAAGTGAGGCTTTGATACTCGTGCGTGAGTCTCTGACACTCGTGAATGAGGCTTTGATACTCGTGAGTGAGTCTCTGACACTCGTGAATGAGGCTTTGATACTCGTGAGTGAATCTTGGTTACTCGTGAGCGAACCTTGATACCAATTCAACTAATCATGATGGCAGATCGTCAACCTCTAAACGCGCCCCCTCTGCCCCCTCTTCCCCCTCTCCCCCTGCCTCCCCTCTCCCCTCACTACTTAAAGTAGATCAACAGATTCAACCCTGGAATCGTGCGCGAGAGCGTCCATAGCAGGAGGGCGATGTAGAGAATGCCCAGGCTCCACTGATACCAGACGATCGCGGTAATCAACCCAGGAAGATGTTCATCGCGCAGGCGAATGTCGTTGAAGCCGAACTTAAGCAAATTGTTGAGGCTGAAGTCAAAGTAATTGAGCCAGCTCCAGCGACGATCCCACAGCAGCGGCATATAACGTTCACGAAACAGCTCGAAGCGGGGAATGGTGGGCAACCGTCCGATGAGGATTCGCAGTTGGCGCAGCGACCCTTCTTCGGTGAAGTAGCTGACATCCATCATGGGGTGATAGCGCCCCACTTTGTAAAGCCGAATGGTTAGCAAAGCAGGCACAGGAATGATGAGTGCCGCAATACTGGCGATCGTCAGCCAGGGGCGATCGCCAGCCCGAAAGATTGAGACAAGCCCCCACAAAGACAGAACGCTGAATAATGACAGTACCCACAATGTTTCAGGGAGCTTTGGTAGCACGGGTCTGGGCGTAACGCGTCGCCAGCGATCGACCAGCCAAAACAGCACGCTAAAGTACGCGCTTGCCACTAGCCCCACCCCAAAAATCAGCCAGAAATCCGTGCCATAGCGTGTGAGCAGCAGCAATTGGCTCAAGCCCAGCCAGCTTAAACCTGCCGAGAGACGATTGAGTGCTTCTAAACTCGGCGTAACGGCTTCTTTGGCAATGATGCGATCGCGCACGTTGATATAGGTCGCCAGATCAACGCTGCCGACAATCAATAGATCAGCCGTGCTGCGAAACGGCTGTTGCGTCCGACGCTGGACGATCGCGGTTGCCTGCGTTTGCGAAAACCCCACATCCAACAACTGTGCTATGGGTGCTGTGTTGATATTGATACCAACTAATTGCTGACGCAGTTCTCGCAGGCGTAACCGTTCACGCATATATTCCAACTGGTTGGCATCGGGAATTTGTTCCAAACGCCGGAAATTTCGCACCAGTTCCCGCAGCAGGTTTTCGTTGCCTTGTAGCGTTGGCACTGAGATCACGCGGCTGATTTGTCCTGGATTGCCGATAATTTTGGCGCGATCGGAGTCAAACCGCAGTCCTGGCACATTCAAATAGGCACCTTTGGCAAACCCGGTATAGCCAAACTCCGCTCGATCGAGAATCGACGCACCGCGCAAGTTTACCGGGCGGTTGAACTGCGCTTCTCGAAACAAAACTGTTTTTTCAAACACCGCGTCTGTTAGAAAAAACGACTGATTAAACGTATCCTTTGTAAAAATCGCCTGGTCTTGCCAGTGCGCCTGTGCAAAGTCGGCATTGCCCAACCATTGCACCCGCGTAAAATTGGTCGGCTGCTGAAATAACGCTTGATTGAAGTTTGCCGTCGCTTGAAATTCGCTGTTCTGAAAATTCACGGCACCGCGCCATTGTGTCTGCGTAAACTCTGTTTTGGCAAAGAAAATGCTGCTGCGAAAGCGAGCATCCCGCTCAAAGATGGCTCCCGCAAAACTGGCATTCTGACTCAAACGCGCCTGTGACCAATCCGCCAACTGAGCAAACTGCACGCTCTGCGCTTCGACCCGATTGAGAAAAAACGTGTTTGTAAAGTCAGCTAACCCTGTGAAGCGAGTCTGAATCAGCTTCAGCGGTCCTCGAAACACCGTAATTTGCAGCGGTGCTGGCTGAATCCCTGCATCGGGTGTGGAAAGCAACGACTGCGAAAGGGTGCTGAGGCGGGATAAGAGTCGTCGATCGCGCTGTAGCTGTTTCTGTTCAGCAGGTGTAAAGATCGGCGAGAGCGATTGCCCATACAGCGGTGCCCGTAGCCCCAACTGGCTGATCTTAAACTCACCCTGAAGTTGCGAGTAGCTGAGATCTAATCCGACTGGTGTACCAGGACGTTGTAGCTGCCCCTGCACGAGACTGTAAAACTGATCGCGAAAGGCGGCGTTTTCTGAACGCAAATCGATCGTCAATCCGCTCAAGTCGAGAATACGCACTCCATCGCTCTGCATGGGATTCTTCAGCCGCTCTTGCAAAAGCTCCAGAGTGAGGGGCACCCGATCGGGTTGGGCGATCGCTGCCCACGTCGGCTGAGGCATGGCAAAGAACACCACTGCCCAGACAAGCAGCAACAGCAAAGCATAGAAAGGTTTTCGAGACACTGCGATCGCTCTGGAACTAGCTGCTATCAGAATACAGATAACCGTGCCGCTATAGGCGATTGCCTCGGCATTGCAAAAGCAGCTATTGGTTGGGGCATCAAAAGGTGGAGCCGTTTGCAAAGCCGCGATCGTAGGCAGCATCATAACCAGGAGGCACCTGTCGCTGCTGGTGAAGCTTGGCATCCCAGTAGCCAGCATCCCACCAGAGATAGTCCGATCGCTGGCTGAAGGCGTAAGGGTTCAACACTTCTGGCTGTAGCTTGAGTACGTTAAGACTGCGCTGTCTAGCCTGTAGCCCTGCCTGCTGCGACAGCATCAGGGCACGATCGATCGCCAGCAGGCGACGCTCCTGATCGTGACGAATGCTGGGTTCAATGTTGCCCAATCCGGGCGCGTCCCACCGATTTTTTTGAGGATTCCAGTAGCTCCACACGCGAGCCTCAAGGATGGCATCCTGTCCGTTGAAGCCCTTTTGCTTTGCCTGCAACAGGCGATCGATGTAGCCCTGATCGCTCAACGCAGCCAATGGGGCTTGATTTGCCAGGTCAATGCCATTGAGTTGCTCTGCCAGCGTCATCTGGAGTTTGACCACTGCTGCTTGTTGCAGTAACGCAACATGTTGAGACTGCAAGCGACGGAGTTGACGATCGTCCGCTGCTTCGGGTGTCGAGCAGTTGTAGCGAACCTCTCGGCAGTGCTGAAAGGAGAAGCTGCCCAGATTCCAAACTCCGTTACCAGGATCTTTATGCCCGTAATAGGCACGGGTTTTTCTGCCGTCTGGGGTGCGTGTGCCTTCAGCATGACCGACCGTCCGCGCTACCAGCGAATTTGAGCCGCCTGCGAAGAGCGTCTGTCGCATTCCGATCGGAGCACTGTGCGATTCAGCGGCAGCAGGCTGGTTGGCTGTGGCTGCAATTTTGACAGCAGGCTGGATGCGTTTATCAAAATCTGCTTTCCAGGCAGGAATGCAGGTGACGATCAGCAGTGCCATACCCACCCATCCAGCGTGAATTAGCAAGAGTAGTTCAGACTCCCGCGATCGCCTGCCTTGTCGTTGTACTGGCGGTGTGGTCGATCGCGCCGTCCTCACCGTCGTAGCCCGATAGCGCGGCGATGGCTCAGGGATGGTGGCTTGGGTGGACGATTTGAGCAAAGCAACAAGCCTCAGATCAACTTAACGTAAAGCGACACGCTTGATGTCAGGACAACTGTTCTACTGCATTCTACCGTGCTGGCTCAGCTAGTCATAGCTTTGGTCTAGATCTGAAAGAGAACGAGCGATCGCCATGCTTGTAGCCGAGTTCACACTGTCGCTGGCTTGCGCTCACAGCGTGTTAAAGCTTTTAGACAGCGTTGCTACCCAAGCTGGTGATCCAGTCAGGTGATTGAGGGGTCACGCGATCGGGTGAATTTGACCATGCTGCGGCTGTTTTTTGCGTAATGCAGTCAATTTAACTAGAGGAATAAAAAGTAGCCTACTTAACCATTTCTTGCTCGGTAGCCTACTTAACCATTTTATTCTGTAAGGAGATTTTGTAGCTGCACCACTTTTCGATGACTGCTGAAAACCCTGGTCACGTTGCTCACGTTCTAGCAGAAGTTTTGCAGGGCGCGTGTACCCTCTTCCCACCGCATCCGGGTAGCTTCATGGCGATCGCACTCGACGACTATGGCACGATGATTGAGGTCTACCCTGCTGAAACTGAGCTGATGCCAGGTTCTGGTACCGACCAGGTCACATTTTCTAGCAATGCGTTAGCGTCCCCGTTTAGTGCCACTCACGTTGCGATTTCAGTGCCTACCAGCCAGGCAGAAATTGAACGCATTGGCACACGGGAAGGCTGGCGCGTTGTTCGTTGCAATCGTGATGGTTTCTTTGACGTGCTCGAATTTTGGGTCGAGAACAAGTTGATGCTAGAGTTTCTCACACCCGCGATGGCGGCAAAGTATCTTGAGTTTATGCAGCCTCAAAACCTGCAAAAATTCTTTGCAGAAGCGGGTGAAGCGGTGGCAGTTTGAACGCCTTAGATGCGTACGATGACATTAGGACTTACGTATTTTGACCAAAACCTTAGAGGGTGAAGCCACTCTGTTCACGATGCTTGCTGCCTGGTTAAAACCTCTGAGGGTTGCGTAAGTCCTAGACATTTGCGCGATCGCCCCACGCCTCTTCTCATGCGCCCCAATCGCTCAATCGACGCATAGCGCCATAGACTGAAACATCTCCACCGATCGCGCCTACAGATTGTTCCATCAGCCGTTGACGATCGCACTTTCCTCGACAGGTTTGGGCTAATCTCTAGAAGCGACTATCTCTACCTGACGTGCGATCGGTGCAACCCCATGCCACAGTTTGAGAAAGACCCCGATTTCAAGACGGTCATCCTACAGCACTTTGAGCAAGATGGCTGGACGGCAACCCTTGCCCCACCCAACACGCTGGGCTATGACATTGAGTTGGTACGCGGCAGCGAATGTGTTGCGATGCAGGTAAAGTCTCAGCGGGCGAAAGTCCATGCGGGTCAACTAGAGAAATTTATTGATTTTTTAGAGCGACCCGCAGCGGCTAAATTTACACGCGGGTTTCTGCTTTCGGCATCGGGGTTTACGCCGTCTGTCTTTACATATATGCGGACAGAAGAGGTTGTAGATGTCGCGCTGGGTAGCTTTAGAGAGGATCAGCTTGTCTGGGAAGATGGTGACATTCCCCCACCGCAACCGAAAGCGCAGCTCACCTACATTGGCGTGTTTACTTGCAAGGGTGGTGTGGGCAAAACGACGATCAGCGCTCACCTTGCAGGAGCCTTTGCGCTCAACGGGTACGATGTTGTGCTGATTGACCTCGATCGCCAGAGCAACCTGCGAAAGCTGCTTGGGGATGGCGTTTATATTCCCGGACGACGAGGCGGCTTGGGCGCAACGATTACCGTCCTCAACCACACCGAATGGCGCGAAGAAGAATATCCCGATACCCGCGTTGTCATTTGCGATTGCAGTCCGGAGTATGACGCGAATCCAGAGGCATTCATCGAAAAATTCAACTACTGCCTGATCCCCACAACGCTCAACCCGTTAGGGATCAACAAAAACGCTGATGTTATCCGACGTACCTTTGCAGCCGTGCGACGCAGCAATAGCAATGCCGAACTATTTGTCATCGTCAACAACTACCACAGCGACGAACCCAGACGCAACGAGGTGCTCAATCGCATCTTAAAGACCGAATTTGAAACCTTGATGGCAGATGATCCCAAGTGCCATTACATCGACCCCGAAACCGTCGCCATTCGCTTTAGCAAGCAGCTTTTGTATTGGGGCTACCACATTGTTGAAAATGATAAACCACAGCTAGCCTTTCGAGAAATTGGGGGTCGATCGCTCCCTCGCGTCGATTTTCTCAAACTGGTTGATTATCTAGAAGATCACACCAACATCGAAACAGCGAAAGCTCAAGAAGCCCTGGCACCCAACAACTAACAACCAAAAACTCTCACTCACGCCCCCATCCCCGAATACTGCTTTAGCCCCTTGTGCCACAGCCAGCGGTAGGTCGTGAAAAAAATAGCCGTCCAGCCCAGCATGACAAGCAACCCTTGACCGAGGTTGACAGGCAGACCAACCAGCAAGCTGGCGGGGAAGTGAATCAGGTAGGGAAACGGTGTCCAAAGGACGATCGCCCGCATCTGCGGTGGATATACCTCCAACGGCGCGACCATGCCCGACAAAAACAGGTAAAACAGAAACCAGAACTGCTCTAACGCACTGGCACGCTCCGTCCAAAAGGCGAACATGGACAAGGTGTATTGCATTAAAAACCGCAGCGCAAAGGCAAAGACAGCCGTGATCAAAAACAAGAGGAAGCCGCCCAGACTCGGTAGCCAAAGCGCCTGTGGGTAAAGCCAGAAGAATAACGCAATCAGCCCAAACGCAAAAGGCAGACGGGCAAAGCGCTCTGCAAAGTGGGAGAAAAAGTAATGCCACGCGGGATCAAGCGGCTGCAACAGGCGGAAGGACAGCTTGCCCTCGATAATCTCGCGCTCAAATTCCCAGATGACCCAAACCACAGTGAACTGACGGACGACGAATGCAGCCAAAAAGTAACGGGCAAACTCAATCGGCGTTAAGCCAAAATTTCCGTTTTGCGCCGCCTGCATCCAAATACCCATCAGAATAATTGGCAACGAACCCGACAGCACCCACAGCAGCAATTCAGCCCGATACTCCACCATATAGGCGTAGTACACAGAGGTCATGGTTTGGGCAATTTTGATGATGCGATTCATAGTAAGAATTTAGCAATTAGCGGTCAGCGGTCAGCTTTAGAATTGTTTCTTTCAGCTTATCGTTCTAGCATTGAGGCTAATAGCTGATAGCTGATAGCTGATAGCTGACCGCTGATAGCTGATAGCTGACCGCTGGTAGCTGACCGCTCTTTCACGCCACCCCCGATCGCAACACCCGTCCAATCACTTCCTCGATCGGCGGTTCTGTGACCGACAAATCCACCACCTCTAGTTCAGATAAGAGTTTGGCAACCGTGCGAGTGAGGCGTTCTTGCGGCACCAAAAATTTGGCAAGCAAACCATCCACCGACTCCAAATCGCCATAGAGAGCCAGCTTTTCGGCAGAGTAAGGATTTGCCAGTTCGATATTAACTTCGCGGCAGGGGGCAAAGCGATCGACCAAGCCATCCAGACTGCCATCGTAAATCAAGCGCCCTTCATGAATCACCAGCACTCGCTGACACAGCGCCGTGATGTCTGCCATGTAGTGACTGGTTAGCAAAACCGTTGCCTGATAGCGCTGGTTGTACTCGCGCAAAAATTCGCGGACGCTGACCTGAGCATTCACATCCAGTCCCAATGTCGGCTCATCTAGAAAGAGGACGTGCGGCTGGTGGATCAGTGCTGCGAGTAGTTCGGCTTTCATCCGTTCACCGAGGGAGAGTTTACGGACTGCCTGAGTGAGCTTTCCTTCTAGAGACAGCATTTCGGTGAGTTCGCCGACGCGGGTTTTGAAGTCGCGATCGCTGATCCCATACACTGCCGCATTGATCCGCAGCGAATCCAGCGCGGGCAAATCCCAGATCAACTGCTGCTTTTGCCCCATTACGAGCGTGATGTTCTGCAAAAAAGCAAATTTGCGCTGAAACGGTATGTGTCCCGCAACGTTGATGCGTCCCTCAGATGGATGGATCAGTCCCGTAAGCATCTTCAGCGTTGTCGTCTTACCCGCTCCGTTTGCGCCTAGAAAGCCGACGATTTCTCCCGGTTCGATGGCAAACGAAATCGACTGAACGGCTTTGATTTGACGATAGGTTCGCCGCAAAAAGTGCTGGAATGTCCCTTTTAGCCCCGGTTCTTTCACCGCAACGGGATACAGCTTGCTCAGGTTCTCAGCCAGAATGACAGGCATGGTTACTCTTGCTACGAAATTGCACCAGTTCATTGTGTAGCTATCTGGACGCGCGCACTTGTCGCACGATCGCCACCCCTTCTTTATAAACCTTAAACGCGATCGCCCTCAGCCTCTGGCCGCTGATAGTGCGGCTGAACTTAGTGCGCCTGAACTTAACGGAGTCCCCACCGTGTCTACTCTATTGTCTACAAATATCATCATGCGTCCCTACGCTGGTGAAGCAGATTTGCCCGCGATCGCCGACCTGCTCAACGCCTGCGAAGCCGTCGATCGGTTAGATGCAGGCACCTCGGTTGATGAGCTACGCCAGAAGTTTACTGATCCCGACTTGGATTTAAGCCGCGATGTCCGCGTATGGCAGGACGATAACGATCTCATTGGTTTTGCAGCCATTTGGGTACTGCCACCGGGCGACAACCATAGCGGCTTTTTGTGGTGTAACGTTCATCCAAAGGCACGGGGAAGCACTCTGGAAACTCAGATGCTTGCCTGGAGTGAACAGCGGATGCGTGAAGTTGCCCATGAACGCGGTGTCTGTGTCTACCTACGGGCAGGCGCTCGCTCTACCCATCACTACCGCGTCTCGCTGCTAGAACAGCATGGCTTTGCGATCGAACGCTATTTCTACCGCATGACGCGATCGCTATTAGCACCCATCCCCGAAGCTCAGTTTCCGGCGGGGTTTAGCGTACGTCATATAGATAGCGATCGCGATGCCGAAGCGTGGGTTGCTATGTTCAACGAGTCGTTCATCGATCACTGGAACCATCACCCTCTCACGATCGAACAGTTCAAGCATGAGACGACGGAACCTGACTACAATCCTGCGCTCGATCGCATTGCCATTGCTGCCGATGGCACCTTTGCCGCCTTTTGCGCTGGGCATATCTACCCAAAAGACAATCAACGCAACGGGCGAAACGAAGGCTGGATCAACATACTGGGCACTCGCCGAGGCTTTCGCAGATTGGGGTTGGGTCGTGCCATGTTGCTCTCAGGGCTACAGCAGCTCAAGGCGATCGGCGTTGAGACAGCCCTGCTGGGCGTAGACTCCGAAAACCCATCCGGTGCACTGCGGTTGTATGAATCAGTCGGGTTTAGCAAGCTCTATACGTCGATCGCTTATGCGAAAGAGGTGAGGGGTGAGGGGTGAGGGGTGAGGAGATGGGGGAGCAGGGGGAAGCAGGGGGAGATGGGGAAGCAGGGGAAGCAGGGGAAGCAGGGGAAGCAGGGGGAGCAGGGGAAGCAGGGGAAGCAGAGGCAGCAGAGGCAGGTTTGAACGCCTTCTGCCTCCCTACTCCCTACTCCCTACTCCCTACTCCCTACTCCCTACTCCCTACTCCCTACTCCCCATTCTCTCAAGTTGCCAAAACTGTAACCAAACATACCTTCTGACAATTCAGTGGCAGAGTGAATACAGTCAAACCATTTCACTTCATCGTTTTTTGTGAGGAGATCTTACTGTGATGCATTCAACCCCTTCGATCGTTAAAACTGCTTCCTGGAATCGCTTGAAGACGCTGATCGTCAGCGCCGGACTGTTGAGCCTTGCGATCGCCAATCCCGTCCTCGCACAAGAAAAAATGCTGCGGACGCTGACCGTCACTGGGCGCGGCACAGAAATGGTTGCTACAACGATTACTCAAGTGCGTTTAGGTGTGGAGGCACAGGGCAAAACAGCGAATGCGGTGCAGGAAGAAGTGGCACGGCGATCGAACGCAGTTGTCAATCTCTTGAAAGCTCGCCAGGTAGACAAGCTGGAAACGACAGGCATTAACCTCAGCCCAACCTACCAGTACGACAATGGCAAACAGACGCTGACGGGCTACTCTGCCAGCAACATTGTCAGCTTTCGCATTGCAACCACTAAAGCAGGTGTCTTACTGGATGAAGCGGTTAAGGCAGGCGCATCGCGGATTGACGGCGTGAGCTTTATTGCCACCGATGAGGCGATCGCAGCGACTCAAAAATCTGCGCTCCGTGAAGCGACCCAGGATGCTCAGGCACAAGCGGATGCCGTCTTTAGTGCCCTCAACCTGAGCAAAGGACAGATTGTCAGCATTCAGGTTAACGGTGCGTCTGCGCCTCCACCACGTCCCCTTGAGGATTTTCAAGCCATGCGAACTGCCGCTGCACCAAAAGCACCCAGTCCTGTGATCGGTGGTGAGCAAGAAGTCCAAGCCTCAGTAACGTTGCAAATCAGCTATTAGGTGAATCGTAGGGACGTTACATGTAACGTCCCTACAGAAGGTCTTTCTAAAACTCCTCATCGTAGCCGCCGCTGTTGGCTCCTGCTTCATTGTCGCGTTTGGAGCCTAGTAGATCGAGCCGTTCGACGCGAATGATGGGCTTGGAGCGATCGTCCCCCGTGCTGCGATCTTTCCACGTATCAAACTTGAGCGCGCCAGTTACGCCAATCAGACTGCCTTTACGAACATAGTTAGCAGCGACCTCAGCCGTTTTGCCCCAAAGCTCTAGATTGAACCAATCTGGCTGATCGTTGTTGCGAGTTTTGCGATTGACCGCCAGCGTTAAACTACACTTGACGCTGCCCGATTCAAAATACTTCACATCTGGATCACCACCAACACGACCTACCAGGGTTACAGCATTCAGACTCATATCTGTTAACTCTTTTGCATGAACAGGTTTTGCATGAACAGGTTACACGGCAGACTTTGCTACCCAATCTCATCTTAAGAGTTGAGTCCTAAGATATCGACTGGTACAAGCGTATTTTAGCAGCTATACGCTGTTTGCGAGTAGTTCCAACCGTCTGGCGATCGACCCTCAGCCCTCTACCTATGTCTGATTGGTAGCAATTGACCCATAATGACGATACGTTTCTAGTTAAGATTACTACTATGGTGCTTACCTTAGCTATTTGAGGCAATTTTTCGTGATTGATATATTATGCTGACTGGACTCACAGCTAAAAACATAATAGGATCCAACCTTGATTGCACGTATAGTGATGTAGGTGCAAAATGATCCAGTCATCCATTTGTTATTTGAGAGGCATAGAAGCTCGTGGGACTTTTTAGTCGCTTTTCCCTTTCGCGGGATATGGGCATTGACCTTGGCACAGCAAATACATTGGTTTACGTGTCGGGCAAGGGTATTGTCCTGCAAGAGCCGTCCGTTGTTGCTATGGATCAGGATTCTAAGCTACCGCTGGCAGTCGGTGAAGACGCAAAGCGGATGCTTGGTCGTACCCCTGGCAATGTCATTGCACTTCGCCCGCTTCGCGATGGTGTAATCGCTGACTTTGACACGGCTGAGCTGATGCTGAAGCATTTTATTACGCGGGTTCATGAAGGTAAAACGCTAGTATCGCCTCGGATTGTCATTGGCATACCTAGCGGTGTTACAGGTGTGGAGCGACGAGCCGTGATGGATGCTGCGTCTCAGGCAGGCGCACGTGATGTTTACTTAATTGATGAGCCAGTAGCCGCCGCGATCGGGGCAGGCTTACCTGTTGCAGAACCGACAGGCAACATGATCATCGACATCGGTGGCGGCACAACCGAAGTTGCGGTGTTGAGCTTACAGGGTACCGTGCTGAGTGAGTCTGTTCGCGTGGCAGGCGATGAGTTGAGTGAGGCGATCGCTCAATACATGAAGAAAGTGCACAACCTGGTGATTGGTGAACGCACCTCTGAAGAAATCAAAATTACGATCGGCTCTGCGTATCCGGTGGATGATGACACCACGATGGAAGTCCGAGGGCTGCACCTGCTTTCTGGATTGCCGCGCACAGTTGCCGTGAAAGCACCCGAAATCCGTGAGAGTATGTCGGAACCGTTGGCAGTGATTGTTGATGCCGTCAAGCGCACACTGGAGCGAACTCCACCCGAACTTGCAGCAGATATTATCGATCGCGGTATTATGCTGGCAGGTGGTGGTGCTCTTTTGAAGGGAATCGATACGTTGATTAGCCACGAAACTGGCATTGTTGTTCATGTGGCAGCTGATCCATTGAGCTGTGTCGTACTCGGAACCGGGCGCGTCCTGGAGAACTTTAAGCAACTGGAGCGAGTCTTCAGTGGTCGATCGCGCAATTTTTAGCGATCGCGTTTGTGTCATTGCGCTGCTAGCTAATCTATTCAATTCAATTCGTCCTGAGTCGTCACATGCCTTCTATTCAATCTTGCTAGATTCAGTTAACGCTCGCTTAACGCCTAAATTGCTTGCATGTATACCCTACGTCGCTGGTGGGATCGGCACCGGCTAAGAGTTTTTCTAGCGAGCATGGCTGTTGGTTCGGCTCTGCTCATCCGGCAGACCCAGGCAATGCCCGTGTTTGAAACCTATCAATTGTTCTCCCGTCTTTTCCAGCCAAATCCAGCGAAACAAACTCTGCTTGAGAACGCTCAACTGCAAGAATTGCAGCAGCGACTCACTGAGATCGAAAGTCAAAACCAGCGCCTGCGTGAGCTGTTGGGCTATGCCTCGGAAAACAAGCAGTCGGGGATTACAGCTCCGGTGGTTGGACGGAGTGCTGACCATTGGTGGCAGCAACTCATCCTGGGACGGGGCAGCAACGACAACGTCAAGGTTGGCTACGTGGTGATGGCTCCTGGTGGAGTCGTTGGTCGCGTTACAGACGTTACGCCCAATACCAGCCGAGTTTTGCTTTTGAGTGATCCGTCGAGCCGCATTGGGGTGACGATTAGCCGCAGTCGCTTTATGGGCTATATGCGTGGGCAATCAACAAGCCATGCCGTCATGGAGTTTTTTGACAAAGTCCCAGATGTGCGGCGCGGTGATGTCGTGTCTACTTCGACCTTGAGCCAGTTCTTTCCTGCTGGAATGCCGATCGGTCGTGTGGAGTCGGTCAATCTCAACAAAAGTCCTGCACCTGAAGCCACGATCGAGCTTTCTGCCCCTGTTAGTTTTCTGGAGTGGGCGGTGATTTACCCCCACGATCAGTCTGGACAGCCCATTAGAGCGCCTAACCAGGTACCTGGCAAGAAGCCTGAGCAATGAAAAGCGAAGCGTTAGTAACCACTTGGCACGAAAGCCCATCGCAACGATTAGTTGTTAACTGCGTTGTGACAGTAGGTTCATTGCTGCTATGTTTGCTCATTTTACCGACTCGTCTGCCTGGCATGGAACTGGCAGGCATTGGACCTAACTGGCTGCTCATTTGGGTGGTTGCCTGGAGCGTTAACCGAACCATGTTTCAAGGGGCATTGGCGGGGCTGGTGCTGGGTTTGATTCAAGATGGGATGACGGCTCATACACCAACCCACATTTTGAGCCTGATGGTCGTTGGCGTTTTGACGGCACGCTTGCGGAAAGGGCGATATATTCAGGAAGACTTTATTTCAGTCGCGCTGATTGCCTTTGGTACCGCAGTCATAGCCGAAACCGTGATGGCAATTCAGTATAGTTTCCAAGCCGATCGCTCCCTGGTGGAAATCTGGACGTATCACCAGCTTATTGCTTTGAGTTCTGCGATTCTGAGCAGCTTGTGGGCACCTGTCATCTACTTTCCGCTCAACCGCTGGTGGCAGTGGATCGAGAGTCTGGAAAAAGAGTAGGGCAAGCCTGCGATCGCCTTATGGGGTCTCTATTAACGAGAGTAAGCGCGAGAACCAGTAAACAATTTCTGGGTCACAGTGAGTGGTCAAGTGAGCAATGTCATTGGCAAGCTGATACGCTATTTCTGCTTTGGGATGACCGCTCAAGCGTGCATGATGTATCAATGCTGTTTTCAAATCGCCCGGATAGGTCGGCAAACCCTGTTCGCCCACACATTGAAGCTGTTTAAGAATCGGGCTCCAATCAATTTCGTTGACGGTAATACTTGCGCTCATAAATTTTTTATGCTCTAAAGTCTTTGCTTCTAGGCTAAAGGCTATAGCTCATCAAAGCAAACATTCTTTGTTTTCCAAAGCATCAATTAAATTTATGAGTTGGCGTTAGCCTCAATGATACGCAACGGCGATCGCTGACTGAAAGGCTTAGAGCTATACGTGACGTAGCCCCATATCCAGCTTCCGCTCAACGGCACCCAGGTATTCGTCTGCGACATCGTCTGTACGACCCATCAGGCGGATGCAGCCCCGATCGAGCCAGATCGCACGATCGCATAGCTTGTGAATATCGTTCATGCTGTGCGAAACCAGCAGCACTGTAGAGCTACCGTCCCATAGCTGCTCCATCCGCTGCTTACATTTTTGCTTAAAACTCTCATCACCGACTGACAGCACTTCATCCAAAATCAAAATATCAGGCTGCACATCTGTTGCGATCGCAAACCCCAGGCGTGCGGTCATCCCTGACGACAACGCTTTGACAGGAGCTGACGCATAGTCCTTTAACTCTGCAAATTCTAAAATAGAAGGCGCTCTAGTCAGCATTTCATCTCGCCGAAAGCCTAGCAAGACACCGTACAGGACAATATTTGCCATCACGGTCATTTCGGCATCAAACCCTGCACCAAGCTCAATGAGTGGTGCAATTTGCCCCCGCACTCGCAAAGAGCCATGAGTCGGTTGCAGAATACCAGAAATCAACTTGAGTAGGGTTGACTTGCCAGAGCCATTCGCGCCAATGACACCAACTTTTTCGCCTGCTTCTATAGACAGGTTGATATCGTCCAGCACTAACTTTCGTGCTGGTTGACGGTATTTGCCTTCTACAAAAGACAGCAGCGTTTTTTTCAAGTCATAGGAGAACTCTTCTTGAGTTCGTCGTGCCAGTGAAACGTGATCGAGACGAATGACTTCCATCTAAAGTAAATCCATAAACTGCGGTCGCCACCATCTGAAGCAACTCCAGCCCAGCCCAAAGATGACAACGCTGCTTAGTAGCGCTCGCACGAGCATACTGACATCGGGAGGTTCGCCTGAAAGCACAATTTGACGAGTGCATTCAATAATCGGGAAGAGCGGATTCAGTTCTAAGAGCGGTCTGACCTGAGGTGGCACAATGGACGCTGGATAAAACACGGGACTACTAATCCAGAGGACGAAGACGATTAGCTCATAGAAGTAAGGCAAGTCTCGAAAGAACACATACAGGGCGCTGACAAGGAACCCGACTCCCAAGCAAACCAAGGTAAGAGCGATCAGTGGAAGCGGAAAAATGGCTAAATTAATCAAGCTTTTAGTCACAATCGCTGCCACCAATTCTGGCAACGGCAGGGGAGCGGTAAGCTGACTCAAGACATGATGTCTGACGTTAACGACCGTCATGATCGCCAGCAATGGCATGGGACCGACCAGAAGCTGAAAGACGTTCGCTGCGTTTATCGATACAGGAAACACACTTACCGGCAAACGAATTTTGTTCAGCAGCGGACCATTGCCCACAACGCTCGTCAGTGCCTGCGCTGTTGCCGCCGAAAAAAAGTTGATGATCACAAGCCCAGCGAATGCCGCTTGAGCGTAGCGAAACAGTGAGCCGTAGTACTGAACGGCAAAGACACCCCCAAAAATGGCAGTGTAGAGTCCAGTCATGGTGACTGGGTTGAGCAGCGACCAAAACACTCCCAGAATCGAACCTCGATAGCGGGTATGCAGGTTACGCTCTACCAAAACACGAAGCAACTCCCAATACCGCTGTGCCTCCGATCGGGACAGGTTTTTCTGAATTGAGATTGCCATGTTTAAATGAAACCGAACTAAATTCTAATTACGATCGCTGATCTAAGTTCTCTGGAATCGGTACCGATGTCAACTAGTTTACGTTACGACTGTTGCTAAACCACTCCAGTTGCCAAACCATCCAGCAACAAGAGGATAACAGGCATGACGCTAGTTTGCACACTGCCGCTTTAGAGACGATGCAAGCGATTTCATTGTTCCATCAGTCCAGACTAGGGCTATGACACGGTTACTCTGTGAACGAAGAAAGCCTCTCAAGCCTCAGGCACTCATCCTATAATGCCTATCTCCTTCAGTACTTGCTGAATCGCCTGCTGCTGCTCCAAATCGTATCTCCAGCGCTCCAAAAACGTTTGATAAGCGCCCGTTTTTGTTTCGATCGCCCCTGCCAACTGCCGTGCTTCGAGCTGCACTTGCGGCAACTGGAGCTGATCAATGAGCTGTGCTGTGCGCGATCGCACCCGCTCTGAACCCCTTACCATCGCTTCATCCTGGTTGCGGTGATGCGTGAGCGCCATTGCCGTAGACATCGCCAGATTTTTCACCAACAGCAGTGCCACGATCGCAGGCGACGTTCTCAACGCTGCCACGATCGCTGGTGCTGGCTGGTCCGCTAATGAACGATCGTCGCTCAAGTACGTCACGAAAAAGCCCCTGGCACCATTCTCGCTGCCCATTAGAGCACACACCGTTGCTTCAAGTGCTGCTGCGGTCACGGTACCTTGCTCAAGACTGTCCAAGAGCGTTTGGGTGAGCGCGATCGCCTCTGGAAAGCTCACGGCATCAGGGACGGTGAAACTAGACTCAACTGCCATCTTCTCAAGTTCTCTAAGTGTGCCTCATGTTTAGCGGTCAGCTATCAGCGGTCAGCTACCAGCTTCAACACTGGGACGATTAAGATTAAGAGGATCGAGCACTTCCATGCCTGACGGCTCACAGCTGATTGCTTCCCCAAAGTATGGCAATAATCTCCTCCAAGCAACCGTCTCCAGATGCGGATGGTCAAGAGCCTGACGATCAGTTGCCTTTAGACACTGGCAATGGCAAGCTACCGAAATCTGGTTCTCTGCTGCAACCAAATCCAGAACCCGAAGAACGGGGCAAACAAGAAGAGCGCTTACGCCCTCAGCGCTTGGCGGAGTACGTTGGGCAAAAAGACCTGAAAGAAATCCTGGATATTGCCATTCGTGCCGCCAAAGCTCGCAAAGAGACCCTGGATCATCTGTTGCTCTACGGTCCTCCTGGCTTGGGCAAAACAACGATGTCGCTGATTTTGGCAACGGAAATGGGCGTGAATTGCAAAATTACCAGTGCGCCAGCGCTAGAGCGCCCTAAAGATATTGTGGGACTGCTGGTCAACCTACAACCAGGAGATGTTCTCTTCATTGATGAGATCCATCGGCTCAACAAAGTCAGCGAGGAACTTCTGTATCCGGCAATGGAAGATTTTCGGGTTGATTTGACGATCGGGCAAGGTTCCAGCGCCCGTATGCGATCGCTCAAATTACAGCCTTTTACGCTGGTGGGTGCCACCACACGAGTAGGTGCGCTTACGTCACCCTTGCGCGATCGCTTCGGGCTGATTCAACGTCTGCGCTTTTATGAACTTGATGAGCTGACGCAAATTGTGCTGCGAACAGCGAAACTCCTCACTACGGCTGTCACGTCTGACGGTGCCACCGAAATTGCCCGTCGTGCTCGTGGCACACCCCGCGTTGCCAATCGGTTGCTCAAACGAGTGCGTGACTATGTGCAGGTCAAAGAGCTGGGAACCATCAATCAGGCGATCGCGGCTGAAGCCTTAAAGCGCTTTAATGTTGATCCCTGCGGTCTGGATTGGACCGATCGCCGACTACTCACCGTGATGATCGAACACTTTGGCGGCGGTCCGGTTGGGCTGGAAACAATGGCAGCGGTAACGGGCGAAGATGCTCAGACGATCGAAGAAGTCTATGAACCCTATCTGCTGCAAATTGGCTATCTCAACCGTACTGCGCGAGGTCGCATTGCCACTGCTGCCGCCTGGAAACATCTGGGGTACACTCCGCCCGATACCCAGCTCTCAGTGCTCTAGACGGCTCATCGACGCGCACTCTACTTATAAACCCTGACAAGAGAGTGAATTTTGAGAAAAGATGGAAACGACTGGCATGTTGGGGTTGCTCAAGCAGAGGGTATTCTCTACTCAAGGACAGCAGACAAACCCCAGACCTTTGCTAACCTTACAGAGAACCCTGCGTTTTGCCTTTGATATCGGACTTTCTTGAGAAAGAATGCAATGTTACCCGCGCTAAGAAACCATTCTTGACCTGTGCAGATCATCATCCGGCTTACTTTGCTGTTCATTGGGTAGTCTTCCTATGATTCGGTTTCTCTTTGTTTTGCTGAGCGTCTTGCTTATGAGCGTGCTCACCGTACCGCCTAGTTTGGTGCTGGCGGCGGAGCAAGCCCCCGTGACAGCGTCGACACCATCGACTACACCTGCTCAGCCAGAGTTGTCAGCACCGCCGACAGAAGCCTCAGCACCGCCTCAACCGACGGCGTTGGATTTATACAAGCAACTGGATGCGATCGCCGACAAAGCCTTCAAAGCCACCAATGAAGGCAACTTTCGTACCGCAGAAGACTATTGGACACAAATCATCGAGAAACTGCCGCAAACTGCTGCCGCCTGGAGCAATCGCGGTAACGCTAAAGTGAGCCAGAATAAGCTGCAAAGTGCGCTGGTTGATTACAACAAGGCGATCGAGCTGGCACCAGATGCCCCTGATCCATACCTCAATCGCGGGACAGCGCTCGAAGGGCTGGGCAAATGGGAAGAGGCGATCGCCGATTATAATCGCGTCCTGGAACTCGATCCCAAAGATCCCGCCGCCTTCAACAATCGCGGCAATGCTGAAGCTGGGCTGGGGCAATGGGAAGCCGCAGCGGCTGACTACAAACAAGCGACTGAGCTTGCCCGTGACTATGCCTTTGCAAATGCCAACTACGCACTGGCACTTTACCAGCTGGGTCAGCACGATCAGGCGGTGCGTAAAATGCGAAATCTGGTACGCAAGTATCCTCAATTTGCCGATATGCGAGCTGCCCTCACCGCCACGCTTTGGGCACAGGGTAAACAGGGTGAAGCCGAAAGTCAGTGGGTCTCAGCCGTTGGTCTCGACTCGCGCTACAAAGATCTGAAGTGGCTCAAAGACAACCGCCGCTGGCCCCCAGAAATGGTGGCGGCGATGGAGAAGTTTTTGAAGCTAAAAGCTTAGAGAGGAGAGAGGAGTGAGGGGCTGGAAGGCTAAAGGCTAAAGGCTGAAAGCTGAAGGCTAAAGCTGAAGTTAGTGATCAGGAGTCGAAATTGATTAAGACACACAACTTGATTTATGACTTGATTTACGCCTTGCGCTTTACTAATTGCTCGATCGCGCCTACCGTCAACGCCTCAACATTGTTGTAAACCACTTGTGCTCCTGATTGCCAAAGCGTAGCGGTGTAGGCTTCTCTGTGAGCGTCAACGTCCTGAACGTGGGGTGGCAAGACACCAACCGCGAACCAGGGTCGATCGGGCTGGAGTTGTCGCGCATTGGCGATCGTACGCATATCTGCCACCGTATCGCCCACGTAGACTACAGGATCAGTGTCGGCACCATTGAGCAAGCGCACCGTCTGCAAAAGCCCGGTTGGATCAGGCTTACCGGGTGCATCTTCCATTGCTACCAGTACGGGCGATCGTAGACCCAAACGCTGCTCCAGAACATAACGTGCCGAGCCAGTTGTGGCACCACTGAAAAAGCCCCATCGGATGCCTGCCTGCGTCAATTGATCGAGATAAGTGGGTTGCAGCAGCAGCGGCTCCTGGCAAATGTAGCCTGTCCAATGCAATGGGTCAGTGCCACGATAGCGAGACTGAAAAAAGGCGACCAGTTCGTTGTAATCAAGCCTGATCGGGTCTGTAGCACTGGGTTGTCGCGATTCTCTTTCAGAGACCCTGCGCGATCGACCCTGCGCCTCAAAATAGCGATACAGCAATTCTTGCGAGGCTTCCCAGTCGTTATTCCAAATGCCTTCTGCCTTCAGCGCATCAATCTCCCACGGAGAAGGGCGATACGCTCCATCTGTAAACTGTTCTACGGTGTCTGCCAGCGCTCGCCGATACGATCCACCCACATCGCGGATCACGCCATCAATGTCAAAGATAACGATCGCGCTCAAACCATGACTTGCGCTTAAATCACTTGCCTGTTCCACCGCTACGGCTGCCTCCATACCGATCACAAACCACGTTAAAAACTCTACACCCCATACCCTACACCCAACTCCAATAGTCTGCTGTTGATCAGCACGACTACTGTGGTGATCCCTCCAACAGTGAGATAGAATGGTAAGCTGCGGAAATAATCGCAAAACTGCACGCAAATCGAAAAAGTCTGGGACATGCTGGAGGTTGGGTTGTCGAAGTTTATTTTAAAAGTTCTCTGGCTAGATGAGAACGTTGCATTAGCTGTTGATCAGGTTGTGGGTAAAGGGACTAGCCCTTTGACTTCTTACTTTTTTTGGCCCCGCAATGACGCGTGGGAACAGCTAAAAACCGAGATGGAAGCCAAACACTGGATTTCTGAGGTTGACCGGGTTGAACTGCTCAACCAGGCAACCGAGGTAATTAACTACTGGCAAGAGGAAGGCAAACGGCGACCAATGGCAGAAGCGCAGGCGAAATTTCCAGAGGTCACGTTTACAGGCAGCGCCTGACCAACGGTTGAGTGCACTCTCTACCGCGCAACGCACGCTCCGTCAGTGTTTTGCATCCAAAGATTGAGCAAGCGTTAAAAGCGTGTCAACCAATCTAATCGCCCTGACTTGTAAATGATAGAGTTAGGGCGTGTTTTGTATTCATACTCTTATCGCCTTGTTTCTTGTCGGTTGCATGATGCATCGATCGCCGCGCAGCTCTGTCGTTTACGAAAAATTACGTATTGGTGCAAATAAATTTGAGACTTTAACCATGATTTGCTACGGTTTATTACAGTTGATTACGCATCATTTAAATTTCTTTGCGGCTTAATAATTTTGCTTAGGCAGGTAGCTTCATGACAGTGACCATCACCCCAGATCAGGTAGAGCGGATCGTTTGGAATCAGCATCATGATCCGTTTGAAGTGCTGGGTCCTCACGCCTCAGAGAACGGTGGTCAAGTATCCTGGGTTGTGCGGGCTTATCAGCCGAGTGCCGATGCCGTTTGGGTTGTGTTGCCAGAGCAACGGGCAGAATACCCCATGCAGGCAACCCACCATCCTCACTTCTTTGAATGTACGATCGATGGGGTTGAGCTTACCAACTACCAGTTTCGCTTAAAGGAAGGTGAGCACGAGCGCTTTATTTATGACCCCTATGCCTTTCGTTCGCCTTACCTGACTGATTTCGACGTTCACCTCTTTGCAGAAGGCAATCACCATCGCCTCTACGAAAAGATGGGCGCGCATCTGACCGAGATGAACGGGGTCAGCGGTGTCTACTTTGCTGTCTGGGCACCCAATGCTCGCAGTGCCTCTGTGTTAGGTGATTTCAACCACTGGGATGGTCGCAAGCACCAGATGCGAAAGCTGGGTGGCGGCATTTGGGATCTCTTCATTCCTGAAGTGGGAGTAGGCGACAGCTACAAGTACGAGATCAAGAACCAGGACGGTCACATTTACGAAAAGTCAGATCCCTATGGCTTTCAGCAAGAAGCGCGACCCAAAACAGCGTCGATCGTCACTAACTTAGACACCTATACCTGGAACGACGATGAGTGGATGGCGCAACGCCGTCATACCGAACCACTGACCAAACCCATCTCTGTTTACGAGTGCCACATTGGTTCCTGGCTTCACGCTGCCTCTAGTGAACCAGCGCTGTTACCCAACGGCGAACCAGAACCTGTTGTTGTTGTCTCAGAACTCAAGCCTGGAGCACGGTTCCTGACGTACCGAGAACTCGCTGCCAAACTCATTCCCTACGTGAAGGAACTGGGCTTCACTCATATTGAACTGCTACCGATCGCTGAACATCCGTTCGACGGCTCCTGGGGCTATCAGGTTGTTGGTCACTATGCCTGCACCTCTCGCTACGGCACCCCGCAAGATTTTATGTATTTTGTGGATCAGTGCCATGCCAACGGTATTGGTGTCATTGTAGACTGGGTTCCTGGTCACTTTCCTAAAGACGGGCACGGCTTAGCCTTCTTTGACGGCACCCATCTTTATGAACATGCTGACCCGCGTAAAGGCGAACATAAAGAATGGGGCACGCTCGTTTTTAACTACGCCCGTAACGAGGTGCGGAATTATCTGGTTGCGAACGCGCTCTTCTGGTTTGACAAATATCACATTGATGGCATTCGGGTCGATGCCGTTGCGTCGATGCTCTATCTCGACTACTGCCGTGAACCGGGCGAATGGGTCGCTAACCAATATGGCGGCAGAGAGAATATTGAAGCGGCAGAGTTTGTCCGTCAGATGAACCATGTGATCTTTAGCTATTTTCCTGGCATTCTCTCCATTGCCGAAGAGTCAACCTCATGGCCCATGGTGTCGTGGCCCACTTATGTTGGCGGCTTGGGCTTTAACCTGAAATGGAACATGGGCTGGATGCACGACATGCTGGATTATTTCCACATGGATCCGTGGTTCCGCCAGTTTCATCAAAACAACATCACCTTCAGCATCTGGTATAACCACACCGAAAACTTCATGCTGGCGCTCTCGCACGACGAGATTGTCCACGGCAAGAGCAATATGCTCGGCAAAATTCCAGGTGATGAGTGGCAAAAGTTTGCGAACCTGCGCTGTCTTTACGCCTACATGTTCACGCATCCTGGCAAGAAGACACTGTTCATGAGCATGGAATTTGGTCAGTGGAGTGAGTGGAACGTTTGGGCTGACCTGGAATGGCACCTGCTCCAGTATGAGCCGCACCAAAAGCTGAAGCACTTTCTGTCGGCGTTGAACCAGCTTTATCGTAGTGAGCCAGCGCTTTATACTCAGGATTTTGGTCAGGATGGGTTTGAATGGATTGACTGTAGCGATAATCGCCATAGCGTCGTTGCGTTCATCCGTCGGGCAAAAGATTCGGATGAGTTTGTCGTAACGGTGTGCAACTTCACCCCTCAACCCCATTCGCATTATCGCGTGGGAGTGCCAGAGCTGGGCTTCTACACCGAGCTGTTTAACAGCGACTCGCGGGAATATGGCGGTAGTAATATGGGTAACCTGGGCGGCAAGTGGACAGAGGAGTGGGCATACCACAATCAGCCGTATTCCATCGATCTCTGTTTGCCGCCGCTGGGAACGTTAATCTTGAAGCTCGATCGCCCCAAAACGGCAAAAGCGTTGCAGGGCATAACTGACTAATAGCAATATTTACCATCCTGCATGGCTGTACGCTCTCTGCCAGTGCGTATTGCTCCCAGCAAGGTAGAGACAATCACGCAGCGTTTGACTTTGCCACCCATTTTGCCAGACAAGGTGAGTCGTCCGAGCTGACCGTTAACGTTGCCTTCGTGGTCAAACTGCACTCTGCGGACTCCACCCGCCTGCTGTAGTGTTGTTTCTGCATCCATTTGAATGGCTGAGTCGAGGTTGCGCCAAAGGGACGGTGCAGGCGTGGTGCCCGCTGGGTGAATTGCCCATTGCACAACGCCGTTGGGGTTTTGGAAGCTGGCTTGCCAAACGACGCGACTTTGTTTAGCGCGACTCTGGGCATCCCGCATCGCCAGTAAAACCTGTTCCTGCCCACCATTGAGGCGCTGTACATTCAGAAATGCCGTCCATCCAGGAGCCATAATGGCAAACAAGATGCTGATGATCACGACGATGACAATCAATTCCAGCAGCGTAAAGCCACCAATGGGTGAACGTTTTACAGGTTGACAGTGTGAGGCGATCGCGCCTTTGATGCAACGTCGGGTCGAGTCGTGTTTGGTTTGTTGGCTCATGGTAGGGCACTCTGATAAAAGCAAAGACGTGGATGCGTCTATTTCAGATTTCCCAGAGAATTTGAGCTGGTAACGCTCTGTTTGTGATGGTTGCCGGATCGGTCGATTGCGATCGTGTAGTCAGCTTGAAGTTATACCAATTTAAAGAGCAAACATGGCAGATGGAAACGGGGTGCAGGGGTAGAACCCCTGGCTGGGGGCAACGCCCCCACACCCCCATCTGTAACCCTTATTTTTTAAATTGGTATTAGTTATGCTTGCGTAAAAGCGCTGTGTCTGTCTGCGTTGTAGAGCAGTGACAGCGCTGGCAGAAGGATAGGATATGCGTCAGCACAAGTGGGTTAATCTCAAGCCGAATCAATTTTTGAGCAGTTTGAGACGCTCGACAGTACGACTGTCGAATTTTTGGCAGTGGTACGCACAGCGATCGCCCTGGAGCATGGTGCTGACGCTGGTGCTGCTGTGCCTGGTGGTGCGATCGCTCCCTTACCTGGCTCCCATTCGTGCCGCTGCGTTAGTGCAAGATCAGCAAGCGATCGCGTTTACCGATCGCAATGGGCTGCCCCTGGGAACTGTCTTGACTCGTGACCAGGAACATACCGTCACGGTGCCGTTACAGCAGGTATCCACAAGCTTTAAGCAGGCGATCGTCGCTGCCGAAGATGGGCGCTTCTATCAACATGGGGCGCTGGATGGACGGGCGATCGTTCGTGCCGTTTTAGAAGCGATGCAAGCCCGCCAGATCGTCAGCGGTGCGTCTACGATTACGATGCAGCTTGCCCGAATGCTGGAACCATCGCCCCGCAACCTGTCAGGGAAAGTCAAAGAAATCTGGACATCCTGGCGGCTGACGGCTGGCATGAGCAAAGATGACATTCTCCAGGCATACATGAATCGGCTGCCAATGGGCGGCAATATTTATGGAATCGAAGCCGCTGCCCGTATTTATTTCGGCATTCCCGCCAGTGAGCTGAACGTCGCTCAGGCAAGCCTGTTAGCAGGACTGCCCAATGATCCCACTCGCCTTAATCCTTATGATCGCTGGCAGGCATTGAAACGGCGACAAACCTACGTGCTCGATCGCATGGTTCAGGAGCGCTATTTGAGCCGTGCTGAAGCCGATCGAGTGTTCCAAGAAGAACTGTCTCTCCAACCACGACAGCAAGGTATTGTCGCTGCACCGCACTTTCTGTTCTGGCTAGCTGAGCAGCGATCGACCCATCCGGCTACGGTGCAGACGACGCTCGATCGCTCTTTACAGCAGTTTGTCGAAGCACAGGTGCAGCAGGTGATTCAATCTTTAGCCCCGCACAACGTCCATCATGCGGCAGCTTTAGTGCTAGATAACCGCTCTGGCAACGTGCTGGCGTATGTGGGATCGCCCAATTACTTTGCCGATGCTCAGGTTGTCGATACCCAGGGCGGACGGAATGATGGTGTGCAGGCGCTGCGTCAGCCTGGTTCCACGCTCAAACCATTCCTCTACGAACTTGCCCTGGAGCAACGAGTGATTCATCCGAATACAATTCTTGCCGACATTCCCACCCGCTATGCCATTCCTGGAGCCAAGCTCTACACACCGTCAGATTACAGCGAAACGTTTCAAGGACCTGTGCGCGTGCGGGTAGCATTGGCAAACTCTTTGAATATACCAGCCGTACGTGTTTTGGAGAAAGTCAGTGTCAAAGCCTTTCTCGATCGCCTGCACCAACTAGGCTTTACCCATTTGACTCGATCGCCTGACTACTACGGTTTAGGGCTGGCACTCGGCAGCGGCGAAGTCAGCTTATGGGAACTGGCACGGGCATATTTGACATTGGCAAACCAGGGGAAGCCGATCGGGTTGAGGGTAAGGAGAGAGGAGAGAGGAGAGGAGAGAGAAAAGGCAGAGGGCAGAAGGCAGAAGGCAGAAGGTAAAAGGCAAGAAACACTCAAGACTCAAGACTCAGAACGCCCCTCCTCTTCCCCTGCCTCCCCATCTCCCCTATCCCCCATCTCCCCATCCCCCACCTGGTCGCTCATCACCAATATGCTCAGCGACACCCATGCCCGCGCTAAAACATTTGGAGTCGATTCACTGCTGCGTTTGCCGTTTCCCACTGCTGTCAAAACTGGCACATCCTCTGATTTCCGTGATACCTGGACGATCGGCTTCAGCACAGACTACACGGTTGCGGTTTGGGTCGGTAATTTTGACGGGGCACCGATGCGTCAGGTGTCAGGAGTAACGGGTGCGGCTCCGTTATGGAATCGGATCATGCTGCATTTGCATGAACAGCGGGAGCCAGGTACTTTTCCATTGCCCGCTGGGTTGGTCAAGCGTCCAATCTGTGCGCTGTCGGGTGCGCGTCCTACGCCTGCCTGCCCGTCAGTCGTACAGGAATATTTTGAGCCACAGGATTTGGGAGAGTACGATCGCCAAGCTGAGCCGTTCTATCAGGCGGTGACTGATGGCAAGGGACAGCGCCAGTATCGCCTCAAACTGCCACCTGAGTACAACGAATGGCTGGCAACGCAACCGCCGATGCCGTCCGCTGGTTTGAGCATTCTCTCTCCTCGCAATGGCGATGTGTTCCTATTGGACGCTGGAGCAAGCGCCGAGTCTGTTCAACGACTCCAGTTCAAGCTGGCAAGTCCATCGACTCAGAGCGTTGAATGGCGGCTGAATGAACAGCCGTTGGCGACCAAAACGTCAGATTCTGTGTTCTGGGTGCCAAAGCCAGGACATTGGACATTGCAGGTGAAAAGCGATGATGAGAGCGATCGCGTCACGTTCGAGGTGCAGGTAGCAGAACGCCGATCCATTCGCAAGGGCTTTTCGTTCGCCCAGTGAAGTCATAAGGCTGACGCAGAAACCGGATTGCTTCACGGGGCAATCTCGTTTGAGCAGTCAGGTTGCGTCCAGAAACTCGGTTTTCCTTAAACCGCGCCGATTAGTTGTCGAATTTTTTCTGCTGTCGCGGGTGCCAGCAAAACACCATTGCGGTAATGCCCTGTTGCCAACAGCACATTGCAGTAGCCAGGGAGACGCTCCACGATCGGCGCTGGACGACCTTCAGGACGGGGACGCAAGCCTGACCAGGAACGAATAACGGTGCCGCTTTTAAGCTCAGGACACAGCGCGACTGCCTGCTTCATCATGTTGTTGAAAATCGCTGAGTTTGCAGTTGGAAGCAATGCTGTGTCAGGAAACTCCACTGTGGCACCAACCCAGTAATCTCCTTGACCCAGCGGGACAATGTGGACATCCTCACCCGTAATGACAGGCTGACACTGAGCCTGCCCCATCGGTTTGGGTAAGCGCGCATGGATGGCTTGCCCCAGCACTGGACGAATATCGACGGTTTGCTGAAGCATCGCGGTGAGCGGTGTAGACCCCAAACCAGCAGCAATAATCAGCCAGTCCGTTGTCAGCGAACCCTGTGTAGTGTAAACCTGCTGGCATTGCTGGAGAGCGGTTTCGGATAGTGGAACCGAGCGATCGCGCGGCTCCACCCCGACCACAGTGGTATCAAACTGAAACGTCACACCTTTTTGAGCAGCGGCAGCCACCAATGCTTGAGTCAGCGCTGTGGGATCAACCTGTCGATCGTACGGCGAGTAAACAGCCGCCGTAATCCGCTCCAAATTTAGTTGGGGATAGTTAGTTACAAGTTGATTGCGATCAAGAATCTCTAACGACAAACCCTGCGATCGCCTCACTTCGACCAGGTTCCGCCATCCATCCAGTGTCTCTCCTTCAAAGCAAAGGCGAAGTATCCCTTGCTGATTAAACAAAATTTTTTGACCTGTTACGGCTTCTAGCTCAGGCACCCAGGTGTTGTAGCGCTCAATGCCTGCCAGCCGCATCCGCAGATTGTTGCCTTTCGTTTTCTGGCTAATGGCTCCCATTAGCACACCCAGCGCTGCGCCTGTTGCTGCTTTGGCTGGTTGCTGGCGATCGACCACCGTAATCGCCAGCCTCTCAACGTGGCTCAGCTCGTAGGCGATCGCGGCTCCCACAATACCACAGCCGACGATAACAACATGAGCCATAAGCAGTGAGAAAACTCAGTAGCGCTCTAACCTTGGGGAACGAGTTCCAAAAACGAGTCCAATCCTTTAATCGTTTTGTCAAGGCTGCGAACGGCTGCTTTGTAATCTTCCTTCTCGGCTGCCGCATCGATCGCTACCAGGCTCTTGAAGGTTTCTTTGGCGCGATCGCGGGCTTTGATCTGATCATCTGGAAGCAGATTCCGCGAAATGTACACCATTTTGGTACGCAGTTCTCCCAAGGGTCCATGAATAAAGTTCCGCACAAACGTCCAGTTCTGCTTTTCAACCAGCGTTGCTAACTCAGGCAGACGATCGCGCAGTTCCGAAACCTCGGCAGCATAGGTTTGGATTTCCTCGACCTGGGTAGTGGTGTAAGACACCGATTTTTCTGCTGCGGTGCAGCCAAAACTCACGCACGTGACTGTGATCAGCATCAAAATAAACGCGATAGCAGACCGATACTTAACCATGATTCATTCCGATTCAATGAGGTCAACAATGCGAGGCGGACCCTACAGGATTTGAACCTGTGACCGACCGCTTAGAAGGCGGTTGCTCTATCCACTGAGCTAAGGGTCCCTGGTGCAAAATAACGTGATAAAACCAGCATAAACCAAGAAGCTCTTGCGTTCGCTCTGAACTTTGAGCGATCGACCGTCGAGAATGCGTTAGATGTGTTTCGGCTAAACCGTGATCAACTCTTGTTTTCTGCGCTACTCTTGCTCTATCTGCGCGATCAGTGCCTTATCAAGCGACGCAATCTGGACGGCAAATGGCGCTGAGGTTCACATGGAGTCTTTGGTCTCGCACGAGAGACAGTCAGCCTCGCCGTTTGAGTTTCTAAAGTTTAGTCACACATGCTCAGCCACTGTTGATGTTCAATACGATTAGAATTCAAAAAGACCCAAACCTTGAGGTGATGTAAACTAATCACCCAAAAAGGGGAATTGATTAAGGTATGGTGTATTTTAGTTTGCTTTAAGCAGCCTCTTATCTTGGATCACCCCAGCTAACTGTCACTGTAGTTAACGGCTATCGCAAGTTAACGGCTATCGCACCATCGCTTTATTGACTGGCGAGATCACATCAGATAATCCCGCTTAAACGCCCAGCCCAGACAGGAGTTAATTGGCAGCGTCATGTTTATTCTGAAAAGGCAGGATGTTGAGATTACAAGTGTCCAGCACCCGAAGCGGGATCAGCAAATTCCGATCCTTACTTATCAGGGGCAAACGTTTCGCTTGCTGAATGTCTTCAATGCTAGCCAGGAAGAAGATGCAAAGACATTCTGGCGCGATCTGACAGACAACCAGGGGAAAGCCTGCGTGCTGCTGGAGGAGCCGGAGCGCTACAGCGTCTGGGGCAAAATTCGGATGGAGCAACTGACCGCCGATGCGGATGCTGGTGGTGGAGAAACGACGGCAACACCGATTTACATCAGAGCATGTCTTCTCATGCTACAGGGAGTTTATATCGATATTGAAGATTTGTTGGGTCATCGGCAAGTAGGGCTATTTCAAAAGGACATTGCTGAAGTCTTTAAACAGTGGCGGTTTCCACAGGCAGACTCGCCAGAGGCAATTAAATATTTGCTGACAGTCGATCCCCTTGATGCTGCCCAAATTCCTCCCTGGCAAGAGCACCACCTGAATACGCTGTTACAGGAGCTGCATCGTTTAGGCAAGGCTTATTTTGGGAATACTTCGTTTGCAGACCGCGCGATCGACACCTTGCAAGATCTGTCGAGCAACGATCGCACGGTTTTTCAGGCTTGGCTCAATCAATCGCCGCTAGGCAAGATGTGGCATTAGCTTAAAGAAATGTTCACGCCCTGTCTCATCACCATTACTTTCGACTACGATGCGAGTCTTGCTGTAGACATGCTTGCTAACCGCCTGTTTCACATCCGCTCAACATTCCCTTTTTAAGCTTGGTAGGCAGTTCCTTGGACAAATCATCGAGTTCTCCTAAGTCGTTTCCATCGGTACAGACGATCGTCCTGGCTGAAATTGTCCTGGCAGTCCTGGCGTTGCTGTTCTTTCTCCTCTTCAGCGTGCCTCTACCGGGACAAGATCGCCCACTGTGGTATTCGATCGGCACCACAGCGTTTGAAGAAATCGCTTACTTTGTTGCCGCCTGGTTGTGCTTTAGAAACTGGCGTAGCCCACAAATTGTCAGCGGTCGCAACGTATGGCTATGCATTGGGCTAGGTCTCTTGTTCTACTTCCTGGGCGGGTTACTCTTTTTCTACTGGGAAACGATTTTAGGACAAGAGGCTGATGTCTCTCCCGGAGATTTCTTCTACATCCTCACCTACATTTTTCTCATTGTCGGCATCGTTCTAGCCGTTGCTTCCAGGCGGCTTAATCTAGAACTCTGGCAGTGGGGTGTGGTTACCGTGATTGCAGCGATCAGCATTGTGATTGCGTGGTTTGTCTCGTCGCCCGTATCTGGCAGTATGCCGCAAGCTCTTTTGATGCAGCCTGTAGCGGCACAAACAGCACCTGCCACGAAGCCAACGGCGAAACCAACGGCAAAGCCAGGGGTTCTGAAAGCGAGTCCCAAGTCTGCTCCGGCTGTGAAAGCGAAGCCAGCAGTGCCAGTCGCGTCCCCGTCTGCCCCAGCTGTCATCGCACCTGTACCGACGGCAGGAGAGAAAAAAGCGCCAGCAGAGGCAGTGCCGGGAAATCAAACGGTACCTGTTCCTGCTGCTGAGCAGAAAGCCCCACCGCCAGAGTGGGTGCTTGCATTAGAGGAAACGCTGAAACCGCTGAAACCTTATGTGAATGGCTACTACATTGTCTGTGATGTGTTGCTGCTCATCATTGCAACGACGCTGCTGTTAGCATTCTGGGGAGGGCGATTTGCCCAGTCCTGGCGCATGATCGCTGCCGCTGCGTTTTCGCTTTACATTGCGGATATCTGGTTCAAGTACACGACGACGCACTTAGCTAACTATCAAAGTGGCGGCTTTTTAGAAGTGTTTTGGGTGTTTAGCGGTGTACTGTTTGGCATCGGTGCGGCACTAGAGCACGATTTGTCGAGTCGTGCCCGCAGTCGAACAGGTGGTCGCAGACGTGCCTCGTCCTAACGCTGCGATCGCCGCTTGCAGCCGATCGCCGAAGTCGGCAGAGAAGCCATTTTGGATGCTGTACCATCTTTGGTTTTGATTGCGCGATCGTCTCCAGATTGGCAGTGCTTCAGCATAGAATGAAGCAAATGGCATGTTCTCTCCGCAGCCTAACGCATGACCCCTCGAAAACTGACCGAGTCTGATAAACAAGAAATGCTGCAACTCTATCGGCATCCAGGTGAGACCACGTCAACCCTGGCAAGTCGGTATGGGGTAAGCAACAGTACAATCAGCCGCATTCTCAAAAATAGTTTTTCTGAAGCGGAGTACGATACGCTCATTCAGACAAAACGCGGCAGCCGTGCTTCTAGCGAACCCTCTCTCTTAGATTTAGACTCTGAGGTGATGGATTCTGATGTCGTGGAGTCTGCGGTGATGGACTCTGAAGCCGTTGCCTCTGATCCATTAGTCGTCGCGACCACTGAGCAGCGCGGCTACGAGGAATTGGTCGCTCCAAGTACGGATGCGGTTGCAGACGCGATCGCGCTGCCTTCACACGTATCGCTGCCTAAAATATCCACAGAAGAAACCCTGCCAGAAGAGTCGCTGCCTGCGTCGCAAACGGCAAATGGACGGCGACTGCGGAAGCGCTCCTCGGCTCCGGTCGAACCAGATCCGTCTACTCCTCCTATTGCGCCGCCCACAATCAAAACAAAAACGCCAGAGCGAGTGGATCGTTCAGCGATCGCCGCTCTCGATGATGTGGCTTTAACGCCTGATGACGCAAGCGATCGTTATCCTGAGCCAATCTACGATGAACTTCTGACAGCAGAGGCGGCTGAGGCGATCACAAGCGAAGAATTATTGGATGAAGCCGATCTAGCAGATGAGCTTGACGATGAGCTTGACGATGAGCTTGACGATGAGCTTGATGACGACTTAGAGGACGATGATCTCGACGATCTGGGGAACGGTGCACTGTTCGCTGGCGGTCGGATTGCTGGCAAAGCACTGGTTCAGGTGTTGCCGTTAGCAGAGGCATCTTTACCGCGCACCTGTTATCTGGTCGTCGATCGCTCGGCTGAGTTAATTGCCCGACCCTTAAAAGAATTTGGCGATTTAGGTCAAATTCCAGAAGCCGAAGTGCTATCAAAAACGCTGCCTATCTTTGACAATCATCGTGTCGCCAAACGGTATTCCAACCCTCGTACGCAGCGAGTCATCAAGCTCCCGGATGCCCAGATGCTCCAGAAAACCTCATCCCATCTCCAGGCAAAAGGCATCACGCGCCTGTTAATTGACGGGCAAGTCTACGCCCTGTGACGAGGTTTGCGTCAGTCTCAAGCCTCTTTAGTAGTCTTCGTCATCCTCGCGCTGAAAACTGGAGATTCCCAGCAGGGGTTGAGCGATCGCAGTGCCCAAAAGACCCAGCGCCACGCTGAATGCCAGCACCACACCAACTGGCATCGCGATCGATTGGAAGCCCAAAAGCTGTAGCGTTACAGGGCTGAAGTTTTGGATCGCCAGAATCGCGATCGCGCTGATCCAGGCAGCAAGCATGAGGGATGTCAAAAGGATGGCAAGGGCTTTCATGGGGAAATTGGCGAACGAAAAAGCATCAACTCTATTCTCATACCATTTCACTAAACTGTAGCTACACAGGCAAGCTTCGACTGGCGGTCAGCGGTCAGCAGCAAGAACGAATCTGTAAGGCGATTTTGTAGAATTGGTATGACAGCTTTGCCTCAAACCCAGGCACAGGCAGCGCCGCAAGACAACAAAAAACCCACCAGCAATGCCGATGGGTCTGTTACCTATGAGTGCTTCATAAGAGTTACAACACGGCGAACCTGAGCGAATCCGGAAACTCTGTGGCGATCGCACCGTTGATCTTTCAGCATTGGTTTTTCAGCATGGCTTCCGTGAAGTGGCACGCTGCTTACGCCTTTTCGGGGCGAAAGAGATGAGAATGACTGGGACTATAGAGGCGCGATCGTGTGGGCGATCGTTCACGTCTTTGACCAGAATGGATAAACGCTTCCGGTATCGTTGCAGCAGCTAAAGCAGGACTAACAATGTAAAGCGTTGTCCGCGTCAAGTTTTCTCGCTGGGTCGTTGCTGCCATCTCTGCCAACGACACCACCCAAATGCTTTCATCCTGCCAGCCCAAACGAAAACAAATCGCGGCTGGCGTGTCTACTGGATAATGCTGCATCAGTTTTGCCTGTGCCGACTCCACATGCTTGGCACTCAAGTAAAGGCACAGGCTCGCTTGATGGGCTGCCAGCGTTGCCAACTCTTCTGCTGGCGGCACTTCAGTGCGACCGCTCATGCGAGTCAGGATCAGCGTTTGTACTACCCCTGGCACTGTTAACTCCACCCGTAGTTTCGCTGCTGCTGCCTGAAACGCACTAATCCCCGGTACGACTTCAAACGGGATGCCAGCCTCCAAAAGCGCCTGCATTTGCTCTTGCACCGCTCCATAAAGGCTAGGATCGCCAGAGTGCAAGCGAACTACAGCATCGCCTGCCTGCACTCGTGCCACCATCAGCGGCAGGATTTCTTCCAACGTTTTGTCTGCGGTGCGAATCAGCTCTGCTCCGGGACGTATATCCTGCAAAAGTTGCTCAGGCACCAGCGAATCAGCAAAGAGAATAACATCTGCCAGTGACAGCAGTCGCTGTGCTTTGACAGTCAACAATTCTGGATCGCCTGGTCCAGCGCCCACGATATAGACAGCGGGTAGTAGAGAGGTATCGCTGTGTGGTTTAGAAAGATCAATCACAGAAGAAGAGGATAAAAGGACATAACGTCTGTCGAAACATCTGTGCAGTGTTGCAATTTCTCCGGACGGGTAGCACTAACGCAGAAGAATAGAGTGGTAGATGCACCCTGATTTCGCCCTGGAGCCTAGCTCCGGGGTGTTTTTTTTTGGCGTTTTGCACAGCAAGAGCAGTGCTTACGGTGTTCTGTTGGATGGCTGTGATGTATCCGAGGTCTGATGCTTTTGAGCGGTCGCCACATCTGGTAGGGATCGATGGAAAACATAGAGCCAGGCTAAACCAAACAGACCGATCGCGATTTGAGTCAGACTTACAACCTGGGCAATCCGTAACGGTCCCAACATCAAGCTATCCGTACGCAGCCCTTCAATCCACAGACGACCACAGCTATATGCCACCAGATACACTAAAAAGAGGGTACCGACCTTCAGCCGAGCTTTTGCTTTTAAGCCCCAGAAAAAAAGCGCAATCAGGATACTGAAGACCATCACGTTCCAGAGTGATTCGTACAAAAAGGTGGGATGGAAGTACTCAAACCCTTCGTAGCCAGCCGGACGGCGATTCAACGGGATGTAGAGCTTCCAGGGTAAATCGGTAGGACGACCGAACGCTTCTGAATTAAAAAAATTACCCCAGCGCCCGATCGCCTGTCCCAAAATCAACGATGGCGCAACTAAATCTGCTAGTTGCCAAAAGGAAACGTGGCGAAGGCGAGCAAAGAGCAAGCTGGCTACTAACCCACCCAAGATGGCACCGTGAATCGCAATGCCGCCCTTCCAGATCGCCAAAATTTGGTCGGGATGTTGAGCATACTCTTGCCACTGAAACGCGACATAGTAAAGCCGTGCGCTCGGAATGGCTGCAATGACCAACCAAAGCGCCAGGTCGCTTAAGAGGTCTGGGTTTACGCCTCGACGGTTAGCGAGCCATTGGGCAAGTGTGACCCCAATCAGCACAGCAGACGCGATCAAAAACCCGTACCAGCGAATGGCGAAAGGTCCCCAGTCCAACAGCATCGGTCCGGGGGAGGTAAATTGGATGGCGATCGGGAGGTCAACCGGAGACATGACGCAAAAGTGGAGAAAGGGCATGTTGCGATCGGGTTAGTCGTTGAACAAATTGGCGATAAGGCGCTGTGACTACATACTCAAAATTGTAAGTTGCACTGAGCGTTCTGACCGAGACTTCAGCATTCAGCCACTGTTCAACGTTTGGGGTCAACGTTTGGCGCTGGATTTTACTCCAGTCCAGCCTGCGGTTCATAAATCTCCACTAAGCATTGCCAGCCCGTTTCGCACATTGAACCCGAAGTGGGCACTCTAACCATAGCTGCTTTTGAATCGTCAACGATAGTCACCTATGCCCAACTATTCTCGTTCCACCCTGATCCTGCCAAACGAGCCGCCTGCTTGCAAAACCGACGCAGAAGACGCTCCACCATTCGTTTGGGATACCGTTCAGCGGACGGTGATCAAGGTTGTGGAGCCGCTTTTGTGCCAGCAAGCGATCGCGATACCCGCTCATTCTCAGGCGGCACTGGTAGCGATGCAGCGTTTGGTTGCCATGATCAATACATTGCGATCGTCACCACTAGCTTCTCTAGACCGTGCATCTGAGCGCTTGCTGAGCGAGGCACAGACGCTTGAAGCCTTGCTCCCTTACGTGAGTGAAGAAGCCTATGACGTGCTGGAGGCGTTGCGAGACGAAGAGAGGCATTTGAAGGCAGCTATGGGCGGTCAGCCGTCAGCCGTCACATCCCTCCATCTCCTCACCCCCTCATCCCTTTCATCCCCCCACCCCTTCATCGCGATCGACACCCTCATCCCCTCCCTGCTCTGGGCACTAGCGCGGAGTTCTTACAGCGCGATGCAGCTCATCGAAGGGGTGAGGGCAAAATGCTGGCAGCCAGAGCCAGGCTGGTCTTGCGGCATGTTGCGGTTGGTGGTCATGCTAGAGGCAGAAACGCCGTCGGCACGCTGGTGTTTTGATTTGGCAACGGGATATTCAGCCGAGAAGTTGCTGGCGCTCGATGCGATCGTCCAAACTGACGAGTGCATTCTTCCCCTCCGGCAAACTGCTGCGGCTGGAGATAGAAATGGCTCGATCGATGCCGCCTATCAGGTTGACCATCAGCTTACAGCGATCGTGCAGTCGCTGCAAGCCGAACGATTCAGGCTTAAAACGCTTCTACAAGGAGTAGCGGTAGAGCTGTTACAACCCGGCTCAGGCTGGCAAACAGGCAACCTTCGACTCCGCCTGGGCTTTACATTTAGCACTCAGACGCTAACCGCTAGCAGTCAGGAGGAGGTGCCGATGCACCCTGAATTAATTGAAGCGGAACTGATGGAAGAGGCAATTGGAATCACCCAGGGCAGACCATCGCCAGTTTCGGCGACACCCCTCACACGGACGATCGCTGTGATGGCTAAAACTCACGTGTCTGTAGTTAACCCTGTTAGTCGGGCGCTCAGTCCAACAACGCTTGTGCGTGTGACAGATGCAGACCACCTGGAGCACTACACCCAGCGCCTCACGCAGCAACAGCTCGTACAAAGCCTCGTCCAACTGCAAAGCCAGCAGACCAACGGCGATGATGAGAGTGTACAACTCACACTGATTGTGCAAGCCGCGATCGCTTGTGCGCATCAACTCAGCACTCCTGGCACAGGTCTTTGGCAACCCATGCTGCTGATGGACGAACTCGTACCGCAACTGCTATGGTCGCTCACAAGCAGCACGTACGAAATCATGCAGTTGCTTGGAGGCATCCCCGCACAGGTGCTACAGCCCAACGCCAATTGGCAGCAGGGCACATTGCGACTACTTGCAGCGCTGCACCTCAAAGCAACCGATGTGGACTACACGCTTGATTTATCAACAGGGCGATCGGTGCTCATTAACACTACACAATTGGCATCAGACGCGATCGTTCATACCCGCAACACAGTCTGCTCACAGCCCACGTCGATCGCAACGCTGATAGCGCATTTAGAGCAGCAGCTTGATGATGCCATGTTGTCATACAGCTTGTTACGAGGCGGTGTTGCGATCGCTTGGCTTGAAGATGTTGAGCAAGACTGGCAAACTGGTTCGATGCAGATCAGTCTGAGTCTTGCCTTTGTTGCTGATGCACTCTGATGTATACCTACGCTTTTTTAAAGACTCCCCTCACACCTTTAACCCTGCCACGAGGCATAGATACCCTCGTCCAAATCGCTGATGCAGGACAGCTTTCAGCCGTCGTTGAGCCAGCTTTAGACTTAGATAGTCTGCAAAAGGATGATACCTTGCTGGTGCAAGCGGTCTTAGCTCACGATCGTATTCTCCGTAGCCTGTTCTGCCAAACCACCATGCTGCCCCTACGGTTTGGTACCAGCTTTCGCTCTTTACCAAGCTTACTGGCGCATCTGCACACGCATCAGCAGGCATATCTGAGCAAACTCATCCAACTGGAAGGTAAAGCTGAATTCACGCTCAAGCTTACTCCCGTAGCGTTTCCGGAGTTAGCGATCGCGCCAGAAGTCAAAGGAAAAGCTTACTTTCTTGCCAAAAAGGAGCAGTATCAAACTCAGCTGTCGTATCAAAAACAGCAAGAGGACGCTATGAGGCAAATCGAGCAGACAATCGCTCAAACTTATCCACACTATTACCTCAGCGAGGCAGAAACGGGAGCCAAAACGCTTTACCTACTCGTTGCACGCGATCGCGAAAGCCAGCTTTGCCAACAGGTTCAAACCTTGCAGCAGCAAAACCCTCAGTGGGAGCTAAACCTGGGAGAAGCTTTGCCGCCCTACCACTTTGCGACAGAGCCGACTTTATGACAGAACTTTAAGGAACGCAGTCCGATTTAGAGTACTAGACTAAATATCTGTGGTTTGGCAACCAGTCATCAAACTGATCTAAAAGGCGCTTAAGTAACGCGATGTGCGACTTTTCTAAACTGCCTGCTGAGACCGCCCCCATCCCAGCCTTCTCCCAGCAGGAGGGGGAACCAGAAACGTCTTAGAGTTCTTCTCCCTGGGGAGACGGGGGATGAGGTCAAGTTTAGTTGCCCATCGCGCTAGGTAAGTAAAGGCAAACGGTAAGAGGTTTTGACACATTTGCAAAGCCTGAGTTCAGTGCCCTGATGGTTCCACTGAACCTGGTCAAAAATCTGGTGAAGAATATACATGCCACGCCCACATTCTTGCTGTTCGCACGGAAGCAGCTTTTCATGCTCAGGTTCAGACGCTTGCGATCGGCGAAAGCCATTACCTTGGTCGGAGATGACCCACCAGTGCTGATTTGCAACCACTGAGAAACGAACGAGTACAGTTTTGCTGGGGTCTAAAGCGTTACCGTGCTTGGCGGCATTCACCAGCGCTTCTTGCAAACCTAGTCGGATCTCTGCCTTCCAGCGCTGTGGAATCTCCTCTAGCAAGAGATCCAAGACAGGGATAAGGTAGAGAGTAGAAGCGAAGCTGACCGTGTTCCAGTTACGTTTGACAGGACGGGATGAGACAGCAATCACTCAGAAAACCCCATAGCTTTCAAATGGATGAATGCAACCTATGACATCACGCTGACTAAGGATAGAGTCGCCTTTTTGGGCTTTATCAGAGTCAGCTAAGCATAAGGTTTGCTTAGTAAGCGTATTGAAGGCGAACGTTGATTCTGATCAAGCTGTTAAGGGACGTTTCAAACTGCTCTTTAGACTTAAATTGACGAGGTTAAAAACGTTCAGAAAATTAATTTTTAGCCCGGAATCCCCCTACAGGGTGAACTCCTCTCATCTCATAGTACCAAAACATGTGCAAAAATGCACCCTTTGTCTCAATGTTTGCTCTCTAAAAATGCTTGCTTGCACCTGGCAGCAGTACATCTGCCCTACGATCGGCGAACTGATCCCACGCTTTACCGTGATCAGCGTTCCATTAAGTCTCTGTAGAGATGTAATAGGTTGATCTCTTCATCTCAGACACAAAAGACCTCAATGTTTGTCCTCTTAAGATCGTGGATCAAATATCCTGTCATTCTGTAGGGTGCGTATAGCCGTTCCGGCATTCAAGAAAAGTGTGGCGTTAACGTACTAAACGCTGATCGATTGGTGCGTTACGGTGTTGCCTTGAGCGAAGCCATGCCGTAGCTTGCTTCTCGAAGAGTAGGCTTTACACACCCTACTTTATTAAATCCACGATCCTTAGCTTCTGCATCAGGCATCGAACTGTCCAAGAACTAAAAAAGACGTTCCATGTAACGGAAATCGCGCTCCACTTCCGCCCAGAGAGAGCGATTATGCGGATCGGTACGGAGAGCTTTTTTCAAATAGATTCTAGCCTTGTCGAACTGTCGCTCCTTAATGAGCTGTCGTCCCCAGCGCTGATAGGCGATCGCCTGCCACTGCTTCACCTCTGGATCTTGTGGAATGCGCCGTGCGAGTCCTTCGATCAGGGCGATCGCCCTCGGAAAGCGTTGCTCCTTCAGCATCTGCTGCAACTGCTGGTAGGAGTTTGCCTTTAGCTGTTGCTCCAACGGCGACAGGTTGGTGAATTGAAGCGGGGGCTGTTTGCGCGTAATACGAATGCCAGTGGGCGCTGTCGTAGGCTGTGGTGCTCCGGTCACTTTAGGCGGTTGCTCTGGCTCAGGACTTGCGATGGCAGCCAGAATGAGCTTGTAAGCCTCGGTCAGCTCAATAAACTTTTCTTTTGCGTGCTGATTTCCGGGGTTCACATCTGGATGATAACGCCTTGCCAAGCGTCGATAAGCTGCCTTGATTGCATCAAACGACGCACCAGACTCTAGCCCTAAAATGCGGTAACACTCTGCAAGGTTCATTTAGATGAAAAATGGCAGAATCAAGTTAAGTGGACATCATTAAACGTAGGATGCGTTAGGCAAAGCCGTAACGCATCAAACCCTTGAACAGCATAGGTTACGCTATCGCTAACCCATCCTACAGTAGTTCTATGTTTTATTGGTTCCACCCACTTACTAATAATTCTGCCACTACTGAGAAGGGGTAACGTGAACGAGAACGATCAGTCATTGAATCGGTACGAATTTGAGAAACCTATCTGTTAGCAATCGTTTGTGGTAATACCAACTCAATGACTGCCTTCTGCGAATAGATTCGGTTGCACCTACAGCCCGTGATACTGCTTCTGGGAGTCTAGGAGGCAGATTCAATTACACGATCGATCAAGCCATATTCCTTCGCTTCTTCAGCCGACATGAAGTAATCGCGATCCATGTCCTTCTCAATTTTCGTCAGTTGCTGACCTGTGCGATCGGCGTAGATTTGGTTGAGTTGCCGTCGGATGCGGATAATTTCCCGCGCTTCGATTTCAATATCAGTCGCCTGCCCACGAGTACCACCAGAGGGTTGGTGAATCATGATCCGCGAGTGAGGTAGCGCTAGCCGTTTGCCCTTTGCACCTGCTGCCAGCAGGAAGGAACCCATTGAGGCAGCGAGACCAACGCAGATCGTGACCACATCGGACTTAATGTGCTGCATGGTGTCGTAAATCGCCATGCCTGCGGTTACAGAACCACCCGGCGAATTAATGTATAGCACGATGTCTTTACCTGGATCTTCAGAATCCAGGTAGAGCATCACAGCTACGATTTGATTGGCGATTTCGTCGTCAACATCTTTGCCCAGAAAGATAATGCGTTCCCGGTAAAGACGGTTGTAGATATCGATCCACTGAGTATAGGGTTCTCCCGGCATACGGTAGGGAACCTTGGGAACACCAATTGGCATAAGAAGCTCCGTTGTTAGATGAGTTTTGAGTAGCACTTTGTGCCGCTGCGCAAGAGAGTTTTGAGTTCGGTAACTCATCACTCGAAACTTTAAAGAATGCCAGCGGGGAGTGGAACGGGGATGTCCTTTTCGCTTTCGAGGACGCGATCGATTAAACCGTATTCTTTTGCCTGCTCAGGGGACAAATAGAGCAGCCGATCCATATCTTTGGCAATTTTTTCGATCGACTGTCCCGTATTCTGGGACAGAATTTCGACCATCGTCGCTTTGTTTGCTAATACTTCTTTGGCGCGAATTTGAATGTCCGTCGCCTGACCGCGTGCGTAGCTTTTGCTCTGGTGGAGGACGATCGTGGCGTTGGGCAAACTCACACGGAAGCCTTTTGTACCCGCAGAGAGTAGCATCGCTGCCATGCCCATTGCCGAACCGATACAAATGGTTTGTACGGGAGGCTTGATGTAGCGCATGGTGTCGCAGATGGCAAACGCCTCGGTTTCAAACCCAATGGGTTCACCATCATAACGAGAGGTGCCTGTGGAGTTGATATAGATTTTGATTGGCTTCTCTGGGTCTTCGTACTGAAGATAGAGCAGTTCTGCCACAATCAGCTCTGTCACAGCGGGCACCAAAGGCATTCCCAGGTAAACAATCCGCTCTTTCAGCAGCAGAGAGGGCAAGTCGGGGGGCGGTGTGCGATAGAAGGAATCACCACCATAGGGGGACTGAGCGGCTTGAATGGATGAAGTCATAGCAGGGTGCCTGGAACGTATTGCCTGAACGTGTGTCATCTGACATCTGTCACTTGAAGTGGCGCTGTCTTTACATACTAACGTGACAGTTGGCACTGTGGAGAGAGGAGTGAGGGGTGAGGAGTGAGGAGCAAGGGGAGCAAAGGAGGCAAGGGGAGCAAAGGAGGCAAGGGGAGCAAAGGAGG
>NZ_JCACKI010000029.1:0-59595 GCF_059505325.1 Tildeniella sp.
CGCATCACTACATTCTCAGCTTGAGTCTCAAAAAAGTTTTCTACACCACTAAGGCCCCCACGTTCATTTTGGGCTAGGGAAATGGCTCTATGAGACGACAATGAGCAGCTTCCCAACTTTTGGCGCAGTCTTGGATGACTGACCAAAGCGACCATGTTTGGGAGCAGATCATTGAGCAGACGTTTCGTCTGCTAAGTAATGCCTATTCGCTCCATCCGTATGTTGCTTGCGCAGCTTCAAGCGGTTATTCAATTGACTGCATCATTGCTCGCGCTTGACAGCGAAGGTGCCCATATATTTTCAATTTTGAGCTCTTCAAGTGATTGAATCTTCATCGGTTGAATCCTTACCATCTGTATCCAATCGTCACATACCTGAGTTTGGTTAATGAGTCTCAGCAATGCTTGTGGTGTCAAGGCATCGGTTTGAAGCCGCTGCCACAGGCTGCGAATATCAGTCTCATCTGGGTAGAGAGTTTCCAATAAAATTTTCCAGCGCTCAGGATTTTCAAGCATATCCTGAGCGATCGCTATGAGTGAATCGGCCTCAATCAAGATGCAACTGCCGGGATGAAGATGATCAGCATCAACACGAAGAATCGCAAAGAGTGGCATAAAGGAAACACCTCAGAAATATGCTTAAGCGTCAGTGATGATGAGCGACTAGCTGAGTTTTACAGGCGCTATGGCACCAAGTTGCTGCCTCAGGGCTTCAATGTCCCGGCTGAGCACAAGCGCCTGTTCCACGGCAGAACTGCATGCCAGTATGCCAGAACCGTACAAAACGGTACTCACAACGGTAAAACATCAGCCGCAAAGTCTTCTAGAGCGGGTGCTTCTTGACCAGCATGGCGACAAAGCTGTTGCATGGCCTCAAGGCGGTTGAGCTTTGTGGTACCAGTCATTGATAGAAGGTCATGTTGTTGGGCCGTCTCAAGTAGAACCAGTAATTTATGAACGGAACGAATCATATTGCAAGCGTGCTTCCAAGCGGCGCTTCAGCGATGCTAGACAACCAAGCTGCAAAGTGTAGTAAGCCGCTCGCGGTGCAGTGTCTTTAGCGGCTCGGGCAGCTTCGGCAAACAGTTTCCTGTCTTCGTTGTTGGACACCTTTTGCTCATCGGCAGCCCAAAGACCATAGAGCTGTACTTCAATCATTGGTTGACCTCTGCTGCATCACGAGCTAGATAGTTTTTCCTCAAGGCTGACCCTTTAGTACTTTCTTACGAGGCATCAAACCCTTATTGAACACTAATCCCGTGAAAATGCAGCCGCAATCAGGTTGCTGTGTTGCAATCATTTGCTCTGCTTAATGCCTTCAATTTGTTTGTAGCAGATTCTCCTTATCACTATTAAATCTATTTCCCAATGAACTTAACATTATTGAGTCATTAAAAGGGTGAAACATTCTTGATAAATACTGGATAGTATCCAGTGTATAGAGGTAAAAACAGTGCTAAGTTAACCCCACAGTTTCCCCCCGACATCGCTTCAATGTTTCACACGCGGAGTAAAGGTAGATCATTTACCACGAATGATTTGCCAAGAAGCATGAAGCCCAGAGAATTTTGTCGTGCCTGGTTCCACGCCACGCCGGCAGCAGAAGAAACGCGAGGTTACCGCAGACAGTGCGTTAAGCTCCTTGCTGAAGTGATTGGCTTAGAGGAAGACACCGTTGAACGCTGGGGTTCAGGGCTTGATTTCCCTGGCATGCCTGCTCAATACGAAAACACACTTGGCTATGCTCTTACCATTAAGCAGATGTTGGAAGCGGCTGGTAGTCAACGGAGCATTTTTGAGGCGGTTCTGGAACAGAGGAAAAAGTTATAAATCTTTACATCAAATTTCTTACTGGAAGTCATACACTCTTTGTCTTGACCTTCAGACGTAGCTTTTCTATTGTGGAAGTTGCTTTGAAAATGCATTGAGTGCCGTCGGTAGAAAACCAATAATCAGCTAAAGCTTCTAGGGGTTAGCTGAAATTTTGCCATGGCACTATGAGAGCGATCAGCGCATCGCTTGCCATCAAATGAGTCATGTCGATCACTCAACCATGTGTGCTTAGAGCCTATGAACCCGATTATTTACGCTTGTTGCCAGACGGAAGATCGCCTCAAACGTTCTGAAGCACCCTACCGTTTGGAGTGGTCCACTGTCGCTCCTCAGCTAGGCACAGTCATCTCAATGGGAGCTCAAGCGCGTTGGAGTGTTGTAAAAATAACGGTTTATCGCCCCGAGACGGCTCAAACAGTGGCTAGTATCTACTTAGTTTATGTCCATCCAGAAGGGCTTTCCGTTCCACCAGATTCAGAATGGGATAACGACTTCATCATGGACTCAGAGCATGGTCTTTATCTTGAAGTTGTGGCCATCGGCGAAGAAGAATTAGCACTCGGCGCACTTGGAAGTTCGCGTATACCCAAGGTCGGCGATCAGGTGGAAAGCGATGTTGATCCAATGGACGCAGACATCATTATTTATGATCCACCCAAATTTTGGACTATGCGTCAAGTCGTGTCTTACTCACCAGTGATGGAAATGCGCCTCGTAACCTCAGAGGAAATTAATGCAAGGGCTTTTTTGTGTTGGTGTGAACCTACAGAAGTAACTTCAGCCTCTTAAACCAAGAAGTGGTTAGGCGAAGTTTTGCTCTGCGTGCAAATTTTCATCAACTTCGGGCTCTTGTCCACTTTTAATACTGCTGGTGAAATATTGCTTAACCTGTGCTGTATTTCCACAACTTCGTGAAAATTTGCAACTTGCCAACGGAGTCACGAGCCTTACGTACTGAGAAACCCGAGTCTTTGCTTGTGGATTTCAACTAGCCAATTGAAAATCCGCTTCAAGTTGATCGCTGTGGCGGTCATCAAAGGCTGTAGATGGATTTTGGCTAGACCCACATAGCGAGCATGACCGAGCCCATCAACACAAACCCCTTCCGAGAGGGTGCCTTCGATCCCTGCACAACAGGCATACTCTTTTTTATAGTCAATTATTGTTTCTCGTTGTCGAACGGTCTGTAATGCTTTGTACTGTTGTTCTAGACGGATAGTGATTGTCCGTCTTTATCGCTTGCTCTGAGTATAGAAGGATAAACTGGGACAAACCGAGCAGTCAGCACGCAAGAACTCAACTTTGATCACCTCGTTATGTCGACCAGCGATCGCGGGTATCCAAGAGGGGCTGGTCTTTCCTCCAGGGCTGGTCACGACTTGCTGTTGCCAGTCGACCGTAAAGTCATTGGCTGCAAATCTTTTTGCTTGCTTCGATTGTCACCAATGGTTGAGGCGAGTCGGTCCGAGTAAATCTACTTGATAATCGGCTTAAGCGGTGACTAACAACTCAGCGTCGAGACAGCCAGTAAGAAGCGGTATGGTAACGGAACGTAGTCACTTCTTTACGATCTCCTGCACGTCTCACGGAATGTAAACGCCTGTAGCAACAGCCCCTGACGTATCAGTCATGACCATATCTTGCCCTTATAAAGAGGTACCCGCATGACAGACCTACAGTTTGATCTCCTTGGCGCTGACTATCGACGCATCCACCACTTTCTGATCGAGCAGCGCACAGAGGGCAATATCGTCATTATCACGAGCAACATTACCCGTGATGTCCACGGTAATCCCATTAACACGCCTAATCCACAAGCTGGACAGGACATCTGTCACCACACTAGCGACCTGCTGTTACCCAGTCGAGCCTACTGGTCACCGCGTCAGTTTAGTGGCTACAACTACCGCCTCAGCTGGCGCAAAAGCCGAGACGATTACGACACACTCAACCCCGAATACGAGCGGCTGAAAGACTTACTGGCAAGGGACGGTCAGATCCCAGACTACGAATACACGCTCTATCGCACAGACGGTGCCTTGTGTCGCTATCAAACCAGCTATTTCCTGTGTCAGGACTACTTGGGTGATGCCGTCAGGATTGGTGTCAGTCGTCCGCAAGACTGGCAACTGCTGGAAGCAGCACCCACCGCACCCACACCTGAAGCTTAAGTCGCACTATCAGAGGTGTCAGGCGAGCCTTAACAGATGAGCAACGTGGAACCTTAATGCTTCTGAACCAGTGGGGGTGTCACTTTAGCCATAACGGGCTTACTACTCGTGTGGTCATAGCTATTATCCTCATTCACAGCACCTGAACTGTTTGCCGCCAACGAAGCCGTCACGATCTTCCTTGCCAATGTCACTGTCATTTCTGTCAATCGGTAGCGTCGTCAGCAAGAGCCAGCGAATGGGCTTACCCTCGGTTGGTGGAGTGACTTCTTCGACCAACAGCACATTTAAGGTCACTGGTTGACACTGCTTGGGCTGTTTGTGATGACGTGGCACTTCAATCGTTACCTGCAGCCCACGCACCGTTAAGGTCGCACTTCGAGCCGGTCGTTCAGGGTTGCGCTCCAGTGTCAGCGTCTGTTGTCCCAGCACGGGCGCTTGCTCAATCGCTGGGATGAGATAGCCCAACTCGTGCTGGACTTTGCGGTTAGACTCAGCGCGAATGAGCAAGGCACTGTTGGCACGCCTGGGTTGGACAAAGAGGTCGTAAATGTCGGCTTCGCGGTCCCCTACATGCACTAGGCACACCGTCTCATCAATCCCTTGTTCGGCGGCTGTTAACGTGTCGAGCCAACGCTGACTCTCCTTCTCACGGGTGGCTTTTTTGCGCCGTTCTCCCCGCTTGCCCGCTCGTGCCGCTCGGGTCCAGGTGTGCTGCGGCAAGAGTCCCAGCGGTGCGCCACTGCCATTGACGGCAAAGCAACTATGTACTTTAAGCCCTTGCTGCTGGCTCTGGTTGATAAAGCCCAAGCCGCTGGTCTGCTTCAAACCACTGAAGTCTAAGTCCGTCGTGTCTTGAATCGCCAGCACGACCCCTGCCGCCTTAGCCCGCTCCACTACACTGCCACGATGACTCGCCAAAATTTGTTCCGGCTGCACCCGCTCATTCGCCCAAAACCGATCGATACTCTGACTCTCAGCATTGCTCCCACTTGCTTGTGGCACACTCGCTTCCGGCTGCTCAGCGAACAGGCGCACTGTTTCCCGTAAGCGTTGCCCATGCCGAAAATCACCGAAGGGATGACTTTTGCTTGCTTAGCGTGCCCAATCTCGCATGATGCCCTCTTGCTAGATTATCCAACAACTTCAATTAAAGCTCTCACACCCGATGCTCCTAAGCCATGCCCTGTAATGCTTCTATGCACTTGTGCTTAATGGATAGCTCTAAGAAGCCCTGTGATCTTTAGTAGAACACTCAGTTCCTTAGATTTCGTCTTTTTCAGCAAGCACTAACGAAACTGGTCAGCCTCCACTTGCGATCGCACTCAAGTATCGCAATGTTTGTTCTCATCGACACTGCTCACCACAGGTTTATGTCACTGAATGATCAATTTAACCGTGTTTTCCTCATCGCTTAAGTAAAAAATATTGCTCGTCGGCTACATAGAATCAATTTAATTTAATTATTGCGCTAGAAAAACAATTCTTCAAAGCCATAAGGCTTCATAGTTTAATCCTTTTAAAGCAATTTTTTCTCGTAAATCAAGAGAGGTTCCCTCGTTAGACGAGGAGCATTACCAAAGCATTGCCAAGCACTTATTTGAGGTCTCTCAACTATAGTCACCTCTTCAGACTCCTACTGGAAGCCAGATACAAGTTTTTGCGAAAACAAAGAAATTTCATTATTTTCTTGACAACTTCTAGAAGAATCTCTATGTTTATGGAATGATTCAATTAACAAAGCGCGTTTCAGCTATGCATTAATTAAGGCATCTAGAATGAGTTCTACTTACATGTTTGAGTCCTACCGACTTGTAAGCAGGCAGTTTACCTCCCAAGACATGGCTCCTTCCTTTGAAGAGAAAGGTTAGAGACTGAACTGAATTGAACTTTATTTATTCATGCCTCTAAACTTTCTGAAGAGCTAGTCTTTTCTTTGATAAGAGTTCTCTCTGGCTCATCTTAGAAGCCTGGAATGTTAACCCATCCAAGCAGCTAAATTTGAGGTTTTTAAGTCTTCTACTGTCCTAAAAACTTATTGAGCTATAGATGATGATTAGTAGTTGATCTAAAGTTTGTCTCTGTTGCTCAGTAGATGCTTTTCTACTAGAAGAATCGGAGCTTATCAAACTTGCATATGAAGTTTTAGGTTAACTCGTAGAACTTTCTTACGCTTGATCTAAAACTACGCTTGGCTAGCTCTAGCTGAAGTTTTTAAAGCTGGTTTTTTTCCCTTGACAACGACTTTAGCTAGAAGGAGAGACGAGGGATTGTGAGGCGAAAAGCCTTCTGTAATCACTGTTCTGCTACTAAAAGCAAACATCCAGTGGCATCAGTCTGGTTCTAGTTTAACTACCTTCCATCGCTACTTGGCAGAAAGGTTTTTAGAAGCTAAACGCTTTTACTATGCACAATCAGATCCCTAGAGAGCGGTTATAAAAACGTCAAAAAAATTAGAAATCTAGCTAGTTAAAAAAAGACGCCAGCCTGCATTCCATTTTTGGTTAATTTAAACCTATTCGCCTAATGTCCTTAAAGTTGCCAGGAGTATTGATAACAGGAAGCCATAAGGGGCAGAGCCTTGTCCAATAAAAATAGCTCTACTAAAGGTAACTAAGTATGACCTCAAGTGTTTGGAAAACGACGTTGTCAAATCATTTGTCTTCCAATAATAAATATCAGCTATTAAATCAAACTTATGCAGATTTGGTTTTTGAGCTAATAGGACAAGAAATAAGCCGCGACTACGGTTACAAGTTATATGCTGCACTTTCACATTGTAAGCCTTTATTGCATTCCCTTGAGAGCATCAGTATTCAGCTAATCAACGGTTCCCCTACTCAAAAGTCACGTTTACGAATGCGATTACCTGCTGATCACATTCCGAATTTTTACTCTTTAGCAGGCAAGACACTTTCAATCGGCGATCGAAAAATTCGTTTGGGTGTTCCTCAAATCCATCCTCTAGAAGCGGCACAGAATCTTTACTCACCCATTGTGGTAATTAGAGGTTACCAAGAACCATCATCATTTCTAGAGGCGGCATATCGACAATTTCAAAAACTTGGTATCGAGGCAGAAATGAACCTCCTAGTAAATCGTAATAGTGAACCCAGCCGGAGAGTAATGCGAGTCAAGCAGTTCACACTTGTAGGGTTTGGTCTTGAAGTAACTAATCTTTGTGAGCAGGATTCTTTACTTTTACAAGTTCATGGCATAGGCGGAAAACAAAAAATGGGCTGTGGTTTCTTCACTCCTCAGCTAAAAATTGGCAATCGCTAAACCAGAACAATTCTATGAGTATCAGATTGAGGATTGACTGCCCTGCAATGACACTTTTACACCTTGCTGGGTTTGTGGGGCTTTGGATGACACTCAGAAAGCTACAAGAAAATTACCCTACGGAAAACTTAAGGCCAGGTAGGTTAAATTGGTCTCTCGCTCCCAGTGAGATCTGCATCACCTGGAATGGGGAAGACTTTGAAGTTTTAGATTGGTTGCTTAATCGAGCTTTTCAAGTAGACAATAAAGGGCTCATAGTTTTAACGGGTCTGTACTCAGATCAGATGAGTATTGAAGCCCAATTAGCACGCCATCAATGTCTAACGAGAACCTTCTTGCAGCACAATAAGTCTATAAGTTCAGACGGACAGGGAAGTGAGTTTATTCGATTAAGTGGTCGCGATGTTGAAGTTAAATATAAAAAAGTGAAAAGGTATGGACATCAGGACTTTGCAAAGAAGCTTTGTGATGAGAAAGGAATGCTGAGAACGGAACCAATAGGCATTGTGAGTTGGCTATATCCAGGATTAACAGTACGTCATTATGCCTTTAAAGAGCATACTAAATTTGAAGAGCCTGTGGAATTGATTTTTGTTTTACTCTTTGCTATTGTTGCTTGCAAGTATTTCATACTTCTAAATAGCGCCGAAGGAAGCAAGAGGCAATACGCTTTAGTCATTCCTGAATTTACTGATTTGGAAGGCTACCTTGGAAATCAAAAACAAGCTGAAAAACTTAGTTATGGAGACTTTTTTGCTTTTGGTTTAGGTGATGCTGGATTGAAATCTATTACTTGTCAGCCCGGAAAAGAGTTTTCGGAAGAACTTCAACCTTATCGAGGTCAAGTTATCTTATTTAATCAAGCTCCTTGGTCACTGCAGCAGAATACTCGCAGCATTATTTTACATTTATGTATCAGAGAAGAGACTTTAAGCCCTTACAGCGTTTTTCGCGAGTTTGATTTGCAAACAATGGTCTGGAACTGCACTAGCCAAAGAAGCAAATTGGCTTATAGTTTTGCTGGCAAAATAATTACAGAAAATTTAGCAAATAATCAGCCTTGGTGGTCTAGTTTCTCTGAATATTCTCAGAATGAAGAATTTTTCCAGCTTATTTTAGATGCAAGGAAAGTGTTGCTCTATATGTTGAGAAAGACAAAGCATGATAGTAGAGCAGAAGAATTATTTATCCAGGCTTGCCATGAAACGTTTAGAAGAATCTACGCCAAAATTTACGATCGCACTCAAGACGGAGAGTTTGCTCAGATTGAACGGAAAAATCAGCAACTTCGCTATCGACTAAGGCTTTGTAAAAATGAAGATGCTTTTCGAGGGTTTCTCACGGGCTTTCTTGCCGAAGCCGTTCCGAACTCAGTTGTTGTAAATAATCAGACTGAATTGATGCCAATTCTTACAGGTCAAATTGATTGGAAGCTCACAAGAGATCTCTTTCTACTTTCAATGGTTAGCTACAAAAAGGTTGGAAATTTAGCAGAAGAAAGCGTATCTCAGAAAGGTGAGTAGATGTTTGAAATTTCAAAAGTGGTTAAATATTTTGGAGACAAAGATGAGACATCTGTTTGGAAACTTTTTAACTCATTATGGGATTGCCGCTAATAATCGTGGAGAGAACGAAGGTAATCTAGCTACCCTGCAGAAGATTTTATGGAAGGGTGAAGTCCATTCGACAGTCTCAGGGGAATCAACTCGATGGTCACTTAGGTACAGTTTGCAAAAAAGAGGCTATGACGTCAACCGTGAGTGGAATGATGACACTTGCAGCTTTACTCTAAAAAACCCTGATTATGATAGTGAAGCTTATGCAGATGATGACATTTTCGGCTTCCTGCGCTTAGAGGCAGCAAAGGTTGATGGCTCTGATCAAATTCAGCAGGAATCAAAGTCCAAAGCTAGTAAATCAAAGCTCACTCAAGAGCCCAAAGGCACAAATATTTCTAGAAGAGGTGCATTAGAAGTAGCTCGCGCCGTTTCCATAAATTCTTTTATGGGAGATACCATTTTCAACGCTAAGTCTGGCGAGAAGGGGCGGAATTCTCTTTACAGCACTGAGGTTCACGCGACCAAGTACCAATATGGTTTCGCCTTAACTCCTGATCATCTAAAGGACAAATCTCGTGCCTTTGCCGTACTTGACTGTCTCATCTCACTCAGCCAGGTTGGGGGAAATCACGCTCGGTTTCTCTATGATTTCTCTCCTAGTAGCCTGGTTTTGCGCTGGACACATGATTTTGCACCTCGTCTTTTGTATTGCTTTGAAGAGGATGAGGATGGGAATATTTCTTCTCAGAACTTAATTCGACAAATCTCCTCTGGAGATATAGATCCAGAGGAGTTATGGGTCGGTGGGCTTTGCTCTGAGGCTTTAGCTGAATGTGGCGCTCACGTTTTCCCAGGTGTAAAGGCTGCTGTCGAAGCAATTAAAAACGTCATCGCCAGAGATTTACAGGTATCACTATGATTGCACTCAGAGTCGAAGTACCGATCGCTTGCTTCCGTCAATCACGCGCTAGGGAATATATTGAAACTTATCTTGTACCACCGCCTGCTACAGTCTACGGGATGCTGCTTTCGATAACCGGGGAAACCAACCGTTATTTGCACTGCGGTACTCAATTAGCGATCGCTCTTACTAAAGAACTAGAAAAATCTACTGTGGTTCGGACAGTGCATCGCTTTAAGACAAGAGATGTTGCTGATTCCAGTAATATTCGGCTGGACTATCAGGAGTTAGTCACTGGTGTTGAGTTAATTGTTTGGGTTGCGGCTGGTTCTGACAAATCTCGCCCGACTCTACCAGAACGCATACAAGAAGCCTTTGCTAATCCCGCTTTAATCACTCGGTTTGGTGGCTTATGCTTGGGTGAAAGCCATGACTTAGTAAATGCTATCAATATTGTAGGAGAAGAACAGCAAGAGGCATTATATTGGCTGGTTCAAAGTAAAACTGGCTATCTAACCTTACCGTATTGGGTCAACCATCTTGGCTTGAAGGGCACATACTGGAAGCGTTATGAGTTGCAGAAGCTTATGCAGCCATATCCTTCAGCTAACGCTTGGACAGAGATTCAGTCCTATCAATATGACAGCTCGTAAATTTTTGCAAGCACCTTCGGCAGTTGACATTCCTGAGTAGCTTTGAGATTAGAAAGGTTCTCTGACAAAGCTTTACAGCTTTTGATCCATTTCAGATGCTTGCAAAGTATCAAAAGCTTCTACAGTACGGACTGCACAAGAAAATGACTCCTAGGAAACCTGAAACATCGAATACTTTTATCTTCTTCTAGCAGGTGCTTGCAAATCAGAGTCAGAACTCAGTAGCGGTAGGAGTTTCAATCACTGCTGCGCAATGAGCTGAGATGTCGTAAGGCGTTAAGAACAGCCAGCTAGCGCTGAACGACTTTTTCGTCGGCACGCGCAATGAGCTGAGATGTCGTAAGGCGTTAAGAACGCGAGTGTTGGCTTGAATAAATGGATTGTGAGTGGCAACTTGATGAACTGAGATGTCGTTAGGCGTTGAGAAATGGAAGGTTGTAGTGGGAGCATCCCAATTTTGTAAAAACATCCTTGTCTAATGGCGAAATAATTATGCTGCCGTTAGACAAAAAGGCATATTGGCAAAAGTGAGATGATCCCGATTGTAGTTAATCTGACTCCAACAGATTTACGCCTTATTGATAATATCGTAAGGCGTTTATTCCTTTCAAGTCCTCATAGCAGACCTTCTTTAGCCTTTAACATGGTGAAATACAATGAGACCCGATCGTGATTGGAGTGAGAAAAAATACGAGAAATACCTTAAGGAAGGACGAGGGGATGGTTGTGGTAAACAATATATACCTTGGATACAGGTGTATAAGTTCCATCCTAAAACTGGAAGGACGCGGATACCTGGTTGGACAACAGGTAGAGAACATCACTTGCTATCATTCCTAGAGCAGAAATTTTTCTTGCTATTGGATTGGTCGGATATTGTTTTTGATATTCAGGAACAGTTTCCCATGCTCGATTATGAGCTAGCCCAGAAGATTGCGAAGGAGTTGAATTGGAAATACCCTATCAATTCTAGAAGTAACTTCCCCTATATCCTTACGACTGATTTCCTAGTTAGTTATAAGGAAAACGGGAGGGAGAAAAAGATTGCTATAGCTATCAAGCCTTCATCCGCCCTTAAGAAATGGGATAAATCCTGCCAACCTGATGAGAAAAATGTTCTTTCAAGACTTGAACTTGAATATCGTTACTGGGAGCTAAAGAAGATTGAATGGAAACTCGTCACTGAAAGACAACTGCCAGAAGTTTTGACATACAACCTTAACTTTATACATGGTGACCTTCATTTAGAAGCGACCACTCAAAATAGTATTGAAGAATTGCAGATTGCTGTCCCGACAGTTAAAGAACATTTTGCTAAATTTCAAGGTTGTGAAAAGTCTATTTATTCTATTACAGATTATTTAGATAGAACCCTCAAATTACAGGAAGGCACGGCTTTTCGTATCTTCAAGCACTTGATTGCCTGCAAGAAAATTATAGTTAATCTGGAGACATTTCAACTTGATGAGAATCCTTCAATGACTTTAGTTAAACAAGTGGTTTTTAGTTAATTGCCAACATACGAAATGAGCATCTACTTGACAGTCAACCGACTAATTGAATGGAATAATGAAGCTGGGGAACCAATCATAGAAAGAATTTTGTGGGTTGCGCCAGATTACACAATACTCTTTGCTATTGAAATTTTTGGTACATCGGCTCTTCCAACGAAGCGGCGAACTTATGATGTTGAAGCGGCTCTATCTGAAGGACATGCTCAGCTTCTAGATGATGATCCGTTTGCAAAGTATATTTCTGAGGAGAGCTTAGCTACTCAACAGAAGAAAGGAAAGAAGAAGGGAACGGAAGAATTAAGTCGTGATAAAGCTATTCGTGACAAGAACTTTGAATTAATCTCCTCTCTTGTCGGCTCTGAAATGGAGCCCGATATTTTTCTTGCTGATAAACGAGGACCTCTAATTGAAGCGATCGTTGAGATGCATAATGCTGGTAAAGAGAAGGGCACGAGGAGGAGCAAGAACAAAAGCAGAGTAAGTGCAAAAACTATTTATGTAAATCTTAAAAAGTACTGGCAAAGAGGTAAGAATAAGAATGCTCTTCTACCTGATTATCCTAATTCTGGAGGCTTTGGTGTTCCAAAAGCAGCAGGTGAAAAAAAGAGAGGACGTCCTAGAAATCCTGAATTAGTTAGTAAGTTTGGAGAAGGGATCAACGTTTGTGAATCTATTAGAAAGATTATCAGAGTTGGTTTTGAGGAATTTTTCAATAGCACGCGTAAGAATCCACTAAGAACGGCGTTTAAGCTGACCAAAAGAAAATATTTCATTGGAAGAGAAATACTTGATGAAAAAGGTAAAAAAAGGAAAGAAGAAATCCCACCCAGTGAGCGGATAACATTTGAGCAGTTTGAGTATTGGTCCCAGAAGGATATTGATATTGAGAAGACTGAAAAATCCCGAAGAGGTTCGATTGCCTATGCTCGCGATGTCGCTCCACATTTAGGGTCAGTTAAGGCACCTGGTCCAGGCTACCAGTATCTCATTGATGCTGTCATTCTTGATGTCTACGTAATCTCACAATTTAATTCAAACTGGATTGTGGGAAGACCTGTTGCTTATATTGTCATGGACGTTTACAGCCGACTAATTGTTGGCATTTATGTTGGCTTAGAGGGTCCATCATGGATGGGTGCAATGATGGCATTAGCTAACGTGGCAGAAGATAAAGTTTCATTCTGTAAAAAATATGGCTTCTCCATTACTGAGGAGGAGTGGCCATGTAGAGAAATGCCGTACGAAATTCTTGCCGACAATGGTGAGATGGCAGGCAAAAAGCCAGACACTTTAATCAATAATCTCGACATTAGAGTTGTCAATGCTCCACCTTATCGTCCTGACTGGAAAGGGGTTTTAGAGCGTTATTTCAGAACGATACAGAAGTATGTAGAGCCTTTCTTGCCAGGTTATGTAGTACCCCGTAGAGAGGGTCCGGACTATCGTTTAGATGCAAAGCTAACGCTTAAAAGTGTTACAAAGATAATGCTTAAAATCATTGTCTGGCATAACAACTTCCACCGAATAAAAAGCTATTCTCGAACTGAGGAGATGATCGCAAATGATGTACCCCCAGTTCCAATTAAATTATGGAATTTTGGACGTAGATATACCGGAAACCCTAGATATTTCCCTGAGGATATAGTCAAGCTAAATCTTTTGCCAACCGCTCAAGCAAGGGTTACACCTAGAGGCATCGTATTCAAGGGTAGGAGGTATTATTCTGAAAGCCCTCAAATCAAAAAGCTGATCCAACTAGCCAATGTAGGTTACCTGACAGAAGGGGAGAAGAATTTAGACATCTCATTTGATCTAAGGAGACCTGACGTTATCTATGTTAGGGAAGAGCGGGGAAGAACGTATGAGAAATTGTTTCTCCATCCATCTGAGAAGAAATACTTTGGAAAATCTATCGAGGAAATCGAGTATTTGATCAAACGAGAAAACCTTGATCACAAATTGGGCGAAGAAGATGAGTTTCAAGGTGAAGCTCAATTAATGGATCAGATTGAGGCAGAAGTTGCCGAGACAAAATCTGAGGCAAAAGCTCAATATGATCCAAGTTTAAGTAAGACAAAGAAGCTCTCTGGTATAAGCAACAACCGAGGGCGCGACAAAGATGCTAATCGAGCCGTTGAAGGTGAGGAATATGAGTTTGGTGATCCAGAGCCTTTAGGCTTGCTTGAAGTTGAACAATCACTAGAATCTTTAGGTGCAGTTGGATCTGAGCAAGAAACTAAAATTGGTCATTCAGATTCTACCGAAGCTCTTGATGAATCAAAAGTTCAGCCCGAACCTTTATCAGCTCGTGCAAGGCGTAGGAATTCCATCAAACAGGCTAAGGAGAAAGCAAATGGATCCTGAAAATCAATGGATTTTACTTCCTAGTGGAATTTATGCTCATGTAGCAGACTATAAATTGCATGGGGTACCAGAGTACGATTGCAATCCCTTGCTCCAAGCACTTCCTGCAGTTCTAGAGGAGCATGAGTTTTTTGAGAGGGTACAAAGCTATCCCAGTTCTACTAGCGAGGAACGGAATCAATCACCTAGGACAAGGCACCAATTTGTGCATCGATTGACTGGACCCATACCAAACCTTCACTTCTACCATCTCACTCCAAATCTTAAGCCTGTAGTGAATGGATATTTCCATCCACTTCCTGAGCACATTGGCATATATGATGCCATCAATGGAGCTATTATGCAGGGCTATATAGCGAGAGGGATTTACTCTCCTAAGGATGCAGAGCGTGCACAACAGATTCATGGAGCAGCTGTCCAGAAAGCTGGGCATAATCTCGCTCAATTTATTTCAGCTTCTTCTTCTGCACATGGAAATATTTTGATTGGGCTCTCCGGATGCGGTAAAACAACGGCTGTTCTCCGCGCTCTTAGTGTTTATCCTCAGGTTATCTATCATCCTGAATATGATTTTTTGCAGCTTGTCTACCTCGTAGTTAACTGTCCCCATGCAGGCTCTATTAAAGAATTGTGTCTGTTTGTTTTTCGGGAAGTTGATAGAACATTTGGATTAGCTGGCAAGAAAAGTTACGCCAATAAATATAGTATAAGCACTACTTCTGAAGGAACTCTCCTTGCTGAAGTTGCAGCCATTGCAGACAAGTATCGGTTAGGTCTTTTGTTTATCGATGAATTGCAAAACCTTACTGCCGCTAAGAAAGAACTCCCAGAACGAATGCTGAATTATTTCGTTAATCTTGTAAATATCGGCATTCCAGTCTTTCAAGCTGGTACTAGAAGAGCTGCGAAACTGCTTCGAGGAAGCCTTAGCAAGGCGCGGCGAGCAGGAGGAGTTCAGTGGGGACGAATTTTAGATAAGGAGGATTGGTCTAATTTTATTCAGAGTCTATTTGAATCACAATGGACAAGAACACCAACGCCTTATACAGCAGAAATAGGTGAGGCTTTCGTTAAAGAATGTAAATTTATTCCTGACCTTGCTATTAAACTGCATAAGGCATGTCAATGGAGAGCAATTGCTGATGGAGGAGATGAAATTATTACTGCAAAGTTGCTCGGTGAAGTTGCACAAGAAATCTTTATTAACCTTCGACCCTTACTTGATTCCATTCAAGATAATAATTCAGAGAATATAGATTTGTACGAGGATTTATTAGATAACTTCGACATTGAAGAATTTCGAGAAACTTGCTCACAGAAGACTAAGAAGAGGGAAAGCGATGAGCTTCATAGGAGATCAAAGGAGCGGCGAAAAAAAGAGGAAGAGATTGTTCTCAAACAGCAATTCCTCACTAAAGCCCTCTACGAACTTGATGAAACTCTCGATTCCTTCTTAGTCAAAGCTTGTGTGGAAAAGGCATTAGAGTCGAATCCTAAGGAAGAGGACTTACAGTCTCTTATTACAGCAGCTCATAAACTAGCGCTAGATAGTTTGGTCTCAAAATTCAGCAATGTGGCGAACAAGAAGCAGAGTAAAGCAGTCTTAGAATATCGGGAGAATGACCTTAGATTAATTACTAAGAAAGCCCAGGAAAGCAATATATCTGAGTTTGAAGTTTTGCAATCTTATGGAATTTTTATGGATCCTGTAGAGAAATTTCTTGTTCAAAATGGTTGAAATTCGACTATACTTTGTCTTTTTTCATAAGTGCCCTTCTCAAGATATGTTCTGTTTTAGTGGACAACCTATTTTCAATGGGATACCTTATTCTCAATATTAAGCCTTATCCAGACGAACTGCTGTGTAGCATCATTGCCCGCTATCATATAAGAACTGGAAACGAAAGCTTTTCACGAACTCATAAAGAGTTCTTTGGGAAATCATCTCAACAAACAAGAGACTTTTTTTTACCTTGTGACATAGGTGATTTCGTCTCAAACTTGTACTTAAAAAAATATACTGTAGACGGAATTATCCAAAATCATACTTTGTACCCCTTCTACAAAGCGTTTTTGACAGATGCAGAGGCTTGGCAAGTTAGACGATCAATGGGTGGAGTGCAAAATCGCTCTATCTCGGAACTAGCACGAATTTCTCTCATCGAAGAAGCATATTTTCGAAAATTCTTGCGATTCTGTCCAAATTGTCTACAAAATCACTTAGAGCAATATGGCGAGTCCTATTGGAATAGACTTCACAACATTCCTGGGATTTCTGTCTGTCTAGTTCATGGCTCCCATTTGCTAGATAGCAAAATTAAAATTCAAACACAGAAAATAGAGTATCAAGCAGCAAGCTTAGAAAACTGTGTTTTTAGCGATCGAGTAAGCAGCTATAGAGAAGAAACTTTGCAGGCTTTGTTGAGCTTTGCAAAGGATACTCAATTCATCATGAACCAAAGTTTTGTCTTTAAGGGCTTTTCGTGGCTTCGTAAAAAGTACAAAGCGTATTTGGTTGAGAAAGGTTATTTGAGGTTCTCCAGAATGGGAGAGGCTAATTTTGATGCCCAGAAGTTTGCGGAGGATTTTACAAGCTATTACGGGCATGATTTCTTAGAAAGCACTCATCTTAGTTTGAGCAACAAACCGGAGGTGTACCTTAGTCTTTGCTTGCTTGCTTGCGATATACAACCAGCAATTGATCGCATTGCTCATATCTTACTAATAAAGTTCCTTGTTCCTTCCATCACAGATTTTATATCTGATGCTTAGAGTTAATGGTTGGTTTAGTCTTAAAAGGTATGGATAGAATCGACACTAACCTTCTCAATTGCCTCTGGAAAGAGAGAGCTAGAACTTCAGACGCTTTATACTCTGAGTTGTATTTTTGAGCTGCAAATAGGATAGGTGTTACCTTCTACAGAGAAAAAAAAGAAAAGCCCTGACGTTCTGCCCTAAAAACAGAGCTTGACAGGTATGTATGACTTTTTTTCCAATAGGGTGATGATGATATAGCAGTTCTCTGTCAAATGAGATACAGGTGAGACGATACAGGGCAAGGGTTTGAGCCCCTAGCTTGTACCTTACGGGAGCTGGAAATGCCATGCATACCCTTGCGAACATTTATATGCAAAGGAATATGTGTATTTCATCACTAAAAGTCAATCCACTTATTGTAGCATCTTTGTCAAGACTCCAAATTGTTTTACTTTTTTATCCTATGTTTTACTTTTTTATCCTGTGTTTTACTTTTTTATTGGTTAACACTCGCCACTGCGGAGATCAACAGTCTTGATTTCTGCATCGGCTGCCAGATTGCCGCTGACAATCCACTTGTTTAAACCCACACTCGACATAAAAACCTCCTGGTAGAAAACCTTTATTGCAGAATTCCCCGGCTAATAAAAAATGGAACAGGCAGGTTCAAAAATTTGCTCTAAAAAAATCAACAATTCGGTCGATGGCTCGTCCGGCAGCGTTATCTAACCTAAACTTACGAAATGTAAGCCTCTGGAGTGGTACGAATGCAAGAGTACGATGTCGTCGTCATTGGTGCGGGGCATAATGGGCTGGTATGTGCGGCGTATCTGCTGAAAGCTGGCTATCGTGTGTTGCTGCTGGAGAAGCGATCGGTGCCCGGTGGAGCCGCAACGACCGAAGCAGTGATTCCAGAGTTGCCTGATTTCAAGTTCAATCTCTGCGCGATCGACCACGAGTTTATTCATCTCGGTCCTGTGGTCGAAGAGCTGGAGCTAACAAAGTACGGGCTGGAGTATCTCTTTTGCGATCCAGTCGTCTTTTGTCCGCATCCGGATGGGAAGTACTTTTTGGCGCACCAATCGATCGAGAAGACCTGTGCCGAGATTGAACAGTTCAGTCCACGTGACGCGAAAAAGTACGCTGAGTTTACAAATTACTGGCAGCGGGCGATCGGGGCGATGATTCCCATGTTTAACGCGCCGCCGAAGTCGTTGATTGATATTGCAGGCAACTATGACATTGCCAAGATTAAAGATTTGTTCTCTGTGATTGGTTCGACCGACAAAACGCTGGACTTTATTCGCACAATGTTGACCAGCGCGGAAGATATTCTCAATGAGTGGTTTGACTCAGAGTTTCTCAAAGCGCCCCTTGCCCGCCTGTCATCCGAATTAGGTGCGCCACCATCCCAAAAAATGCTGGGCATTGGAGCCATTATGATGGCAATGCGGCACAATCCTGGTATGGCACGACCCAAAGGCGGTACGGGTGCGCTGGTAGAGTCATTAGTCCGATTGATTAAAGCGCTGGGTGGTGACATTCTCACAGAACAGCACGTTGCCAAAATTTTGGTGGATGATGGGCGTGCGGTGGGTGTGCGCGTGGCAAACGGCACAGAATATCGTGCGACCAAGGGCGTGATTTCTAACATCGACGCGCAACGCCTGATGGTGCACATGGTTGATCCTGCCGATTTGAATGCGGCTGACCCTGAGCTACGAGAACGTTTACAGCGGCGCATTGTGAACAATAACGAAACCATTCTCAAAGTTGATTTGGCAATGGATGAACCGCTGCGCTTTGAGCATCACCATCATCGCGATGAGTATCTGATCGGTTCGGTGCTGATTGCTGATTCGGTGCGACAGGTGGAAATTGCCCATAGCGAGCCGTCGATCGGCAACATTCCCGACGCTGACCCATCGTTCTATCTGGTGCAGCCGACGATGCTAGACCCCACAATGGCTCCCGATGGCAAACACACGGTTTGGATTGAGTTTTTCGCGCCCTACAAAATTGCGGGGCTGGAAGGCACCGGGCAGCATGGCACTGGTTGGACGGATGAACTGAAGAACAAAGTCGCCGATCGCGTGATCGACAAGCTGGCAGACTACGCGCCGAACGTGAAAACAGCGACGATCGGGCGACGCGTGGAAAGTCCGGCTGAGCTAGGTGAACGATTAGGTGCCGTCAATGGCAACTACTACCACATCGACATGACCCTCGATCAGATGGTGTTTTTCCGTCCCCTGCCCGAAATTGCCAACTACAAAACGCCGATCGACGGACTGTTTCTCACGGGAGCCGGAACCCATCCCGGTGGTTCTATTTCAGGGATGCCAGGACGCAACTGTGCGCGGGTCTTTCTGCAAACACAGCAGCCATTTGTCCAAACGTTGCGCGATGCTAGAGAGTCGATTAAATCGACCGTGCAATCCGTTTTTCGCTTGAATGAGTAGATTTTGGATGAGATTGCCGATTGCTTAAGGTAATTGGCAGTTTGGGTGAGCAAATTTTTTAAGTGTAACGATGACAAAGCGAGTGTTAATTCTGGGTGGGCAAGGGCGCATTGGTCGCCAGGTTGCCGCTGATCTTGCCGCCAACACGGATGCGGAAATTACGATTACTGGGCGCAATGAGTACTCTAAGCAGAATGCTGCTCTGGGCGCACAGGTTCAATTTTTAGAGCTGGATTTGGACGATCGCGATACCCTTACTGCCGCCATTCGTGCCTTGCAGACAGACGATCGCCACAGTCGTAATGTCGTCGTGCATTGTGCAGGACCGTTTCATCATCGTGATGGCAGAGTGCTGGAAGCCTGTATCGCTGCGGGGGTGAATTATGTGGATGTGAGCGATCACCCGTCCTATACACGCAAGGCAATCGCCTACCGTGAGGCGGCAGAAGCAGCGGGAGTCATGGCGATCGTCAACACAGGTATTTTTCCCGGCATCTCAAATAGCATGGTGCGACAGAGCATTGAGCAACTGGATACCGCTGAAACGGTGCATCTTAGCTATGTGGTGGCTGGCTCTGGTGGGGCAGGTGTGACGGTGATGCGAACAACGTTTCTCGGCTTGCAGCGTCCCTTTCAGGCATGGCTGAAGGGGGAATGGCAGGCAGTGAAGCCGTACAGCGATCGCGAAGTCGTCGAGTTTCCCCCGCCTTATGGTCGCGTTGGCGTGTACTGGTTTGATGTGCCCGAAGCATTCACTATCCCCAGTGCGTTTCCCGTCAAAACAGTCATCACCAAATTTGGCACCGTACCCGACTTCTACAATTTTCTCACCTGGAGCGTGGCTCGCTGGTGGCATCCTCGCTTGCTGCAAACGCGCGCTGTTATTGAGTTTTTATCCTACGTCAGCCACTTTATGACCGATGTGACCGATCGCTTTAGCGGTATTGGGGTTGCCATTCGGGTTGAAGTCAGCGGTGAGAAAGACGGTAAAGCAGCCAAAAGCTACGCCACGCTGATGCATGACAATACGGCGATCGCCGCTGGCTATGGCACAGGCAGCGTTACCGAGTTGCTGTTGTCAGGCAAACTCAACAAACCGGGTGTGTGGGCGATCGAAGAAGCATTGCCCACCGCTTTATTTGAGCAAACCATGCAGAGCCGTGGAGTGAACATTGAGCGGGCTTTACGCTGATACTGCGGAGGCGCAGAGGGCAGGAGGCAGAGGAAGCAAGGGGAGGCAGGGGAAGCAAGGGAGACAGAAGGCAGAGGACAGAAGGCAACTTCAACTCAAAACTCAAAATTCATAACTCAAAACTCTTTCCCCACACCCCACTCCCCACTCCCTCTTCGTCAAACGCTGGAATCTCCGAGCATTGGGTGGCAAAATGGACGGTACGAATTTAACGAGAAAAAGCACCATGATGACTCATCCCGCGCTACAGAATGCTCTGGACAATGGACGCGCCCTCAAGATTATTAGCGGTCTGCACAACTTTGATGCCGATCGCGTGGCTGCTACGGTCAACGCTGCCGATCGCGGGGGTGCCACTTTTGTAGACATTGCTGCCGATCCCAACCTGGTACGATTGGCAAAACAACTGACCCATCTGCCCGTCTGCGTCTCTGCGGTAGAGCCAGAAAAGTTTGTCATTGCCGTTGATGCGGGAGCCGATCTGATCGAAATTGGCAACTTCGACAGCTTCTACGCGCAAGGTCGTCGCTTTGAAGCGGATGAAGTGCTGGCGCTGACCCGCGAAACCCGCGAACTGTTGCCCACCATTACCCTTTCCGTCACCGTGCCTCACATCCTGACGCTCGATAAACAGGTGCAACTGGCAGAAGCATTGGTACAAGCCGGAGCAGACATCATCCAAACCGAAGGCGGTACTAGCAGCCAGCCCACTCACTCCGGCACGTTGGGACTTATCGAAAAAGCCGCTCCCACCCTGGCTGCTGCTTATGAAATCTCCCGTGTGGTCAAGGTTCCCGTCTTATGCGCCTCCGGTCTGTCAAATGTGACGGCTCCACTGGCGATCGCCGCTGGTGCATCCGGCATCGGTGTGGGTGCCGCTATCAACCAACTCAACAGCGAAATCGCCATGATCGCCGCTGTTCGCAGTTTGGTCGAAGCGTTGGCAACCGTCAGCCGATCCAAAGTTTACGCTTAGCGCGATCGGTTTGTGATACGAAACTTTCTGTCTATTATTCTGAATTGGTAGACAGAAAGTTTCTGTCAAAATCTAAAGCATGAGGTGACTGAAACAATTGCTAAGATGAGCAAAAAAGGGTGTAATGTAACGACCTGTAATGCCTACTGCTGAATAACTAGCGAGTTTGTATCGTATTGGCTATCAGCTAACGTTTACGATGCTTCAACCGATATATTTAATTTGCGTTGATGTGAGAACTCGGAATGTGTACATCCTCGCTGGATATGACGAAGAACTTGAGTTCCAAATTCTGCCTAATGGAGCGTTGTCTCATGAGCCAGATTAACTATTTGCGATCGTAGCGAATCGGGCAGTTCTCCTACTCGCCGGTTGAGAAGTTGGAGGATCAACAAGCGAGTTCCGTGTTCAGCACCTTGCTGCATCCCTCGTGCTTCCGTTTGCCGTTCCCATTGCAAATAGGCTTGCGATAGAGTTGCCATCGGTGCTTGATCCTCGTTGTCGATCGCTTCACTACCCTCGATTGTAACCTTCCAAATCATCGGCAATCTCTGCAATGCTGCCGCTTAGCGCTTGATTCAGTACAGTTCATACTTCATCAACTGACAGGGCAACGTGCCATTGTAAACGGCAAACCGTTGGGAGGATTTCAGCCCGATCGACTGCGAGAGTTCCTTATTACCACTCAGCACAAACGCCGTCCAGCCTTTGAAGCGTTGCTTCAGCACATCGCCTAACCGTTTGTAGAACGCACCCAGATCGCTATCCCGTCCTAACCGTTCGCCATAGGGCGGATTGCAGAACAACACGCCGCTGTCTGAGGGTGCGGCAACGTCTTCAAGGTCGATCGCCGTGAAATAAACGTGGTTCGACACACCACAGTTGGTTGCGTTGGTCAGCGCTTGCTTAATCACATCGGCATCGCGATCGCTGCCCCAAATTGGTGCGGGAAGGCTATCTAACTGACTGGTTTCCGCTGCTTCAATCAGTTTTTCTAACAAAGACAAATCTGCGTCCAGCCAGGTTTCAAAGCCAAACCGATCGCGAAACAGTCCCGGTGCAATGTTGAGCGCTTTCAAACTTGCTTCCAACGGCAACGTACCAGAGCCACAGAGGGGATCGTAAAACATCTGCTCTGGTCGCCAGTCCGACAGTTGAACCAAAGCTGCTGCCAGCGATTCCTTCAACGGTGCAGCACCAACCGCTGGACGGTAGCCTCGACGGTGCAGACTCTGACCCGAACTATCCAGGCTGACGGTACAGGTGTCGCGTTCAAGATGGACGCTGATTTGCACATCTGGTAATTGCAGTTCGACATCAGAGCGATCGCCCGTCCGTTCTTGCTGCTGCTCGACGATCGCCCGTTTGACCTGAAGCGCCGTGAAATGGGTATGGTTAAGCTGCTCAGTTTTGCCCGTCGTATTGACCGCTAATGTCAGGTCAGGCGTGAGATACTGCGACCAGTCGATCGTCTGAATTCCCTGGTAGAGATCCTCTGTATCCCGGCAGGGAAACTCATGCAGTTTCATGAGAATGCGGAATGGTAATCTAGCCCAGAGGTTCACGCGATACAACAGGGTGCGATCGCCTGCAAACGCAACACCACAAAATCCTGGTACTACCGCATTGGCACCCAACTGCTCTAACTCCTGCGCTGCCAGCGTTTCTAGCCCCCGCGCCACTGTTGCAAAATACTGATTCATGCATGAGGCTCATCACTGTAAGGCACTGCGAAGCTACTGCCCTTCACAATTGTATCGATTGTAGGAAGACGTTTTGCTTCAGCTTAAGTAGCTGGGTGAAATTAAACGTAGGATGTGTTAGGCATAGCCGTAACGCATCAAAACCTTTAGCAGCATGGGTTACGCTTCGCTTTTCTTGAATGCCGAAGGCTATACCCATCCGACGCAGATTTTATATTTAATTGAACCTTCCTACTTAGGGGATTGCAAGAAAATAAGATACCCGTGGTTTGGGTTTCGGCTACGCTCAACCCGCTATGACTGAAGGTTGAGCGTAGCCGAAACCTGGTTAATTGGTCGGTTATTAAACCGCAAAGCCTTAGTACGAGACTTCTAAATCTCCCCGTCCATTCATTGTGCGTCTAAGAGGTTGTTTTAAAAGTCGGTCAGTCCGTAAAGAAGCTCACTCGGTGTAAGCTGCTTGCAGGATCTATAGCCTAACAACTTCCATCATACGGCTACAAAGACTTTGCGTTTTGTTCCAATCGTATCTGCCGCCACTGATTAGGAGCGTTAGTTATTAGTTTTTAGAAAGAGCAGTAAGCGCAAGTTTAGGTTAGCAACGATACCCTTACTTTGCGTCTCCTTCACCATTTCCTACTCCTGCCAAGTCAGCGCTGAGAAAATCAATAAACTGTCGCGCACTGCGACCCGATCGCCCATTATGTCGCGTTGCCCACTGAAGCGCCTGAAATTCCAACGCCTCTGAATCAAGCTGAATTCCTGCTTGCTTGGCGAGATGGTGAATGATTTGCAGATAGGTTTTCTGGTCAGCGGGTTCAAAGGTGAGGGTCAAGCCAAAGCGATCGCTAAAGGAGAGCTTTTCCTGCACGGTATCCCAGGCGTGAACTTCATCGCCATCGCTGGGACGGGGACGATCGCCAAAGAACTCGCGGATCAAATGCCGTCGATTGGACGTGGCATAAACCACAACGTTCTGCGATCGTGCGGTCAGATTTCCCTCCAGCACGACCTTCAGCGCCTTGTACGCATCCTCATCCTCTTCAAACGACAGGTCATCGACGAAGATAATGAACTTCTGCGGCAGGTTTCGTAGTGGCTCGACGATCGCGGGCAGATCCGTCAACTCCGCCTTTGCAACCTCAATCAGACGCAGCCCATCATCCCCATAGCGATGCAACAGCCCTTTCACCAATGAGGATTTACCAGAGCCACGACTGCCATAAAGCAACACGTGCAGCGCGGGATAGCCCTTGAGCAAAAACGTCGTATTCTTCAGCAGAGCTTCTTTTTGCGACTCGTAGCCCACTAAATCTGTCACCTGGACGCGATCGGGTGAGCTAATGCCAACCAATCGCCCCGATTGCCACTGCAACGCTTTGTACTGAGCAAACAGCCCGACACCCTGCTTGCGATAATGGGCTGCTAATGGCTCTAGACCCGTACCCCAGTCGGGTGCCGAGTGGAAGGTCGATCGCAACCAGTCCAGGTTTGCTGCCTCTTCATAGCTCCACACGACAGGTGCTGCTTTTAAATGCGCCGCTACTTTAACCAACTGGCTCAAGTGTTGGCTGCTAAACGCATAGATCTGCTGCAACACCTGGAGATCATGCCGCGCTGCTGCGACTAGCGCAGGCGATACGTCGCTCAAAGCAGTTCGCTGTGCCTGCTGCGTGAATGGGTTGTCAGCATGTAAAACTTGGGTAAGCAAATGGTCTTGCCAGCTTTGCTTACCGTCTGCCAGCGCACTGAACCAGCCGCCATACGCGTGCAGACATTCCGTATTTTCGGCGGCAGCATTGCGCTCGGCATGACGAATCGCTTGCAATAGTGCTAGAAATGCCTGACCAGGAGTGTCACTGAGAACAGCCTGGTAGACCAGGAGAGAGGCTGCCTGATGCAGCAGGGCTTGAACCGGGGCGATCGCGTGCGTACTCATTCACATCCAGCTAATTAACAGACTCACTTGTAGCATTAGCCGCTTGGCATTGCGTGCAAAGCCCAAAGAACTCCAGCATGTGATAGTAGATTTTGAACTGGTACGACTGGTGCAACTGCGCTTCTAATTCATGCACTGGACACGTGTCGATCGGAATCGAACCACCGCACTGTAAGCAAGTGAGATGATGCTTATCTTCTTGCACCAAACTATACAGCGACTCCCCGCCTGCCATCGTCCGCGCCTGCACAGCACCCTCCAACTTCAACGCCTCCAACGCACGATATACGGTCGCCAGACCCATCGCCTGATCACGGTTCCGTAATTCGATGAACAGATCCTGGGCGGAAATTGCCCGGTTGATGCTTTTCAGAATGCTGATGATTCGTTCCTGGCTACGAGTGCGACTGGCTTTCATGGAGGAGGTGAGGAGTGAGGAGTGAGGGGAGAGGGGAGGCAGGGGAAGCAAGGGGAGCAGGGGAGGCAGGGGAAGTAGGGGAAGCAAGGGGAGCAGGGGAGGCGGGGAAGGTTTGAGTTTTGAGTATCGAGCTTAGAGATCGGAGTGTCGAGCTTAGAAATCGAAGTGTCGAGCTTTGAGGTCGGAGTGTCGAGCTTTGAGGTCGGAGTGTCGAGCTTAGAACTCGGAGTGTCGAGCTTAAAGGTCGGAAGATGGAGGTTTTGGGTCGGAGTATCGAGCTTTGAGGTCGGGATGTCGAGCTTTGAGGTCGGAGTGTCGAGCTTAAAGCTCGGAAGATGGAGGTTTAGAGTCGGAGTGTCGAGCTTTGAGGTCGGAGTGTTGAGCTTAGAACTCGGAGTGTCGAGCTTAAAGGTCGGAAGATGGAGATTTTGGGTCGGAGTGTCGAGCTTAGAGGTCGGAGTGTCGAGCTTAGAGGTCGGAGTGTCGAGCTTAGAACTCGGAGTGTCGAGCTTAGAACTCGGAGTGTCGAGCTTAAAGGTCGGAAGATGGAGGTTTAGAGTCGGAGCGTCGAGCTTTGAGGTCGGAGTGTCGAGCTTAGAACTCGGAGTGTCGAGCTTAGAACTCGGAGTGTCGAGCTTGGAACTTGGGAATTCGAGCTTAAGGCTCGGAGGATTACCTTCTGCCTTCTGCCTTCTGCCTTCTGCCTTCTGCCTTCTGCCTCCTGCCTTCTGCCTCCTGCCTTCGACCTTCTGCCTCCTGCCTCCTGCCTCCCATAAAGCGATAGCATCAGTAACGTCAACTCCATTACAGGAAACGAAGGTGGCTCAGACATATCAGGCTCAAATCTATGTTACTCTGCGACCGTCGGTTCTTGACCCCGCCGGAACAGCCGTGCAATCAGGACTGAAGCACATGGGCTACGAGAATGTGGCACAAATCAGAATCGGTAAGTACATCGAAGTGACCCTGGATGCCGCCAGTGAAGAAGCTGCCCGCGAACAACTCGATCGCATGTGCGATCAACTTCTGGCAAACCCGGTGATTGAGAATTATCGGTTTGATTTGCAGGCAATGTCTATCGGTGTGAGGGAGTAGGGAGTGGGGAATTGGGAGTCCGGGGGAAGGATCATGCCCACGGGTTTGGCTCACCAGTGCTGGGAGGTTGGAGGGTTAAGGGTTCAACGTTGAAGGTATTGCCCATTGTAGAGACACGATCGCCCAACACCAGCTTGCGTCCCCGCCGTGTCTCCACCGTGCCATTCACCTTCACTTCTCCTGCCTGAATCAGCAGCTTTGCCTGCCCTCCAGACTGCACCATCCCCACCACCTTCAAAAACTGATCCAGCTTAATTGTGTCTGTCGCCGTCATGCTCAACCCTAATTTGCACTCAACTCATAGCTGAGAGCGTTACCTTTACACTCTACTTCTAACTCTCTACTCCCCGCTCCCGCTATCAGCCATCAAGTAATCAATTACCGCTTGAGCAATAGCTTGATTGCCATCCGTGATGATGGGCTTAGATCGTGGTGGCTGCAACGGCTCATACAAAAAGTCCCAACTCCCTTCAAAAAACTCGGTTGGCGTGAGAATTTGCGACGGCACATAGTCTTGAATGCCATCCAGCAAAACGGCAGCTTCGGCAAAGTCATCGCGGGTGATAGAGACGATCGGCGTACCTAACCGACACGCTTCCGAGAAAGTGCTGTAGCCCGGTTTTGAGAGTAAGCGTCCGCAGGCGGGCATCAAATCAACGGGGCGATAGTGGTTGTCGGTAATTTTGATCAGGTTCGGCAGGTCAGGCGCAGTGCGATCGAACGTCAAAAACTGCCAGTCCGCAAACTGCTGCAAGTTTTGGTAAGGAATAGCACTCAGCCCCAAGCCGCCAAAGGTCATCAGCACCGTGCGATCAATATCCGTCTTCAACCCAAAGGTTTCTCGCAGTTGTGCAACGCTGTAGCGGGGTGTGCCGCCAGTCAACCCCACATCGGTCACGTTGGGAAACGCAGTCATCGGCTCATGCAGCGGCAGACGAAACAGGCGATCGCACTTGCTAAAGCATTCGGCAATCCAGTCTGCTATGTCTACAAACTCACCACCCCAGGGACGATAGATAAAGTCCCAGCCAAAATTGCTCATCATCCAGCACGGCACCTGGGCAGCCTTTGCCAGCAGCGTCGCCAACGGTGGAATGTCTGCCAGGATTAGCCCCACACGGTTTTGCTTGATAAAGTTCACCTCGGAGGCAATCAGACTATTTTGCTGCGATCGCAACTCCTTAAGACGTTCCAAAGTTGCTGGCTGATCCATCGTGACGCTATCGGTTTGTAGAATGCCGATGTCAAAGGCTCTGGGGCGGTGGATAAAGTCGGTATGGATGTAAGCTTCCAGCAGCCAGCGCGGTGCTGTCGTCACCAAGATGATCACGATATCGGGGCACAACCGCTGAATTTCGGCAACTACAGACGCTGCACGGGTGGCATGTCCAAACCCATGATTTGTGATCGCAACATAAAGAATTGGTTGTGGCATGGAGTTAAGAGGTTGTTTGAAAAGTGTCTGGCGGTTAAAACCGCGACTACGTAAACAAAGTCCGCCTGCGCGGACTACCGCAGAGTAAGGGTTTTATAACCTGCGTAGGCAGGTTTTGTGCGTGTAGCCGCGACTTCAGTCGCCAGAGCTACACGCATCTGGACTTTTAAAACATCCTCTAAGAGGCGATCGCGGCAATAGGGTGGGCAGCAAGTGACTCACAAACATAGCCAGCTTAACGCCTCAGAAAGGGTAATTCAGCAATCCAGCCCAGTAACTCGCGTGGAAAAGCGGTGTCAGCACACATTTTTTTGAGCCACAATGATGACAGCGATCGAAGAATAGCCCCAAATGATCCAGACATCCCTATTTCAGCGGCAGGTTCATCAGCTAACCATTTGATATCAGTTGGTTAGAAATGGGGTGTTGAAACCGTGATAGTTAACGCTAACTCGATAAAATGATCTATGTCCACGGAAACGTTCTACGCCGATCTGGCACCCCTGGATAACTTTGCCGACATCACCAAAGCGGCAAAATTTGTCCCTGTACCTAACGATTGGTACGTTTTGATTACTGATATTGTTGAATCAACTAAAGCGATCGAGCAAGGACGCTATAAGGATGTCAATCTTTTAGGCGCTTGTTCGATTATTGCTGTCTTAAATGTGGCACAAAAGATTGATATTCCTTTTGTGTTTGGTGGTGATGGCGCTTCAATGTTAATTCCACCCATCCTATACACTGCCGCCAAGCAAGCCTTACTGGCAATGCAGCAACTTGCCCAATCAGAGTTTAATTTGAATCTTCGTATTGGCATTGTCCCCGTATCTACTGTTACAGATGCTAACTATGCCTTAAAGATTGCAAGATTAAAAGTTTCAGAGAACTATAGTCAGGCAGTGGTTACAGGTGGTGGACTCACTTACGCTACTCAGCTAGTCAAATCGTCTGACGACGATAATCTCTATCGGTTGATGCCGTCTGAGACCTTTGAAAATGTTGATCTGTCAGGCTTAGAATGCCGATGGCAAGACCTTCCTAGCCTGCACGAAGAAATACTGAGTCTGATCGTTCTAGAAACATCGCAGGCATCACGAAACTCATACAATGTTTATCAAAAGGTGATTGACCAGATTGAAACAATCTATGGCGACGATCTGAGCTATCATCCAGTTTCCGATCAAAACACTAATCTTACATTTTGCACAGAAGCGCTTATTAAAGAGACCAAGCTACGCGCTAAATCACGCCGCTGGTTCGACAAACTGCTCTATTTGTGGAAGATTAAGTTAGAGAACTTGCTTGGATTGGTTTTCATGCGCTTCAAGCTCAAGTTCGGTGAAATGGATTGGGGTATTTACAAAAAAAACCTGACCAATGCTACTGATTACCGCAAATTTGACGACATGCTGCGTTTGGTGATGTCTGGCACTGTCGTACAGCGAGAAGCGCTCGTGAACTATCTTGAGGCACAGTATAAGGCTGGCAATTTAGTCTACGGAACGCACATTTCCGATCGCGCTTTAATGACATGCCTGGTTTTTGAACATAACGGACCTCAGGTTCATTTTATCGATGGTGCAGATGGCGGCTACACGTTAGCAGCAAAAGCAATGAAAGTAAGAATGCACCGCAAAGTGCTGAATTGGAATGCGTATGTTTCACTGAACAAGCGACAACAACACCTGTTCAACTAAATAGACAAACACGCTCCTCTCGGCTTCCCTAACTCTTTTTCGCTTCAGTTGAGATGAATTGTCGAATCGACTCTACTAGCTGCTCCACTTCCGCTTCCAGAGTCAGGTAGTGTACACAGGCACGAACGCAATCGGGATCAAGAATGAGGCGAATCATGACATTCTTTGCTTCTAAAAATTTCACCAGTTGACTGTGGGAGTTGTCCGTCAGTTGGAATGAGACCAACCCTGTGTCTGGCGGCGACGATCGCAGACAAGATACATCCGGTAGTAACCGCAACTGCTGCCACAGTTGCTGGCTGAGTGCTTGCAAGCGCTGATAGCGATCGTGGGCAGTGCCCCATTCATCTTGGAGGGCGATCGCAGCTCTGAGTCCTGCATACAGCGGATAGGCAGATGTTGCCATTTCGTAGCGCAGTCCGTTTGGTTTCCATCCCGTTGGATGTCCCGTGCGATCAACGGTAATGCCCCGCCAACCAGCGAAGGTGGGATGTAACGTGTCTAACGCCTCGGGGCGAACGTACAGCCCACCCAAGCCTTCGGGTCCGCACCACCACTTATGTCCTGTAAAGGCGTAGAAATCTGCCTGTAGTTCGTCCAGGGAAAGGGATATCATGCCCACCGACTGAGCGGCATCAACCAGCACTCGCATCGGCTGATGGCTCGGATAGCTGTGGCAGACGGTGATCATCTCTGCTAAAGGAAGTAACTGCCCTGTGTTCCAAAGAATATGGCTGAGGACAACCAGGCGCGTGTTGGGTCGCAAATGTTCCGCGAGCACTGCTACCGGGTCGCCCTCATTGAGCGTGGCTTGCAGCGGACAGGTAGAGACTTCGATCGCAAACCGACGCTGAAGCTCTTGCACTGAGGCAATAACGCTGTGATGTTCGCAGTCAGACAGCAGCAAATGATCGCCCGCCTTCCAGTCAATGCCCCACAGCGCAATGTTGCAGCCTGCGGAGACGTTTTCCGTCAACGTGATGGTTTGAGGTGTGGTGCCCAGTGCTGACGCGATCGCTCCTCTAGTACGCTCTGCCTCCTCCACAACCCACTCATAGCTCCGACTGGAGAACGGTCCCAACTGCTGGATTTGAGTATATGACTGTTGAATTGCCTCTAGCGCCACCTGCGGCATCGGTCCCTGCCCACCATAGTTGAAGTATGCCTTGTTGGCTAAACCCGGAAACTGTTTGCGATAGTCAGTCAGAGAAATTTGGGAAGCAAAAATGCCTGTCATGGTAACGTACTGGTAGAGACAAAGCGTTAGCATTCTAGCAGTAGACAACATCTACAACGGTCACCCTGCACTTTTCCTGTTAGCTTGAAAGCATGTTATTGAATGCTGAACTGCTACTTAACTATCAGCGCTGTAGCCGACGGGCGTTTCTAGACCTGTATGGCGATCTCAGCCAGCGAGATCCACCCAGTGACTACCTGCTCAAGCTGCTGCAAGATAGCCAAAGCAACCAGCGATCGCTCCTCGCTGATCAAGAGATTCGTCAGCCCCGCTATGCGTCACGAGACTGGAACGCTGGCGCACAAGCAACGTTGGCACTGATGCAGCAAGGGGTAGAGCGCATTTACCAGGGGGTGTTGTTAGCAGAAACTCCGCAGGGTGTCACGCTGGTCAGCAATCCAGATCTGTTAATTAAGCGACCAGGGGAATCGCATTTTGGCGACTGGCTCTATGAACCAACTGAAATTAAATTAGGCAAGCGCCCGAAGCTGGAATACCAGATTGTGACGGCATTTCACATGCTGGTGCTGGCGCAAGTGCAGGGAGCCTGGTCGGAAACAGCGTGGCTGATGCTGCGAGAACGTGGTGCCTATGCCGTAGACCTGTGGGAAATGGTGCCTCGAATGCAGGCAATCTTAGAGGAATGCATTCAGGTGCTGTCGCGATCGGAAGCCCCAGAAGTCTTCATTGCACGTAACCGCTGTAGCTTATGTCATTGGTTCGGGCATTGCTACGCGATCGCCAAAACCGAGCAACACCTCTCTCTGCTGCCTGGAGTGACACCTACCCGCTATCTGCAACTCCAGGCGTTGCACCTGACGACGGTGAAAGCCGTTGCTGATATGAATGCGACTCAGCTTGCACCATTACCAGGCTTTGGCAGCGAAACAGCCTATAAATTAGTCCGTCAAGCGCGATCGACCTTGCACAACCGGGCGCTGCTGATTGAAAGTATTACCAATCCCAATTTTTTAGAAGACATACCGACCGCTCCAGTAGAACTTTACTTCGATATTGAAGCCGAGCCAGCGCTGAATCTGGTCTATTTGCATGGCGTGCTGGTCATTGATCGCCCCGCTCAAACCGAAACGTTCTATCCACTCCTTGCCGAACGACCTGAAGACGAAGTGCTGGTGTGGGAACAGTTTCTCGATCTGGTCTGGCAGTATCCCACTGCTCCCATCTTTCACTTCTGCCCATTTGAAGTCCAGACAGTCGAACGACTTGCCAAACTCTACGGCACGCCACCACAACGAATACGTCCTCTCCTAACCCGCTTTGTTGACCTGCACGAGCGGGTTACGCGTATAGTGACACTGCCTGTCGAAAGCTATGCGCTGAAACCGATCGCCCGCTGGTTAGGCTTTGACTGGCGTGACCCTAGTGCCAATGGTGCCCAATCCATTTACTGGTATGCTCAATGGCTCTCGACGGGCGATCGCACTTACCTTGATGCCATCCTCACCTACAACGAAGATGATTGCCGCGCGACCTATCACGCCAAAGATTGGCTCGTGAATTTCTTGCAAGAGACGTATCAGGCAGAACTTGCTTGAGCATCAATCAAATTCACGCGTACAGTAGCTGATTCACTCTAATCGGATGATGCGGTTACTTCATGCAACTGACAGCGAGAGGCGATCGCGCTTTTCTCAGTGGGGCGATCGTGGTTAAAGTCATCCTCAACTCCTAACGGTGAAGTTGTGCGGCGACAAGCAACACCGAAGCGAAGCAATAAAACCCTGCAAGTTCGCTCCAAAGGCTTGTTGGGCTTTCGACCAACCGATCGCTCCTCCATCTTCTTACTCCTACCGATCGCCCCAAACCGCACAGTTTAGGGCACTCCAGAGCGATACCAGCACAGCGGCACGAGTCTGATCGGCGCATCTCCAGTCATTCAAGACAGTCTAAGATTGAACTCATCCAGAAGAAAGTTAATAAAGCATTTCACCTTTGCTGATTGAAAACGTCCTCGCCGATAAACAGCGTGAATGGGCAGCGGGTCTATTTCATATTCTGCAAGGATAACTTTAACCGCTTGAATTTGTATTTCATGACTGTACGCCCACATCGGTGCTGTGCCAATGCCAATGTCGGTCAAAACCGCTCCACGATGTGCTATGGAGCTATTGACTTGCAAATTTCCCTGCACCTTTACCGTTGTCCCTCGAAACGGCCATTCATTGCCCGTGGACTGGGGCGTATAAACAATACAGTTATGCTGCAAAAGGTCTGTGGGCACCTGTGGTTCGCCAAATTTCTTTAAATATTTCACCGATGCTACGGTCACAAATCTAGAGATACCAATCGGTTGTGAGATTAAGTTATGGTCAACAGAACCGCCAATTCTAATGCCTAAATCAATGCCCTCTCCAACTAAATCGGCAAAGTGCTCAGACATGTTGAGGTCAACTTTGATATCGGGATAGCGATCGAGAAACTGCTTGAGGCGAGGAAGCAACTGCATCTGTCCAAAAGCTGCTAAGCAATTGATCCTTAGCGTTCCAGAGGGTTTTTGTCGTTTTCCCACACTAGACTCCGCCTCAGATAACGCTTCTAAAACCTGCTGACAATGCTCATAAAAGCGTATCCCCTCATCCGTCATGTTCATTGTGCGCGTCGATCGCACTAGTAGTTGCACATCTAAATATTCTTCTAGGGCAGCAATCTGTTTACTAATGGTGGGCTGACTCGTATTCATCTCTCTGGCTACGGCAGAGAAACTACCCGTCTCCACCGTTCGCACAAAACTTTTCATACAAGTAATGAGATCTAGCATGGAGATTTATTCCATCTAGGAATGAACGATATTCAATTCTACCGTCTTCTCAAATCCAGAAGAATGAATCATCATAAATCTTGTAGGTTCAATTCAGATGTTTAGTTCAACACCCCAAATCACTTCTAAAAGGAGAAAAATCATGATTACAGCGACCGATCTCAGCGCAAACTTTGAAGCTATCAAGAGCCTGGTTTTGCAAGGAAAAACCATGGAAGCTTTCGAGAAATACTATGGCGATGATGTGGTAATGCAAGAGAATGAAACACCCGCTATTTTTGGGAAAGCTGCGAACCGCAACCGAGAACTGAACTTCTTCTCTAAAGTGACTGAATTTCGTGCAATGGAAGTGAAGGCGGTTGCCTATGGTGAGGATGTGATTATTTCTGAATGGTTTGTGGACTATACCCACGCAGAATGGGGCAAAGTCACGCACGATCAGGTGTCTGTACAACGCTGGAAAGATGGCAAAGTTGTTCACGAACGGTTCTATTACGCGACTTAGGACGAATAAGTTTACTGCTCGTCTCGTTGAACAAGGCGAGCAGTAAAAAACTTGCTTTTATCAGAATTACGCCATGACGATTCGGAGGAAATTATGGCATCAGGACTAATGATCCAGGGCAAATGGACAACTGAACGCAAGGATCAAGATCAGAGCGGTAAATTCAAGGAGAGAACGACAACGTTTCGCGATCGCGTGACTGCTGATGGATCGAGCGGGTTTAAGGCAGAGACAGGACGCTATCACCTCTATGTTTCTCTGGGATGTCCGTGGGCACATCGCGCGTTAATTATGCGAGAACTCAAAGGGTTGCAGGATGTGATCTCAGTCTCTATCGCCGATCCGATTCTTGGCGACAAGGGGTGGAGTTTTTCGGAAGCACCAAGCGCGATGCTTGACTCGGTCAATCACGTTCAATATTTGCAAGAGATCTATGCAAAAGCCAATCCCAAATTCACTGGACGAGTGACAGTTCCGGTGCTGTGGGATAGGCAAACCCAAACCATCGTCAACAACGAATCTCGTGAAATCATCCGAATGTTTGACGTAGAGTTTGCAGAATTGGCAACGCAGAAAATCGACTTATACCCACATAACCTACGACAGAAAATTGATCAAACGATCGATGCAATCTACATGCCGATCAACGCGGGTGTCTATCGAGCTGGTTTTGCGACTTCACAAGCCGCCTACGAAGAGGCGGTGACTGAACTTTTCGAGCATTTAGATCGGTGGGAAATCGTTCTGAACAAGCAGCGCTATTTATGTGGCAAGCAACTCACTGAAGTTGATATTTGTCTGTTTACCACCCTATATCGCTTCGACTCAGTGTATTACGGTCACTTTAAGTGCAATTTGCGGCGAATTATCGACTATCCAAACCTTTGGAACTACGTCAAGGATCTCTATCAGCGTCCTGAGTTCAAAGCGACGTGCAACCTGGATCATATTAAGCGCGGTTATTACATGAGTATGACTGAGATCAATCCCAATCGAATTGTGCCAAAGGGACCAATTCTCGATTTTGACGAACGGCACGATCGCGATCGCTTTGCCCATGCTGGTTAAAAACATGAATTCAAGGACACGAAATAGTTGCATTATCCAGTTTAATTTAATGGAGTTAATCCCACGATTCATCATATTTCGATCGCTGCACACAATCCTCTGCATGTTAGCCAAGTGCTAGCAGAAGTGTTGCAAGGAACATCGATCCCCTTTCCGGGTTATCCTGGCAGCTACGTCGCTCTGGCTTTAGATTCCCAAGGAACCATGATCGAAGTTCACCCATTCGGTACTGCTTTATTCCCTGGTGACGCAGCGAATGAAGCGAGCCATCTCCGATCCAATCCGGCATCATCCCGTTACTCCGCGAACCATACTGCCATTTCTGTGCCTGTGAGTGCAGCCGAAATTCAAGCGATCGCAGATCGTGAAGGTTGGCGCATGGTGCTATGTCGGCGTGGTGATGATTATTTCGATGTCATTGAATTCTGGTTGGAAAATCAATTACTGATCGAATTGTTACCTCCAGAGCTTGTCACACAGTATCTCACCTTCATGGAACCGCGATCGCTGCAAGCATTTGCCGCGCAATCCACAACAGCTTAATCAACGACACGCTTCAACCTACGTTGAACATCAGGCGGTAGTGCCATTTAGGAAAGGATAGGGGAAATAGGGTGGTTTCGTGCGATTGTGCGTCGCTGTTGCTCGTTGTAGTGATGAATGAAGTTCCAGATTGCAGCAATGTGATTGTTCACATCTTTAGAAAAGGACAGCGTTTTTCGCACCAATCGGGACACCCGTTGCCGCAGGGTATTGTTGAATCGCTCAATGTAACTCGTCAAGCCTGTTCCCTTGCCTACTGCTCGATGCCGCTTACTCGGTAGCGCTACTGGATACGAAACCTGCCTACGCAGGTTCCAAAACCCTCGTGCTGAGGTAGTCCGCGCAGGCGGACTTTGTTGATGTAGTCGCGGTTTTAACCGCCAGACACTTTTCAAACACCCTCTAAGGACGATCGCAATGTCCGAGGTGACTCTGCGTGATTCGCTGCTCTCTTGGCGGACAACAGCAGAGCGTTTGGCTCGCATGAAGGAGCCTGTGGAGCGATCGCGCGTCCTCTTCCACTCATTCAGTCAGCAAAAGGGACATTTGCTTTCTCATTTCGCCTGTTTGCCTTCTCATTTCATAGATTGCGTCAGCAAAACGGCAATTTGCTTACTCGTTTTAAGCCTTTGCTTTCTCATTTCAGTAAATCGCGCACTCATTTCAATGGATCGTGTAAGCAAAACGGCAATTTGCTTACACGTTTTAAGCCTTTGCTTTCTCATTTCAGTAAATCGCGCACTCATTTCAATGGATCGTGTAAGCAAAACGGCAATTTGCTTACACGTTTTAAGCCTTTGCTTTCTCATTTCAGTAAATCGCGCACTCATTTCAGTGTTCTCTTCAAGCAAAATGATCTTTTGTTCGCTTGCAGAGGCAAGAGTTGCTTTTGTAGTCACGGCTTCTATTTACCGGATGGAGGGCGTTCTGCCATGCGGACACGATCACATGAACGCACTAAGTTTTGTTTAAGTAAAGAGGCAACCTTTCCATAGGACTGTATAGTACTCTTGCTCATTCGCCAGCCTTAGGGTTTGAATGGGTTCTGTAGCTATCGGGGTCAGTCTCTATGGGTTTACCGTTTGTTCTAGATGTTGCGATCGGCTTAATTTTCATCTATTTGATTCTGAGCCTGCTTGCATCAGAGCTTCAAGAGCTACTCACGACGCTGTTTCAGTGGCGAGCGAAACATTTAAGAGACGCGATCGAGGTTTTTCTGGCGGGTGGTATTAGTACCCCTGAAGAAGAACAAGTCAGGGCGTTAGTGAGCAATCTCTATGACGATCCGCTGCTGAAAAACGTTAATCAAGTATCAAAAAGCTTTATTGCCAGGGGGGCGCGTGCAATCACTCGCTGGTTCATTCCTGGAAACAGAGAGGGTGCGTTTGGTGCTCACCAATCTTCAGGACCGTCTTATATTGCTCCAGAAACCTTTTCGACTACGCTACTAGAACGATTGGGGCTGGCAACTTTAGCTAGAAAGCTGACAGAAGTAAGGCTCGAAAAGTTTGCCATCCGAATTGTGGGAGGCTTCAAGGTGCAAGAGGGTGAAGCGCCGTTGAGCGATTGGGAAAAAGGCAGAATTAGGCTCATTGCTGAGAAGGCTAAAAAAGATTTAACCAGTGATGCTAACTTCGCAACTCTTGTCGAAGAGTATGCTGATGTTCTCCATGACTTTACTGTGGAAGCCACAACGTTAGCGACCTGCGTTGAGCGTATGGGCGAAAGTCTGGATGCTTATATTGCCAATTATCCGCTGCCAGCGTCTCAAACGGCTACACCGATCGCGCCATCGACGGTTGCGGTAGATGTGTCTCAGGGTTTTGATCCGGCAACACCTCAACCTGAAGCACCGGAGCTGGAGCCATCCACTTCATCTAGCGGTGAAGATTTACTTTACTTCTCAAAGCGCTTAAGAGCGTTTAAGCTGAGTCTTTTTGGTCAGAATAACGAACGGGCGATACTGTCTGGCGGTTTGCGTCCCAGCTTGGCAGAAATCGCTCAATTGGTTGATGAAAGCAGCACTACCTATCAAGAAGTGGCTCAATCATACAAATCGCTGCTTGAAAAGGCAGTGCCACTTGAAGCTCAAGTGAATCCTGAACTGGAACAACAGCTTTTAGATGCGTATCCAGAAGCGATCGAAAAAGAAATTGTGCAGGCATATCCTGAGACGGTTGAAGAGCAGTTGTTGGCGATCGCGCCAGATGTCTTTCAGAGTGTTGAAAAGCAGTTAACCGATCGCCGCCGCAAGATCTACCGGGCGAGGCTCAATCCACAAATTAATTTATTGAAGCAGCAAAAGCGAACGCTTCATAAAGCATTGAGTCAATTAGGTGGAGAACAACGGCAGCAAGTTTTGAGTGCTGTTCTCAATCAGTTTGGTGGTGATGAACGGACACTCGTCATCAACAGAAGCCTGGAAGAACTGAGCAATGAACAACGGTATGTGGTCATCAACATTGTCTTTGTTAAATTGGGTTTGACGAATGCCGATCGCTCAGTCTATGACAACTATCAGACTTACAAAACGATTCAGCAGGCATTAGGAGCGTTGCCAAACTCGATCAAAGATAGCTTTTCCATTCTTGCCAGACGAGCACAGTCTAAAGTTGAGCAAGCAAGTCATGATCTGAGTCAGTTCCGCCAGGAGGTCGAAGTTTGGTTCGATCGCTCAATGGATCGTGCTTCTGGTGTTTACAAACGCAATGCAAAAGGCGTAGCAATGGTCATTGGTTTAGTGTTGGCAAGCGTCACAAACTCAGATGCCTTTTTTATTGTCAATCGCTTATCAAACGATGAAAATTTACGCCAGGTCATTACGAACAAGGCGGCAGAAGTTGTTCCCGTCCGCGATCCTGCAGCACCAGTCAGCCCTATCGATCTGAATGCTTTGAAGCAACAAACCGATGCAGCACTCAAAGATCTATCGCTTCCCATTGGCTGGAAACCAGAAAATTTTGTCAGGCAGTTTGATTGCCCCTCGAATGTCGCCGCCGAAAGTGGCAGTCCTTGCGAAGCATTTTCTAGTCAGCCAGGGTCTTTAAATGCTTCTACGATTGTTCAACTCATTGCGGCGAAACCGATCGAGCTACTCAAGCTCATCATCGGTTGGATTGTAAGTGGGCTTGCGATCGCGATGGGTGCGCCCTTCTGGTTTGACCTGCTGGGTAAGGTGATGAATGTACGAAACTCCGGCAGCAAGCCACAAACAGCCGCAACGAAGGAGACGGCAAAGTGAGGGATGAGAAGATAAGGGAGCGGAGGGAGCAGAGGAGGCAAAGGAGTTTTTGAGGTTTGGCTTCGAGTGAGTCGCCAACGATTTGTATGAATCGCGAATACCAAAACTTGTTTTAGGTTACTTCTTACTTCCCCTGCCCCCTTGCTCCCCCTGCCTCCCCCTTTCCCTACTCCCTGACTGCCATCTGCTCTAATGCTGTTTGTAAATCTTGCGTCAGGTTAACGACGGCTTGCTTGGCGTTACGTCGATTGCTTTTGTAGTCGTCCCAGCGATCGGATACAGAAAGCGGTTGTCCAATGGTCAAAACTGCTTTGAGTTTGCCCAATTTAGGACGATCGAAGGGATTGCTGCCTTTAATCCGAGCAACCATATCCCACATCAGTAAGGTGGTTTCGGCAAAGCGCTCGACGCTGGGTTTTTCCAGCACGTACTTGCCTGTGACAGCAACGAAGCTTTCGACGATGCGCATGTGCCATAAGCGAAGATCGGCTTCTTCGGCAATACGGTCAGCCAGTCCGTGTTCCAGCGATGAAACCTGTTCGAGCGACTTCAGGTCTTCACGATAGATATAATCCCAACCTGCTTGCTCCAACCGACGACAGCGATCGATGACGCTGCCTTTGGGCTGCAGGTTGAAGTATTCCTCTGCTACTTTCAACGCGGCATCCATCAAGGCGCTCAGTCGGGTGGCAAACTCTTCGTGAGAAACGGGTGCGGTAAGGTCTGGTGGTGGTGCGGTGCTGCCATCCTTTACTGTCGCTAGAGTCTGATGATAGAAACGGCTGTAGAACTGCTCCATTACCGATAGCAAGTGTTCGCCTAAACGGTACAGCCGTCCATAAAGTACCTGCTCGTTTGAGGCATCACTGGGATGAATTGCCGTCACAGCCAACCCTGCATCAACCTCTAACTGGCTCAAGAGTCGATCAATTGCCTGCCAGGGTGGCGTGATGTAGCGATACTGAATGCCGATCGGCACGACCAGCACCGTCTCAGACCGATCGGCTTTCGCTAAGTCTTCGGCACACCAAAAAGCAAGCTGGCTCAGTCCCGGTTCTAGCGGACTCACAATCTCAGTATGCCCATTAGTGGCACCTTCAGGCGCGGCGGCTAAGGGCAACGAGCCATTGACGAACAAATCGCGGGCAGACCGCAAACCGACGCGATCGACCTTACCACGATGAATGGGAGTGCCGCCCAGACGTGAGTAAAGCCAGCCCATCAACGAGCCAGCCCAAAGTGGAATGCCGCGATCGTACATAAAATGAGCATGAATCGGACGCTTCAGGGTAACTCCTTGCTGACGCGCGATCGTGGGTACAAGGCGAGAGAGCAAGTACGCCAGTGAAAACGGATCGGTCGCGCTGGGGTGCCGAAACGCCAGCAATAATCGGATCTTACCTGCCTGAAATTGGTGAAAAAGGTCAACTAAAACCTCAACATTGCTTGCCTCGACCTGACGAATTGCCGTCCGCGATCGCATGACGACAGGCAACAGCCATTGCAACACTCTCACAACTGTCAGATTGAGCTTTGGTGGAATAAATTCTAGCGGCGGTTGAACTTGGCGAATGAAGCGCGGCAAGGGAGTCTCCTTTTTAGTTGTTGGTTGGAAAGCCTTCGGCATGGCTTCGCTAGGGTTGTTAGTGTGCAGAAACCAAGTTTAGTGACCAGAAACCGGGTTTCTCGACGAAATTGTTTGTTCGACCAGATTCCTTTCAGAAACCCGGTTTCTTTCCAGCACTTCTAAAAAATAAACATCAACTTCAGTTTCCACGCTTTACCCTCGCGGATCAGTTCAATTTGGCGGATGAATTCACGGAAGTAGAAGCGGCGTTCGGGTTCAGAAAGGTCAAGCCAGAATTGAGGGATAGAAACAGTCTGAGCGATCGCCTGCAAATTGACTGGCGGAAGTTGTGCCAGTTTGCCTTGAAGCACGGCAATTTCAGTCCGTAGTTTGTAGGTACGCAGGTCAGCGGTTTCTTGATCCAAAATGCCACTGGTGACCAATGGGGGTAATTGGGCGAGGATGGCATTTTTGGCAGCGATCGCGCCACCAATGCCCTGCTTTATGGTGCCCACATCAGGCAGATCAACATCGGCGACAGCACGAGGCAGGTCTTCGCAGATGCGTTCGATCGTTTGCTGAAGGATGGCATCGTAGGCGATCGCGCCACAGTTGGGTGTTTGAGTGCATCCGGTTGGGCGGAGATAGAGATACTCGCGATCGCGGCGTGGAGCAGAAACACGAGTAACCGTCATGGGCGATCGGCATTCATGGCAGATGACCAATCCGGCTAAGGAACGCGGTGCGCTGGCAGTTCGGGGTGGCAATTGGCGGTTGCGTCTGAGTAGGCGATCGACTTGCGCAGCTTCTTCACGCGAGATGATGGGCGCGTGGGTATCACTGACCAACTCACCATTTTGATATGCCAGATCACCTCGATAAACGGGATTGGTCAGCCAGCGATGCCCTGTAGAAACCGCGATTTTCTTACTGTACTTTTTTGCCAGATAGCGGACGGCTCCGCTGAGTGATCCGTAGAGTAAAAACTGCTCGAAGAAATCCTTCACGACTGGAGCCGTGCTGCGATCGACCACATAACGACTGTTGCTGCGTCGATAGCCATAGGGGGCTTTTCCCGGTGGTGGCAATGCCTTGAGGCGATTCTGGGCGTGCCCCTGACGAATGCGACGGCTCTGCTGTGCGCGCTGTACTTGCTGCAACAGCTTGAGCAAATCTGCCTGCAAGTCTGTACCCTTGAGAATGGGTTTGTCAGCTAAAGCAGGATATATCGTGCTGGTTGCTTGCTCCGTCACAATGAGACGAATGCCCAACGCTTCCAGTTCAGCCAGTCGATCGCCCACTGCCTCCACAGAATTACCCAACTCTTCCACGCGCCGAATGAGCAAGTAAGCGGCGGGTTCTGCCCGACAGTCTTCGAGCAGTTGCTGCCACTGCTGCCGAACGATCGCGCTCTCTTTCCCTTTTTTCGGCACGGTGGCGATCGCTAGATCTTGGTAGACGCGGTCAATCTCCCAGCCCCACAGGTCGCGATCGGGCGTTGATTCTAACAAAGGGTCGCTGTAGAGATAAGCAATAATCTTCATCGTGCCGGGTGCGATCAGTCTGTCACACCGCTAAACCTCACCCAACTCAATGACATTGCCATCAGGGTCTTGAGTAAACAGTGCGGGACGACCAGAAGCACTCATTTGCATCGGGCAATTGTGAGCCAGAAGCCGCTCTTTCGCTGCCTCTAAACTGACAACTGAAAAGGCAATATGTCGGTTACGCCCCCATTTTTCGGGATTACCTAGTTCACCCGACTTGGCGTTTGCAACCATCAAATGAATCTGAAAGCCAGACACCTCATACCAGGCTCCAGGGAAGCGGAGAACGCGATCGACTTTCTCTAGCCCCAGCACCGATTCGTAAAAGTGCTGCGATCGCTCCAGGTCTGAAACCAGCAGTGCAGCGTGAAGGCAGCGAGTAATCTTCATGGTGGTCAACCTGTGAGCATCAACCTCCAGAATACCGGAACTCACTCCGTACAAGGAGCGTTTTGTGGCATGTGTAGCTCCATCAAGCATTGTGCAATCCGTTTCGCGGCTCCGGGTGTGCCCATGCGACGGCGACCATTTTCAGCGATCGTTTGCAGCGCATCGGGATTTTGCAGTAAGGATTGGATGACAGCCGCCACGCGATCGGGTTCCTTCACCAATAGGACAGAGGCACCCAGCAAACGGGTTTGAGCTTCAGCAAAAGCAGGTGTAAACTGCGGACCTTTCCCTGGCATGATGATCGCAGGTTTGCCCAGTCCAATAAACTGTTCCGTTGCAGTGCCTGCCATCGCGATCGCCACATCGGCTCGATGCAAACACTCGGCAAACCGCTTTTGCGCCAATACTAGCGTCGATTTGCGATCGCCCAAGCCAACAGTGTAAGAACCTTCTGTTACCTGCTGCCAGCGATATGCCATGAGTGCTTTGTGGAGCGTTTCTGATTCCAATCCAGGCGCGATCGCCGCTAAAAACGTCAACGGTCGCGGCATCTGGGCAATCATCCCATTCACCGCTTGCAAAATTGTTTCCCAATTGGCGTAGGCTTCGGGTGGACGCGAACCAGGCAGGAGGGCGATCGTTAAGGATGAAGGAGAAAGGCTAAAGGCTAAAGCTTGACTTCTATCCTTAATCCCTAAGCCTTCATCCTTTTCTTCACCCCAGTCCAACCCATCCATCATCGGATTGCCCACATCAAACGCTGAAATGTCTCGACGTTTGAGGCTCATTGCGGTGATTGTGTCTCTGGGAAAGACCGCTTTGCAATTGGGATGACTCATGAGCCAGCGTTCCCACGGGTGGTAAATACAGCCTGTCCAACGCTCAAGGCGATCGTCCCACCAGGACTTTCGTGGCAACCACCCACCCTCATCACGCAGGTAGTATTCCGACTTTGCCGTGCCCACAAACGCGTAGGGAAGCCCACTGAGACGGGCGAAGAAGAGGGGAACGATATCGCCGACGGCAAGAATGAGGGAGTGGGGAGTGGGGAGTGGGGAGTGGGGAGTCATGTCTCTGCGTCTCTGCGTCTCTGCGGTAGTTGCCCAAGTGCGAATCGCGCGGAGTTGTGCGAGGGTAAGCTGGAGCAAGCCGCCCCGAATATCACGTGCAAGCTGTCGCCCATCCTGGTAGATAAAGCCACCAGAGGGCATGGTTTTGACGGAGCCAATGAGGGGAATACCGCTGTCAGTATAAGCATGACCTTCGCCCACGATCGGCAACGCTGCGAGTTCTGGTGGATTGGGCTGTTGCTGGAGTTCGCGCAAAATGCGGATGGCGATCGCATCTTCACCATGACCATTGCTAAGACAGAGTATGCGCATGAGAGGCATGAGACTGAGGACTGATGGCTAGAATAGAGCAGATAGACGACGAACACATAGATTAGTGCCCATCACAGAAGGGAGACTGCTCTTATGCCTCATCCCACCCTCAGTAGCGAAGAAATTGCTCAACGTGGTGAAAGCCTGCATGAGGAACATATTCGTGTTCATGTCGAGACAGCGGCGAATATTGGCAAGATTATTGCGATCAACCTTAGTACAGGTGATTACGAAATCGACCACGATCTGCTTGCAGCTTGTCATCGCTTAAAAGCCAAGCAACCCGACACCGTGACGTGGATACAGCGCATTGGCTATGATGCCGTCTATGCCATTGGTGGCACCTTGACTAGGACAGCAAAGTTGATCAGCGGTACCGTTGTTGAGTTATGAAGCTTTTGCTTATGGGGCTGATTCGTAGCTATCGGGTGTTGCTTTCACCGTGGTTGCCGCCAGCATGTCGTTTTCAGCCAACGTGTTCGCAGTATGCGTTGGAGGCAGTCGATCGCTTTGGTGCCATACAAGGCAGTTGGTTAGCCGCTCGACGCATTTGCCGCTGTCATCCGTTTCATCCTGGCGGTTATGATCCTGTACCTCAGCGTACTCAACCTGAACCGTTGGATACAGACACGCTTTGAGGATCTGGCTATCAGCTATCAGTTATCAGCCTGAACTGACTGCACACTCCACCACGAATTGACGTTTTAACCGTCTGAGTTTTTGATGAAGCCCTACCAGTCCATTGCGATCGCCGAATGTGGCGAGCCTCTGCTACCCATTCCTGACACACTCTTCGCGTTTGTGTCTCCCCATCCTTACGAAAAAGTGGGAGCACCCTACGGCAAAAAGTCGCCCTTTTACCTGCGTGAAGGCGTACTCAAGCGGTTGACTGAGGCTCAGGCTCACTTACAACAGCAGCATCCTGGCTGGCGGCTACAAGTGTTTGATGCGTATCGCCCGATCGCGGTGCAGCAATATATGGTGGACTATACCTTTCAGAAAGTGGCGCACTCGAAAGGGTTATCGTTAGATTGCCTCACTGAGTCGCAACGTGAAGCGATCTTAGAATTGGTCTATGAGTTTTGGGCAGTGCCAAGCCGCGATCCAGCAACGCCACCACCACACAGTACTGGAGGCGCGATCGACTTGACGCTAGTAGACGAGACTGATCGTGAGGTGGACATGGGAGCACCAATTGATGAACTCTCGCCTCGATCGTATCCTGACCACTTTGTCACATCTGATCACCTACGCGATCGTTCGTTTCATCAGCATCGTCAACTGCTGCGATCGGTGATGCTCTCCGCTGGCTTCCAGCAACACCCCAACGAATGGTGGCACTTCTGCCTGGGCGATCAGATGTGGGCATGGCTGACCGATCAGGCAACGGGAGTGGAAACAGTGGCGCGGTATGGGGCGATCGAGGTAGCGGAGGGGCAGGGGAAGCAGGGGGAGTGGAGAAAGTGATGAAAGAGCGTTGAGTTGCGCTTTAAATGGTGTTGCTAGAAGGTGTTGCTAAAAAGTGTTGAGGTTGGACGTTCTCCTTGCTTCCCCTAACTCCCTTGCTTCCCCCACATCCCCTGCCTCCCTTTCTTCCCCTGCCTCCCCCACTCCTCACAAACCGCTTATCATAAGCATCTAGTTGCTGGTTGCTCCCGCTCTATGAGCTACTGCCTCAATCCAACTTGCCGGAAGCCTCAAAATCGAGACAGTATAGAGTTCTGCCGCAACTGTGGTGCAACGCTGCGGCTCAAAGATCGTTATCGTCCGATTAAAGCGATCGGGCAAGGTGGTTTTGGCAGAACGTTTCTAGCGATCGACGAAGACAAGCCATCGAAACCGCGCTGCGTGGTGAAGCAATTTCTGCCCGCCAACCAGGACGCGCAGCATTTGAAAAAAGCGGCTCAGTTGTTTGAACGAGAGGCAATGCGGCTGGAAGAACTGGGCAACCATCCACAGATTCCGACGTTGTTAGCCTACTTTAGGCAAGAGCAGCAGCAGTATCTAGTGCAAGAGTTTGTGGATGGCAAAAACCTAGCCGAGTTGCTGCACGAACACGGCGTTTTTACCGAAGTGCAGGTGCGGGCAGTGTTGGTTGGGCTGTTGCCCGTGCTGGAGTTTATCCACAGTCACAGTGTTATCCATCGTGATATTAAACCCTCTAACATCATCCGCATGGCGGTGGGGCAAGCGATCGGGCACACGCCTGTCTTGACCGAGTGGACTGAGCTATTGCAGGCACTCTCGCTGGAAGCCGCACAAGGATACATTGATGTTGCAGTCGATCGCCGCTTTAGCGATCGGCTCCGTGAGGGCTTTGCTCAACCACCCAAAGCCGTATCGATCGCCACTTATACGCACTGGCAGCAACTGGCAGCACAGTTTGCCAACTACGCCGATCTGCCCTTTGTTCAGCGGCAACACCTGGTAGCAAACGCAAGTCGCTTGCTGAATGAAAGGCGGCAGCAGGCTGAACGCTCTACGACGACGCACGAATATCAACTAGCACTGGTCGATTTTGGCGCGGCGAAAGCTGCTATTGGTACGGCATTAGTCAGAACCGGAACGACGATCGGTAGCCCGGAATACCTGGCACCAGAGCAAAGTCGGGGTAAAGCGGTGTTTGCCAGCGATTTATTTAGCCTGGGTGTGACCTGTATTCATTTGCTAACCAATCGATCGCCCTTCGATCTGTTCGATACCAGCGATAATACCTGGATCTGGCGCAAATACTTGACCATGCCTGTCAGCGAATCATTGGGGCACGTTCTCGATCGCCTTTTGGAACCGGGAGTCAATCGGCGCTACCAGTCTGCAACAGACGTTCTGCACGCTTTGGAGGCGACACTGCCAGAGGCGATTTCCTCTTCCTCTAACGCACCCTTGCGTTCAATGTCACCGCTTCAGTCAAACCCGCAGTCAAACCCGCAGTCAAACCCGATCGTGGTGCTTGCTCAACCAGCCCCAGCGCCAGGTACTATGCGCTCAGCCGCATCTGCTGCGGTACAGGTGATTGCTCAAGCGATCGCGCCCAAGCCGCAACCTGCCAAAGCTGCTTCACCACGGCGCAAAACCTCAAAAGCCAAGCCACTCTGGCACTGTGTTCACCAACTACTCAATCCTGGGAAAGTCTACGCGATCGCGCTCAGTCCCTTAGAGCCGATTCTGGCAAGCAGCAGCGGCACCACCATTAAGCTCTGGGACGTGCAAACTGGGCAGCCACTGCGCACCCTGACCGGGCACCTGGATATCATCTACTGTCTCGCTATCAGCCCAGACGGCAAGGTGCTGATTAGCGGTAGTGCTGATAAAAGCATGCGGCTCTGGGATTTACAGACCGGACAGCGTGTTGGCACGATCGCCCTACACACCGATACCGTTCTTAGTCTTGCCCTTAGCCCAGACGGACGGACGCTGGCAAGCGGTAGCCTCTACGACCCCATCAAACTGTGGGACTTGGAGGTGAACCGGGAACTGGCTAGTCTCTCTGGACAAACAGGACGCATTGAAGCGCTGGCATTTAGCTCAGATGGTCTCTGGCTTGCCAGCGGTAGTAGTGACAGTACTGTAGCGCTTTGGGATATGAAGCTGGAAAATCTGGTCACAGGACGAGAACTGCGGCTTCTGAAAGGACACACCTCAACTGTTGCGGCTGTAGCGTTTGAACCCGATGGCAACACGCTTGCCAGCAGCAGTTGGGACAGCACCGTCAAACTGTGGAGCACACGCACACAACGGGAGAAACGCACGCTTCAACCAGACGCTGGTCGAGTCACTACGCTGAGCATCAGTCCTGACGGCACTCTGTTCACTGGCAGCGACACGCTTAAACTCTGGCAACCTCGAACGGGTAAGGAACTTGCTACGCTGGCTGGACATACCTCAGTCGTATCAGCGATCGCCCTAACCAAAGATAGCAAAACCCTGATCAGCAGCAGTTGGGATGGCACCATTCGGATCTGGAACAACGGGGATGCGTAAGTCCGCTTTATTGGCTCAGGCGATCGCCTTGTGCCAACAGCGGTGCCGCTTGGAGAAGCGCCTGCGTATAGGGATGCTGAGGACGCGTAAAAATATCCTGCGTGTCACCCAATTCAACAATTTTGCCTGCCTGCATGACTGCAATGCGATCGCAAAAGAACCGTGCCACCCAAAGGTCATGCGTGATAAACAAATAGGTCAGCTCAAACTCGCGCTTCAAATCTCGCATGAGCGCCAAAACCTGGGTCTGTACGCTGGCATCAAGCATACTGACTGGCTCGTCGCAGATGATTAGCTGTGGACGCGTAATCAAGGCACGGGCGATCGCCACTCGCTGTTGCTGCCCCCCGGAGAGCTGTGCTGGATAGCGATCGTAAAACGAAGCCGCAGGGCTTAACCCCACACGCTCCAGCATGTTTAGCACCTCTCCTTTCGCTACGTGGGGATCAGCCAACTGATGAATCCGCAGCGGGTCTCCAATACTCTCCCCTACCGTCATCATGGGATTTAGGCACGCATGAGGGTCTTGAAACACCATCTGCAATTGCCGTCGCTGCTGCCGCATTGCCTCTCGCGTCAACCCGACTAAATTCCGTCCCAAAAACTCGACCTTACCTGCAGTTGGATGGATTAACTGTAAAATCGCCCGCGAAAGTGTACTCTTGCCACAGCCCGATTCCCCGACCAGCCCCAACGTTTCACCAGGATAAAGATCCAAACTAATGCCATCCACCGCTTTGATCGTCTGGTCAGCTTGTGAAAACCATCGGGCAATGAAATTCTGCTCCAGCGTATAGTGCTGCTTGAGATTGTCGAGGTGAAGTAGGGGTGTGGGGTGTGGGGTGTGGGGTGTGGGGTGTGAGGTGTGAATGGTGCGTTCTAAGTTCTGAGTTGCAAATCCCCCACTTCTCTGCTCCCCTTGCTCCGGCACTCCTGAATCCTCTCCCCTCACTCCTCTCCCCTCTCCCCTCACTTGCTCAACCGCTTGTAAATGCAGGGCAGCGTTCAGCAGCGATCGCGTGTACTCATGCTGAGGCGTTTGCAACACGTCTTGAGTTGTACCCGTTTCGACAAACTTGCCGTCATACATCACAGCGATGCGATCGCAATACTCGCCAATCATTGCAAGGTCGTGAGAAATGATCAGCAATGCCATTTGCCGCTCGTCGCAGAGACGGGTCAGTTCCCGCAAAATCTGGGCAGCGACGGTGACATCTAGACTCGTCGTCGGCTCATCCGCCACGATGAGTTTAGGGTTCAGCAACAGTGCCAGCGCGATCGCCACCCGTTGCCGCATTCCACCACTAAATTCATGCGGGTACTGTGACCAGCGATTCGCCGGGATGTTAACGGCTTCTAATGTTTCGATCGCCTGCATCTTTGCCTGTCGCCGCGAAAGCCTGGGTTGATGCGATCGCAGTGTCTCTAAGCAGTGATCCCCGATCGTCATGAGCGGGTCAAGGCGCGTCATCGGGTCTTGAAAAATCAGCGCAACGGCTTCGCCTCGAAACCGACGTAAGGCTGCCGAGGAGAAGTCAAAAACAGACTGACCTGCAAAAGTGACGCGCCCCTCAACGAGAGTGTCTTCTGACAGTAGCCGCATCGCCGCTCGTCCCAGCGTGCTTTTACCGCAGCCCGATTCTCCCACTAGCCCCAGCTTCTCCCCAGGGTTAAGGCTAAACGAGACATCATCTACTGCCCACGCGATCGCACTCGACCCACGTTGAGGATACGCCACCCGCAAATGTTCGACCTGAAAGAGCGTGTTTGTCATTGAGTGAGTCATTGGCAATGAGCGTTCAGCATTCAGCGTTCAGCTACTCTATCAGTTGTTAGTCATTACAAATACAGCGCTGAGTCAGTATTCTTGCCTTCTGTCTTCTGTCTTCTGTCTTCTGTCTTCTGCCTTCTGTCTTCTGCCTCCTGCCTTCTATCTTCTGCCTGCCCACTATTTATCACACCGTCGCATCAAATAAGCTACCCCAAAATCACCATTGGGATGCTTTTCCAAAACCTCAGCCAACTCAAAGATTTGTGCTGCCAGCGCATGACCCAATTTCTCGATCGTCGCGCGCCGTTCCTGAGCCAATTGCTCTCTTTCCCGCGTTCGCGTTTGCCAATCATTAGAGAATATGTGGTCAATGACGGTATGTAATCCTAGTGTTTGCAGCGTGTCCCACTCACCGCGATCGCACCAAATGCCCTTACAGTTTGAGCATCGCTCTACATAAAACGGTGTTTTCACGCTCACCTTTGCCCTTGCCAGATAGGCATTGCATTCGGGGCATAGTGCTGCCCTCGCGTCGAACGGCGATCGCGTACAATCCATCTCTAATGCCCGATCGATGAGTGCAGACAGGCTCTCTGCGGTGGGCTGTTGTTCCTGCCAAACCGCATAATCAGCTCCTGTAATCCAGACACCAGCACACTCTGAGCAATGATGAGCCGCCAACTGCTTCACCAACTGACGATCGACTAACTCTACCTGTTTATCCTTCGGACACTGCACTCGCGCTCTCCCCGCTTCAACCAACCCCTCTATTTAACCAAGCAAGCGCCAGAATTTTAGCTTTTAGACGAAGAGATCAGAATCCAGAAGGCAGAACCAACTTCCCACTCCCCACTCCCCACTCCCTACTCCCCACTCCCTACTCTCCCAGCAAAACATCACAGTAACGCTGTAACGTTGCCAGCCGATCGCGCACCTGCTGTCGGCGCTGCTCAGTCGTGACCGTTTGACGTGCTGCTTGCAAAAACACGATGTCCACTTCTAGTAAACGCAGTTGCTTATCAATTTCTACGTGATAAGACTGCACCCAATGCTGTACATCTGAGGAGAGTTCATCTAGCTGTAAACTCAAAATCTGCTCACGGCAAAACCGCTGCAATGCCGTTACTTCAGACCGCAATCTCACCACAGTACTATCTGGTAGAGCTAGTGTCTGATAGGCTTCTTCCAGGATCTGCTTCAACGCCCTGTAGCGCGGCTGGTAGCTCAGTGGCAATACTTTTTTCATTCCGCGTTTCATTCCACACCGACACATTCGTAAGTTATTGTAAAGAATTTTGTCATTCTTGCTAGGATAGACATTAATAGAAACTAACAACCCCAAAACTAGAGGTAATTTGGCTTTAGTATTCTTGCTCTTGCCAAAGAATTTCGATAGGGAGCACATTCGTTCCTGCTGATGATTTTGAGGCTGGCTGCTTTTGTTAATCGGTTTCAGGGTCGCTTACCTCTCGTCTTGTGTGTAACGCCCTAGAAGTTAACTATTCGTTTTTGCACAGCTAAATCGGTTTAACGACCTGCATCAGTTCGCACACTGTGCAGTAAAATCAGCCATACAACAAATCTTTCGAGCCTTCCGATTCTTAAGCCTGATAGCATGCACCTAACGGCTCCCGCATCTCCCATAGAATTTGACGTTCCTGCCTGGTTGCAGGACTGTCTGCACACGCGACGGCTTCAGCCAGATCCGATCGCGCCCGAAACGTCTAAGACCGATGCAGATTTAGTCTGTAGAGCGTTTGAATTCGCCTACGAGCTGCACAGAGGTCAATACCGAGCCTCTGGTGAGCCTTATATCATGCACCCTGTTGCAGTCGCGGGGCTGCTACGCGATTTGGGCGGCGGTAGCGCCATGATTGCGGCAGGTTTTTTACATGACGTGGTTGAAGATACCAATGTCACGGCTGAAGAACTGGGCGAATTGTTTGGCAAAGAGGTTCAACTGCTGGTTGAAGGGGTCACAAAGCTCTCAAAATTTAACTTTTCTAGCAAAACAGAGCGGCAGGCTGAAAACTTTCGCCGCATGTTTCTAGCAATGGCGCAGGACATTCGCGTCATTGTCGTCAAGTTAGCAGACCGTCTGCATAACATGCGGACGCTTGAGCACTTACCCGATGCAAAGCGCCGTCAAATTGCGCTCGAAACGCGCGAAATCTTTGCACCCTTAGCGAATCGTTTAGGAATTGGACGCTTTAAGTGGGAGTTGGAAGACCTGACGTTCAAATATTTGGAGCCTGAGTCCTATCGGCAAATTCAAGAGCTGGTGGCAGAAAAGCGGATCGATCGCGAAACAGGACTGGCTCAAATCGTCGATAGCCTCAAACTGCGCCTAGAACAGGCAAAAATCGCTTGTGCTGATATTAGCGGTCGCCCCAAGCACCTGTATGGCATCTACCAAAAGATGAAGCGGCAGCAAAAAGACTACAACGAGATCTATGATGTTGCCGCGATTCGACTCATTGTGAGCGCCAACGATGAATGTTACCGCACTCTGGCAGTCGTCCATGACATGTTTCGTCCGATCCCTGGGCGCTTTAAAGACTACATCGGGTTGCCCAAGCCTAACCGTTACCAGTCACTACATACCGTTGTCATTGGCAACACAGGTAGACCGCTGGAAATTCAAATCCGGACGCTGGAAATGCATCAAATTGCAGAATATGGGATTGCTGCCCACTGGAAATATAAGGAAGCAGGCAGCTCTAGCAACAATACGCATCTGACAACGGCTGACGAGAAATTTACCTGGTTGCGGCAGCTCCTCGACTGGCAAAGCGATCTCAAAGACGCGCAAGAATATCTCGAAAATATCAAAGATGATCTGTTTGACGGTGACGTTTATGTGTTCACACCTCAGGGCGATGTAGTGTCTCTCAGTCGTGGCGCAACCGCTGTTGACTTTGCCTACCGTATTCATACCGAGGTCGGCAATCACTGTGCTGGCGTGCGTGTAAATGAACGCATGACAACTCTTGACACGCCGCTTAAGAACGGTGACATCGTTGAGATTATTACGCAGAAGAATTCCCGCCCTAGCCTTGATTGGCTTAACTTTGTCGTTACGCCAGGTGCACGTAACCGCATTCGTCAGTGGTACAAGCGATCGAACCGCGAAGAAAATATCGCTCGTGGTCGAGAGCTGCTAGAGCGAGAACTGGGCAAAAATGGCTTTGAGGCATTGCTAAAATCAGTCCCAATGCAGGCAACGGCAGAGCGATGTAACTACCACAGCGTTGAGGATTTGCTCGCTGCCCTTGGCTATGGAGAAGTGACCCTTAACCTTACACTCAACCGCTTACGTGAAGCTGTAAAAGCGCAGCAACCGCTAGCAAAACTCTCCGATAGCCTGAGTGCGTCCTCCCAAGAGTTGCCGTTGCTGCCGACAGGTCCCAAACTTCTACCGCTACAACCGCCTAGCAAGGCTCCTATCATCGGTGTCGAGGGCTTGCTTCATCACATTGCAGGCTGCTGTACGCCTGTTCCTGGTGAAGCCATCATTGGTGTCGTTACGCGTAGCAGTCGGGGGATCTCGATTCATCGTCACGGATGTCCCAACGTAGAGGCTATTCCTGGCGATCGACTGGTGCCCGTTAAGTGGAATACGACCGATCAAGATCAGGGTCGTCCGCAAACCTACCCTGTTGATATTCAGATTCAAGTGATCGATCGAGTAGGCGTACTGAAGGATATTCTGTCCCGTCTGACCGACAATAATATCAACGTCCGTAATGCTCAGGTAAGAACATACCCAGCTCAAACTGCGATTATTGATTTAGGTATTGACATCCGTGACCACGAACAGCTTGAACGTACCTTCAGCCAAATCAGAAAGTTGAGTGACGTGCTCAATCTGCGTCGTTTAAGCCAGGTAGAAGACTAAACAGTGCCGCTCTTGCCCTTTGATCAATCGAGTTTAGTACAAAAGGGGATGCAGGAATGCTGACACGATTACGGCTGCCCTCAGTGCCCATTGACCTCATTCCTACTTTGAAGGAGTCAATCAGCAAGAGCGTCCAGTAAGAAGTCAAAATAGCTAGACTAAGGAGCGTATTGATCCCAAAAGCAGAACTAGAATAGACAGGCTATCTAAGTAAATTTACTGCCACAGCGTTAACTGTGCCAATAGCAACGCGTCAGTTTGTGATCGCTCACAAGTCTTTCCACAGCTAATAGTAGAGTCTGAATATTGCGTTTTGTGATTTGAAGCTGGATTAATGTTTATACTCTAAGATAAAGTATGGTGATTCTAGTCACAGCCTCTGTCTTTACGCTACGGGTACGATTGGAAGCGGGGAGATGGGAATGGCATCGGAGGGCGCGTGCTAGATATACTGCCAGGTCTGCAACAATAGCAATATTCTTTCGTCTAAAAGTGAAGCCTTGTGCGTTGATCAGTACCTTCAGTGCTTGAAGTAGTGAAAATCCACCCTTATCCCTGGGCATGGGAGTTCTAGCCACCGTGAGTACCTGGACACCCAACTTTAATCGACAAATTGACCAAGAGGAGCAGCAGCTATACGATCACTTGCTCCGACTAGTTCAGTCTGAGCTACCTGGGCAACTCATCGAACGCTTTCGTACTCTCTTTGTCGATGGGGTTGGCTATCCCGATGCAGACATTGCAGCAGCGATTAATAAAATTGCGACCTCTAAAGCCGCTGAACAAGAGTTTCGCTTTGTGCTTAACCGCTGCTGCCACATTCTGATCAACCGCTGGCAGACGCGCCCTCAGCTTCAAGCTGCCATACCGGAACTGATAGCGATTTTTGAGACAACGCCCTCCCGTCCGGTTACTGAGTATTCGCGCTCTCGGTCAGCTAGACGGGTGCGCGAATTGGTCAAAGGTTTTGTTGATAGTGAGCAATATGTAACACTCCGTCGCTTGTCACAGGTGATGAACCAGACTAGCGACTTGTACGTCCCGCCAGCACATGAGCCGATCGGTGCGCTGATTCGGCGCTACCCCTACCTCTACGAGCACTGCCTCTTAACCGATGGCAGCACCTATGAACATCAACAAGCGATTCGACAGCTTCAGGCAAAAGCACAGCGCCAATATGAAGTTGACTTGTCGCAGTATGTCACCTACCAAGTACGGCGATCGCAAATTGACGGTGACGTGCCTTTGCAAACCTATAGCCGGGTTCTTCAGCCAGTTAAGAACCCAACTTTGCTGAGCGATCAAGAGCTATGTCGCGCCCTGAAGCAGTTTGCTGGTAAATCTCAAAGCGATGGTACCTATCGCGATTCGGCGCAGCGGTTTCTGACGCACACTAATCAGACACCCACCTTTCAATCATTTAAGGATGACCTCTATCAGTACATTACAGCGTCGGTAGACTCAGAGTACGGTAGGCGGCAGTTCAACAATCAGCTTTACACGCAACTTAAGAGCACACTGCCAGAAAGCGACGACCAAAAACTCAACGATTTTCTGCTAGTCAGAACCTGTAGCCAATTGCTTAACTTTCTCGTGGTAGAAAGCCCTCAACGACCGAATCACTTTGTCTTTGTCGATCTGATCTCCAACATTGGCTCGACCTTAACGACTGGGCTATTGCTGAAAATAGTGCTGATTTGCCGCAAGGTAAAGCCCTATCTGGAAAAGCGCTTTTCCATTCTGTTTAATCACTATGAATTTTGCCGTCGGGATGGTGTTCAGTGGCTCGTTGAAGCCATGGAAACCTTAAATTTGGCGCTGAGCACAAACTTCAGTACGATCGATCTCTCTTTTATTAACCAAATCGCACGCTAGACAAGAACTCTAATACGATCGGCGATTCTTTAATTGACTAAGATGCTGACTTATGTAAGCCGAGAAGACGAGAGCAGTTTTTTATGCTAACGTACGTTTTGAATTGATCTATCGGTAAGCTTGATCGAATGGTCTGTTGTCAAATGGGCTACTCGCTCTTTTAGCGACATCACCTTCAAAGGCGTAACGTAATCTGTACTGAAAAAGACAACCAACGTTAAAGGGGTTTGTCTGAGCGCAATGTGATTGCTAGTCGATATGTGGCAGTTCGCTCATGCAGTTATTTTTGGGAGAGACTAAAAAGAATGACCCAGGTAGTTCTTGGTGAAAACGAGGGCATCGATTCTGCTTTGCGGCGCTTTAAGCGTCAGGTTTCTAAAGCTGGAATTCTAGCTGACTTACGTTCCCATCGACACTTTGAAACGCCGATCGAAAAGAAAAAGCGAAAGGCGATCGGTGCTCGACGCAAACGTCGCTACGGTTGAAGATGCGGATCGCTGCGGGGCTTGCTCTCCTTCGCCACGTGGTGTCCTTATTGAGTTAAAGGTTCAGCAATGTGAATAGCGATTTCGTTCAAGCTGTCTCGGCTAACCCTCGCTTCTAACAACACGAAGGATTCTTCGACAAAGCTTTAGATGCAAATATTTATTTATAAAATATTTATTGATAAACGTGATGAACGCAGAAGCCAGATTAGCTCCTGCGTTCGTTGTTAGAGAATGCGCTTTACGTAGCCTGAGCTAACTAGCCGCCCATTTTGTCTTGAACCTTCTCAAGGGCACCTTTGATGCCTCTCTCAACAGAAGGAGTGCCTTCAGAGTTCGAGGGGCGTTTCATCTCCTTGAGACCCGCTTTGCCTTGAACTTCGTTGAGACCACCGCCTCTAGTTTTCTTTTGCGTTTCGTTCAGATTCGGTGGGTGGTCGGTTGCGATCGCATCGCGTGATTCCTGCTCGTACTCTTTAGCTGCCTGGTTTGCAACAGCGTTTGGTTCATTCTTGATAGGTGCAGCAAATGCAGGAGTCACATAAGAGAACAGCAAGACAGCACAAAGGCAGATCGTCACAAGGTAACGAAGGGGACGTAAAACAGCTAAAACATCTTTCATAGCGGGTTCCTCCAGGCTATAGAAGTTAGGTTGAAAAGCTTGTTGCACAACACAACTAAGCCTCTTCCATATACTCAGATCTAGACACCTATCAACATCTACATCTTGACGGATCTATGTCATTGCGTTTAGTAGGTTTTATCTCTCTCTGGGAGGAGTTAAATGGCAGGATAGCTGCAACAGACTAGGGCGCGTCATCAATTAGCTCCAAAACCTTGCGGTATCAGTATGATCGCGCCCGCCCCAACACACCAGGCTAGGGGCTGAAACCTTTGCTGCAAGCCATGTGTCGTTGTAATTGATGACAGCCCCTAGCGTTGCAAACCGAATCGTCTGCTTACCTGGACTATAAAACCTGTAAAACATTCCAGCTTGTTAGATGGTTGTTGCGGTCTCAGTCTAATTATTTTGAGAGAAACTCAACTTTTGGGAGAAGGGGATCTTGAACAACGCCAACTCCCGTAAAGCTCCATCGCTTGAGCAAGTTGTCAATTTGTGTACCAGGGATTGATTCGACTGTGAAGCGATCGACAACCCCTGAAGCGTGAGTGTTGAGGTAGCTTAAAGCATCAAAATGTTCGCGAAACAAGAGCAAAAAACTTGCACTAGAGCGCTGTTCTTCCTTAGATTTTGCATCAGCATGAGGATGTGCTACTAGATAACTACCGTCCGCTCTCGATCGAATGAGGTAATAGCTTTGAGAAAACATAAGGTAGGGAAATGAGTCGTGAGTAACGCTCGATTAATACGTTTCTTGATGAGGAGACGTTTACAGGGGTACGAAATCTGCGTTGTACAAGGCAATTGCTGCTCAAGCATTATTCTCCAAAGCGCAGCCATAGTGAAGTTGTGTAGGGACAATCCTCAAGCCCTGTTTGATTGACTACTTTGGCTGCTAATGATCTCAAGCGAATCGTTATGGTCGAAACGCTCAGCCACGATCAGCGCGACTAGTGCTGTTGCGGCTGTCGCCATAAAAGTTAGGACATTGGAATTAAAGGGGGTATGGGGGCTTCACCCCCAGCCAGGGGTTTCACCCCTGCACCCCGTCCTAACCCATATGCCTATGGCTATATGAGGCGAAGTTGTACTTGCCCTAGCCTAACATCCCGTAAAGAGCGACTCCCTACTCTTATATTTTTTTCCCAACCGCCTTCTGTGGTGTACAACATGGGCAGTGCAGTCTCCAGCGAGTTAATATCGCACCGTTACGCGTGAAGGGAAACAGGGGCAGATGGGACGAATTTTTATTTCAGCAGCGCATGGTGGACAGGAAAACGGCGTAACTGATCCAGGAGCCGTGATTGGCGGTACGACAGAAGCCAGAGAGATGATCCTGACGCGTGATCTGGTGGTGACGGAGCTACGATCGCGTAGCTTTGAAGTCTTTTCAGTTCCCGACGACCTGAGCGCTATTCAAACCCTTGACTGGATCAATGCACGTTCCCGCAGTGGCGATATTGCCCTCGAAATTCATACCGATGCGTTCTCTAACCCGTCTGTGCGTGGGTCAGCGGTGTTTTACATTGCTAATAACAGCCAGCGGCAGGCACAGGCTGAAACCCTATTGTTAGCCCTGCTGCGCCGAGTTCCTCAACTTCCCAATCGGGGCACACGACCTGATACAGCCACCGGGCTGGGCAGCCTCGCGTTTTGTCGGCAGTTAGTTGCGCCTGCCCTTTTGATGGAAGTGGCAGTGCTATCCAACCCGGACGATCGCTTTATCATTCAAAATCAGCGCCGAAATGTGGCATTGGGCGTTGCTGACGGTCTTGCTTCCTGGAGTCAGTCAGTATCGCCACCTACGCCTACCCCGACTCCCACGCCCACACCGACTCCCAGTCCGGGCACCTATCCATCCTCCAACATCAATATCAATGGTCAGATCTACGCCGAGCAGGGCATCGTCGTCAGCGGCAATGCGTATGTACCCATCGATTTAGTCGATCGCCTGGGTGTAGACGTTTCCACCGACCCTAATGTGCGTCGCATCACGTATCGCAATATTGTGTATGTACGTGCGGTTGATTTGCGCAATCACCATATTTCAATCATCTGGGATAATGCCAGTCGCACCGTCTTCTTAAAATCATCCTTTCAAATTTGTCCTGGTCAGTTCGATCGCATTGCAGGCAGGGGAAACACCTCAGAAGTCCAACTGTTGCTGTTCCTCAAAGCAAACAATGAAGCCGCTTTGACCCGATATCCAGACATCGCCAAGCTTTACCGTGAAGAAGGCAGCATCGAAGGCATCGATTACGATATTGCCTTCTCGCAGATGTGCCTGGAAACTGACTTCCTACGCTTTAGCGGTGCCGTAAAGCCAGAGCAAAATAACTTTGGCGGACTGGGGTCAGCGGGAGGCGATTCGCAGGGAGCATCCTTTCCCAGCGCCCGGATTGGCGTGCGCGCACAAATCCAACACCTGAAAGCCTATGCCAATACAGAGCCTCTGGTGCAGGCAGTGGTCGATCCGCGCTTTAACTTTGTTGCTCGTGGCGTGGCTCCGCTCGTTGGACAACTCAACGGACGCTGGGCAGCCGATCCTCAGTACGGAGACAAAATCCTCGCCGTGCTGAAGCGCCTGTATGAGTCAGCGGGATTGATGTAGTGGGGAGAGCGGTCAGCGGTCAGCGGTCAGCGGTCAGCGTGAGTGTAGAGCCATTGGACATTCCTAGCCAGGTGCAGTAAGACTTGCGGTCAGCGGTCAGCGGTCAGCGGTCAGCGTGAGTGTAGAGCCATTGGACATTC
>NZ_JCACKI010000029.1:59695-65742 GCF_059505325.1 Tildeniella sp.
CTAGCCAGATGCAGTAAGACTTGGGTTAGAAAGCTGTAGTGTAAGAAATACAAACAAAAGCTGAGCGCTGAAAGCTGAGCGCTGAAAGCTGAGCGCTGAAAGCTGATAGCTTCTCTCTAAAGACTCCAGGCAATCAAAAAAGAACCACCGACGTAGGCAAACGCTTCAATTAACCCTGCGCCGAGATTTGGGGTCGCTTGATTTACAATCTCATCCGAAATTTTTACACCGGGAACCAGCACCCAGTCGGCAATCCAACGAACGATCGCCAGAGCAATCAGCGATAAGCCCAGCACCAAGCCATACTGCGGTAAGCTCTGCTGCCAGGTTTGAAACTCCGGTACAAAAGCAATGCGTACAATGTTGCCTGTACCAATTAATAACCCTGCTAACGCTACCCCAGCAGCAGGATTGTTGCGCTTGCAGATTTCACGAAACACGTTGTAATTGGCAACGCGTGGGTAGAGCGAACTGACTAGCACCAGCACTGCCAAACCAACTATCCAGCAGACAATGCCGACCACATAGGTGCCGCCCTGCCCACCCAGCGCCGTGCTGAGAATCAGTCCGTTGGCAATGTGGATGCCTGCTTCGACAGCTCCAGCTCCAACATTCTGCTCTGCCAAAATCTCTCGTGCGCCATTGCAGCGCTGCATGATCAGTCGATCGCCCACCCACGCTCCCACCAGCATGAAGACAATCACGCCTGCACCGTAGCTGGCTAAGTTGATCGATCGCTCTTGCCAGTTCGCTCCAGTCTTGTCCAACACTCCCGCCAGCGCGATCACAATGCCAAAGTAATAACCAACCAGCGCGATCGCCACGGCTGGATTGTCCCGCACAAAGAGTTCCAGATTCAGCTCCATGCGCCGAAATAGCTTTTGGTACGCCAACTGCCCCAGCCAGAAAATGCCGAAGCCGATCGCAATGTCGAGAGCAGTGATGCTGATGGGGAGGAGAAGGTTGGGCATAGAGAGTGGGTGTGTGGGTGTGGAAGAGGCAGGGGAAGCAGGGGAGGTGGGGGAAGCAGTTCTGAAGTTTAGCCTTTAGCCTTTAGCCTTTTTTCTGCCTTCACTTCTGCCCCCGTTGCAAGAGACCAATCAGCGTGTCGGCAAGGCGATCGTAGAAAAAGTAATCATGAGCACCGATCGTAGTGGTAGGAGTACCACCAAACTGGCGTTTGAATTGGGAGAACTTGGCGTAAGGATGGCTGGGATTTTGGGTATAGCCGTAGAAGTCATAGAGTATGCAGCCTCTGGCTTGGGCGCGCTGCATGGCTGCCCAGTGAAGGGCGTAGTTGGGCATGACGTGGGCATGGTTTGGGCTACGACCGCCATAGAGGTAAGTTGCACGATCGCCCCAGTAAACCACCAGCATCGCTGATAGTACTTCGCCCCGCCAGGTTGCCAGTCCAATTTCTGCTAAATTTGCTGCGAACAGCGTTTGACAGAGGTTGATGAAAAAACCGTAGGGTTCGCCAAAAAACTGCTGTCGTGCCACTGTTTCCCAAAACAAATCGTAGAAGATCGGGATTGTTTGTGAATCCGTGGTGAACTGAGTCGTCACACCATATCGCTGGCTGAGCCGCAGATTATAGCGACCTTTGGGCTTCATGGCTGCTAGTCGTTCGGCATCCGTTGGGCGTAGATCAATCAAGAGAGTTTCTGAGGGCAACAAATCCATCGGAGCGCGGACAAAGTCTTGAAGAAAGGCGGGTTTTTTAGCCAGTGAGGGTTCGATCCGAAGGGCGATCGCACCTAGATCTGCTGCTAACGTTTCAGCTTGCTGTAGCAGCAATGGCATAGCGATCGCTTCAAACTCAGGCAACAAAAACGGTGCACCGGGAGCAGACAGCAAGTTGGCAGTATGAGGGCGCGGGTAGAAGTAGAAAAGACTGCCGCCGACTAACTGATCCTCGACAAAAACGCCATAGCGAAACACCTGATAGCCTTCCAGTTCTTTGAACTCTGACCATGCCCAGGATTGCATAAAGCATCCAGTCGGACTGGATTGTAGAAACGTATCCCAGCGATCGTGATCGCCGCTGTTCAGTTGCCGCAGCACCAACCTGCTTTTCTGTGTAGAAGTGTGCGTAGCCGCTTGAATAAACGTCATTGATCGTCCCGCTTAGACAAGTTCCATAGCCACATGCCGCCAATCACCATCGTCCAAAAACCCAACCAGCCAAAGCTGCCATCACCATCAGAAGAACGGTAGCTTGAGCCGCTGCCAGAGTAGGAACCCTTGGCAAAGACCGCATCAGGGGTCGCTGTATTTGCCATCAAGAGCGTCACCATCAGCATGATCATGAGTTCATTCGTGTGTTCAGAAACGTAGGTAAACGGTTGTCCTGATCGCACATTTTCTCTCAACTGCCTGAGTTCTTGGGCAAGTTTGGGCGGCAGCTCTTTTGCTCGTTCTAACAGTGCCGCCAATAGTCGATCGCCCTCAATTTGATTAAGCAAAGAGCGACTGTAGCCCAATCCTTCTTCGGTCATTTTGGGTGTGTGATAACGGTGTTGCGCTGGCAGCAGTACGTCGGCGGGCAGCAGCGGTTGAGTGGGCTGATGAAGTTGCTCTAGCCACACTTGCACGATCGCATCCAGTGCCAGCAAATTGGGTGTTTCGGCTAGGCAGAGTTCAGTCTCTTGCACAGCCAGGAAATCTGTAACCTCTGAAGACTCTGATAGCTCAGTCAAAGAACCTGGATTCAGCAAGTAATAGAGCAATTGGGGTGATGCCAATGTGTTAACAGGAACGGCGTACCGTCGATCGGCAACCGCCTGACGTATCTGAAACGCCTTGATCCAGTCGCTGGAGAGGGCTTTCAGACTGGCAGGGACGGACAGCGATTCTAATTCTGAGCGATCGATCGCCACGTTGGACGCGAGAAAAAAGCCCCAATCGCCGTAGCCATGACGCTGAAAAGACGGAATACTCAATTGCATCGGTTTGACATCCAGCGCTGCCGATCGCACCGTTTGGTAAAGACACCAAAAGCCCAGCGTGCGTTGTTCGATCGACACACCATTCGTACTCATCACACCACCGTTGACCAGCACCCGCGCCACCTGCTGAAACCACTCGCGGCTATAGATCTGCGTGTCTTCGAGAGACGTGGGATAAGTAAAGTCGCAAATAATGACATGAAAGCAGGCATCGGGTAACGCAGCAACAAAGGCAAACGCGTCTTGGGTGTAAACCGAAACGCGATCGGCTCCCAAGGCTGATTGTGGTTCACCCGTCAAACTGCCCTGGTTATAAGGCTTAAAAACAGTTCTGCCCAGTTCCAGCACCTCAGGGCTGTAGTCTACCAGGGCAACTTCACTGACTTGGGGAAAGCGCAATACATCTCGTGCTGCTAAGCCATCACCACCACCACAAAGCAGCACTCGCAAAGGAGTATCAGGAAAACGTTGTACACCAAGGGCGATCGCAGGCACAACTAGATGCTCGTGATAGATTGCCTCGTCCGCTGTATCAAACTGCAAATCCCCATTGAGGTAGAACGCAAGACCGTTAGCGGCATGTTCAATGAAAAGCGAGGTAGGCATGGGCGGTCAGATACCAAACATCATGAGCAGGAAACCAACAATCACTATTCCCCAAGCGATCGCATATTCTCTAGACCGATCGGCAGCAGCAATCATTGCCGTCACTGGAGCCTCGTAGGCACTCGCAAAGCCAAGCCCCCGCTGCACATCAGTAAAATCCTCTGGCTGGACTTCGCGGGTCGAATACACTACCAGTCTGTTGTTCGACCAAGCCTCTAGCGCCAAATTCCACAGATGGGGTGCATCCCAATAGTCCCAGGTGATGCGGAGGCGCGACTCGCCATCGGACGCATAGTCGCCCTCCGTTTTCGACTCAAATTCATAGGTACGGTTAAACAACTTCAGCGTTGGATAGGGTGTGCGCTGCGATCGCATCTCTGCCGCCAACGTCAACGCCACATCTCGCGCTGATTCTGGCTCATAAAGCGCTGGATTTGTCACTGCTTCTGCTAAAAACCAATGCACTGACCCGTCCGGGTTCGCTGGATCAATCTCCCGCAGCAGGTAATACTCCTTTCCCGTCTGCGATCGCAGTAGCCATTCCTCAGTTTCATAGCCGTTGTCGTCGGTGTAGGTACTGTAGTCGTTGACCTGCCATAGAACACCGTGATACTTCAGGCGATCGTTTTCTCGGAGTTGGCGCAGTTGGGCTTCAGTAAGGGTGGACATCAGGGTCAAAAGTGGAGGAGTGCCAAAGTGAAGATGCGAGCAATTTTGAGCTGATTTGCATCGGTCTAAAATTGTTGAATACACTCACTTGGGGCGATCTAGCCTTTTACCTCCCTATCACCCCATCACCGAGAGATAATGCCAATACGAGCGATCGCACTCCCCTGTCAGCTTCAGGGTCAAAAGCTCGGCGAGTTTTTCTGCCTTAGGAAGGTTGTTCTGATGATAGTCGCAGACGTGGATATCTACAGCGACTTTGTTACATTCCGTCCAAATGTGCAGGGCAACGTGAGATTCTTTCAGAATCAAAACGGCTGAAACACCTTGGGGTTCAAAGGTTGAGGCAACATCTCCGACCGCTTCCAGTCCAGCTTGCTCAACCACATCTCTTAACAAAAGCAGCAGTGCGGTGCTGGAGCATGTAGCGATCGTTCTCGCAATCGGCAGAACGGCAGCAAGATGGTGCGAGTGGATAGTCACGCGTAGCGACGTTGTGCAGCAGGCTTCTCAGTCCCAAAGGTTTCCAGCAGCAGGTAATGCAGGTGCTGGCGAAACCCTGGCTCTAAGTAACGCTCGCGCACTGAATTCCAATCCGACAGGGCTTCCGCTTGAGTTTGCTTCACAATTGCCTGGAGATCCGGCAGTTTAGTATGTTTCGACAAGTGCTTTACAAGCAGTGCCTGTAAAACCTGGCTGTCATGTACCGTCCCTAGCTTAGACTGAATCGTCTTGATATCTTTAATCCATGTCTGAAAAGCTTCGCCATAAAACGGTACAAAAAACTCTGCTTGATAGCGCACATGCTTACAGGCTTTACGAAGATCGTGCAGCACGTCACTGGCAGCATCAGAGGCATCCGTCTGTACGAGCCAACCTGGATGCAAGAGTAGTGTTGAAAGCAATGGACTCAGCAAATCTGGGATGAGTGGTAGCAAGCACTGAGTCGCCAGTGGAGTATACCGGGGATGACTCAACCAGGCTTCATAATCAACCTTGAGGTGCTGATAGCGCGATCGCGTCAGGGCATCTTCCACAGCAGAAAACGCCACTTGACGTTCTTTTTGAAGCTTACCAATCACTTCATCCAGTGATCGCTGCTCACTTTCGGGCACGTCAGGACGATAGCGCTGTTGCAGGTCTGCGGTCTGCACATCCAAATCGCGCAGCTTACCCAGCACTCTAGACAGTGAGCCAACCCGCTTCTCTGTTGCCGCTTTGGGGATAGCGATCGATCGCTCAAATACCTGGAGCGCAGTGCGTAGCCGACGAGTGCCAACCCGCATATCGTGGAGATGCTCCGGGTCTTTGTCGGCGATCACTTTCTTTTCCTGTTTCACAACAGCCTGATACTGCTCACGAATGACCGTATGTGCAAACTCACCCAGCGTTAGAGAGGGATCCATTTGAGGCGTTACGGCTGCCTGCTGCTTGGTTGGTTTCATAAAAATGGCTCATCGCACCCAATGCATCAATTGAGGGTTACTGCTCTGTCATTGCAGCGTACAGCTACCTAAAGAACAATGAGAAGCACCCGAATCATAGGCGAATTATATCTATTCTCACGAATGGCAGCCTCATCCCGATAACTTTAAGTTGTGTTAATGATTCGTCTGGCAAATTTATGGGCTTATCCGTATAATCAAAGAATGGTAAAGAAACGTAAATCTTTGCTCACAATTCAGATGCCGATTCTCATTTTTAGTGAAAGTGTCTGGAAAGTAAGCAAAGCTTCAAGCCATTTAGTCCTCATTCTTTCATTGGAGCTTGCGCTATGACCATAGCTGTAGGGCGTGCACCAGCGAGTCGTGGAGCGTTTGACGTACT
>NZ_JCACKI010000030.1:0-62182 GCF_059505325.1 Tildeniella sp.
CCCCACTCCCCACTCCCCACTCCCCACTCCCCACTCCCCACTCCCCACTCCCCACCCTTCCTTGCTAACCTTCGCGTCGATCGCGCCCACAGCCAGCCCAGCCAACTGCCCATGACATAAGGCGGAAAATCCAGCCAGCTAAAGGTATTGCCTAAAACGAGCCGTCCTGCTAGAGTGGCGCGAGCTGCTTCCAAAAACGGTGGATGCCAGAGCTGGAGCCACTCTAAACCGCAAGTGGCAAGACAAACGCCAATAGCGATCGCGCGTAAAGAAGTGCGCGGCGAAAGAAAAGCAGCGAACAAAATCCAGAAGATTTCGTAAGCAATGCTGCCGATCGCATCATTTAGCCAGACAAATGTTGGCGCTTGAGCAAAGCGAATGGCGTAACCGATCGACACAATGAGGCTCATGCTGACTAACAGCACAAGGCGATAGTTCAAAAACCAGGAATGTCGAATGTGCAAAAGCGGCATCAAAAATTTTACGCGACTGCGATCAAAGAGCAAATTTTTGCTGAGCACCAAGAGAAGTGCATAGATAACTAACCGCTGAAATCTAGATGATCAGCAGTCAGTCGAGGCTAGAGTCTAAGCCACTGCTTAGAGCCGTGGCGGCATTTTGCTTTTCAGCTCACTTCAAGGGTTGCCCGAATTGTTGATCAGCGAATTGCTGAAGAAAGCGTTGAGTCCATAAGAAAAGCTGATCGTCGAGGGCTGATTCGAGAAGAATAGAATCAAGAATTGTACATGACAAGCAACAAAATGAACAAAAAATTTAAGGAGTTGCTATTGTCCATTGTTAGTAGCTTTAGCCCCAACACAAAAATTTAAAAAGTTTTTTCAAAAAAAGTGAGCGTTTGCAAAATTCTTTGTTAAAGTTGGAGGCAATTTTACATCCCATTCTGAGAGTTTTATTTGAGCGTGTATGACTGCTAAATTGTCTCCTGATCCTACTGAAACTGATTCTGCTGAGTCAGTCGTTGCCGAGCTTGATTTTGCGATCGATCTAACCGAAATTGAAGAGATCGATCCGGACGATGCCGTTCTAGAGAAGGTTCCGTACAAACCAACCAAAGCTGAACGTCTTGGTCTAACCGATGATTCAGTCGGGCTATTTTTACGCGAAATGGCACGCTACCCCCTGCTAACCCAAGCACAAGAAATTGAGCTGGCACGAGAAATTGTGAAGGGTGGCGATCGCGGCGAACAGGCAAAACGTAAATTAGTGCGGGCGAATTTACGCCTGGTTGTCTCGATCGCCAAAAAATACCTCAACCGAGGTGTGCCGTTTCTGGATTTGATTCAGGAAGGCGCGATGGGACTCATGCGTGCCGCCGAAAAGTTTGACTATGAACGTGGCTATAAGTTCTCGACCTACGCCTACTGGTGGATTCGTCAGGGTATCACCCGTGCGATCGCCTCTCAGTCCCGCACGGTACGCCTGCCCGTCCACATGGTCGAGAAACTGAACCAGGTTCGCAAAGCTCGCCAAACGCTCTCTCAGGCACTCGGACGCAAGCCGACCAAAGCTGAACTGGCAGCGGCGCTGGAAATCGATGAAGACAAGCTAGAGCAAGTGCTGGATGTGAGCCAGGGCACCCTTTCGCTGCACGCGTGGGTTGGGCGTGAAGAAGATACGGAACTCATGCAACTGATTGAAGATGCCGATAATGTTGCGCCAAATGATTGTTTAGATCACAAGCTGCTGTGCGATCGCCTCAACTCAGTCTTGGATCATCTCAGCGATCGGGAACGCGACATCATCAAACTGCGGTTTGGGCTAGAAGACGGACAGCACTACACCCTGACTGAAATCGGCGAGCTGTATCAACTTTCACGAGAACGGGTGCGTCAGATTCAAGCAAAAGCCATGCGGAAACTCAGGCACCCGCGCCGCCAAGCGCTACTCAAAGATTGGATTCGTTGATCGAGTGACCGTGGTCAGCGATCGCAAACGCCGCACTTAGCCTTTACACAACTCAGTTAATTCACACGATTCAACCAATGCTAGCCCTCAAATAGGAGCCAGAAGTCCCTCTGACTCCTCTTGGTCGCCGTACAGTCTGCCATGTGTTGTGGTGCGAAAAGACATCGGCTGGTCAAGCTACTATCAAAGCTTTACCGCATATCTCATGTGCTTTGCCCACGGCTGCTCGATTACCGCTACACGTCTGCACCTAGAAATTGCTGGCTCTAAACGTAGTAACAAGACTGAATGTAAGGCGCTTCAGATCATTTTTTGTACCCGATTCAACTCTGTGAGCGAAGTTCTAACTCGGATGATAGAGGCGGTTAGTATTCGCTAATACTAAAGTCGAGGTGATAAACGCATTGTTTAGTAACTCAGTAGGGTTAGGATGTTGACCTATGAACGCTCCGCTATTCGTGTTTTGATCGTCGACGATCACGAACTGACTCGACTCAGCCTTAGTCTTGCGCTGCGGAGCCAGGATGACATCGAGCTGATTGGCTTAGCAAGCAACGGGCAAGAAGCGATCGATCTGGTGAAACAGCAGCATCCAGATGTGATTATTCTGGATCTCCAGATGCCTGTTATGGACGGGTTAAGCGCTTCCACTCAGATCAAAAGCACCAATCCGCAGATTCAAATTCTTGCTTATTCGTCATTAGATGACCCCCAAACTGAAGTGATGATCCAGACAGCAAAAATTGATGCCTTTTGCAAAAAAGATACGGCAACTTCAGATTTGATTGCAATGGTCAGACAGCTTGGGCAGCGAGAAAAAAGCAGCTAGTAGTGTGTGGCGTAAATCTAGCTACCCTTCCGTAGGGCAGGCGAGATGCTTGCCCTACAGTTGCCGAACTTCCGCCTTGTTGCACTAAACGATCGCCATCAATTGCTGGAAGACTGCGATCGCCCACTTATGAAGCCGCTTCGCACCAGCACATCAGAACCTTGTCTAGACAGGCTGTGAACCAGGAAACGTTTGCTTGAACTCATCCAACAAATCGTCAATCTCTTCGATCGCCTGGTTGACATCAATTCGCAGCGTGCCCAAGTCTGGCTGCTCCAGCAATTGCACCAGCGATTTACGCTTGTCTTGAATCAGGGCAATCCGCTCTTGCAGGGTTTCAGGATTAATCATTAGCGCTTCCTTTGCCGATTACTAGCGTGAACAAGTGACTGCGAGGTCTTCATTGTAAAGCCTATCTTCTGATCAGCCACACAGAGACCAAGTTAGGTTCGTTTGCGTCCCCATCAGCCTTGAAACTATATAGCTACAGTCACATGGGTTAAGACGGGGTACAGAGGCGAAGCCCCCATACCCCCTTTAATCCCAATGTCCTAACTTTTATGGCGATAGCTGTACCTACAGCCGTTGACGCATATGCCCTTGGCTGGTTCGCTCACTGTGGCTTATTCATCTGAGAAACGCTGTAGGAAACGAGACTGGCAAGGTCGCATTGGCTCACTTGCTTCTTATTCCCCGACAGGTCTACTATCTTGCTTTGGCTGAGCGGTTAGAGACTGAGTTTTGGACAGGCGTTCGGCTATGCCGTCTCGAAGAGAATCGCCGACTGTTCAATACTGTGCGATCGCGCCTACCTTGGGTTCACCTGGTGAGTTGAAATTGAAAGGTTGAAGCTGATGGCGATATTAAAGCAATCAATGTAAAACTGAACATGGAGGCTGGATGCGTGTCATTAGTCGTTATGAATATAGTTCCACCGCGTCCCATTACAAATGATGCTGAGTTCAATGCAACCCAGGCTCAAATTCATTTGATCTTAGATCGGAGTCAGCTCACTCAGGACGATCGTGATTACCTGAAAGTACTGGGAATGCTGGTTTATGACTACGAAGAACAACATGAACCAATGCCCATGCTGAAAGGCACCGAGTTGCTCAAAGCCTGATGGAAGAGTCTAATCTTCAACCCGATGCTTTAGTCTTCATTTTCGGCAGTGAGTCTGTTGTTCTAGACGTTTTGAATCACAAAAGCCAACTGACAGAACATCAGACTCAAGCACTAGCATCCTTCTTCCAGCTATCCCCTGATTCGTTTGCCTGATTAATGTGACGCTCAACACACGAAGCAATGATGAAGCCGATTAAGAAGCAAATTGTCACTGATGAATCGATGCGCCCGGTTGCGGTTCTAATTGATTATGAGGATTGGCAGGCGATCGAAAAAATCCTGGCAACCCATCAACAGCAGGATACAACATCCACCTTGGCTGCCTACGCAGGTGTGATTCAACTTACCGTCGATCCGCTGGACTATCAACAGCAAAGCCGAAATGAATGGGTGTGATTGATGAATCGATTAAGGGCGTGGCGATCGCTCTTCGTAAACAGCACCGTCTGAAATTGCCTGATGCGATTATTGCAGCCACAGCCCAGTCTCTCAAGGCACTCTTGTTGACGAGCGATCTCAAGTTAGCCAGCCTGATTACACTGACAAGAAGTCGTTTAAAAATGGACAACGGCTGCATCAGCCCAAGTACCCTTCATAACGAACGGAACGTGTAGCACTGTTGCAACCGTCACCAACAATGATTGATTGTCGAGAAGGTTCTTGGCTCAAGTTTACATAGCTGTCGTCACAGAGCTTAGGACATTGGGATCAAAGGAGACGTGAGCTTCGACGTGAGCGCTCAGACGCACAGCGCTCAAGCCGAAGGGGGTTCCACCCCTGCACCCCGTCCTAGCCCATACGGCTATAGCCATAGCTTCGACGGGAGCAGGCGATGGGACGAGTCGCAATACTTAGCGAGGATAGACCGCGATCGCCTCAATTTCTACTAGCCAGCCAGCGTTGACAAGACTCTGGACACCGACCGTCGATCGCGCCGTTTTCACTGGGTTCGCTTCGTTACTGAAGAATTCGCCGTAGGCTCTAAACCAGCCCTGATAGTCTACTTGACCGTTGAGCGCCGGATCGGGCACTAAGTAGCAGATGAGAAAAGCCACATCCTTCAGGCTCAGACCTTCTTCCTTGAGCAAACTCTCAATCTGCTCGAGGGTGCCTTTCGCTTGTGTATAGGTATCGCCAAAGCGTTCTCGGCTGGTGGCTGGCGCATCCAGATTGACCGCAGGGGGAACGGTGCCGCTGGTGAAGTAAAAGCCAACATTTTTAGGAAAGGCAACCCCGCGAGCGATCGTCGCTGCTGGGCTTGCCGAAAGGGTAAATTTAACCTGTCGGGGCGCTTTGGTTCCCTCATAGGCTTGAGCGGCGATCGCAGTTGCTCCGATTACGAAAAGACTGCAAAGTGCAATAACGAGCCAGCGCCTCCACTTGAAGAGCCGTTGTTGAAAGAACTGAGTGAAATGCTTGCTCATAATTTTCTCCTGTTGCGTTCAGTATGTTGTGTGCTGAGTGAATTGAAATTACATGTTGAAGTCGATGCACCCTGAGAGTTGATGAACCTGAAGCGGGTCTCAGGTCTAGCCGTTGCGTTGGTTGATCTGCTGCGCCACAAGTCGGGCAGACTCAAACGCTCCTGCCATCCAGCCCGTGAGGTAGCTCAGGTGTTCACCGCAGAGGAAGATATTGCCGTCTGGCTGGTTGAGACGGGGGTAGAACTGCTGTCGGCTTGCTGTCGTGTAGGTCGCCCAGCCGCCCAGGTTGTATGGAATTTGGGGCCAGAAGAGCGAGGCACCTGTTTCGTAGTGCGATCGATATTGCGGGTGAATGCGACTGCCCAACTCGATCGCCCGTTGCACTCGCGCGTCTGGACTGAGTGCGCCAAACTCCGCTGCTACTGCCCCAAAGTTGTAGTAGCCCACGACCACACCCCGTTGAGACAGATAGTTGTAGGAGGGATACCAGATCGTTGCCAGCCCAATATTGGTGCTGGTGATCCCACCCATAATGTTTTCGTCTTCTTCCCAAAAACGGCGATTGAATTGCAGGGCACTTTTGCCAGTGACAGCGTAGTCAACCCCAGCAATTGCTTGCTGCATATCGGGGGAGAAGTCAGACGGAATGGTGCGAAGTACCGATAGCGGGATCGTGCAAATGCAGAAATCTGCTTGAATTTCCTTGGCGCTACCCTGGTCAGTGTAAACAACGCGAACCCCATTTTGGGTCTTGCGAATCTCAGTCACCACTGCACCGTAATTGATCGTGCCAACTTTTTTCGCCAGTGTAGTAGCAATCCGATCGATCCCGCCGATCGGCTGAAACATCAGCATCTGCTGGTCATACCCTTGCTCAAAAGATTCGTAGCCAGCAAAGCCCAGGTTGATCAGCGCACTCAAGGAGAAAGGACTGTTGATCTGCCCAGGATTGTCTGCTGCTCCCTGCCGCGCCGCATCGTAACCGCGTCGAGTATTGCCTCGGTAGAACAAATCCGGGTCAAGTCCACCGTAGGTTCTCAGGAAGTCAACCAGGCGTGTTTTGTCGTCTTCAGTCAGTTGAGCATCCAGACGATCCTGGGAAGTGGCTTTTGCCAGCAACTCCGAAACATAGCCACGAGCATCTGCCTTGGCTTGACGGGCACGGACTTTTTGACCCGCCAAACCACCTGGAACGCCTTCGTTGTAGTAGTACTGCTCGTAGTTGAGGTTGGCAAAGACTTGCAGCGGCACGCCCAACTCGCGGCAGTATTGAATGGTGATGTGGTGCTGGGGAATGCGCGCCGGTCCGGCGTTGAAGTATTCTCCCTTGGCAAACTGAGCAGTCTGCACTGTACCAGTTGTTTCAACAATCTGATCACCACCACGCACTGTCCAGCAGCGTCCTCCAGGTCTATTCCGCGCTTCTAAAATTGTGCAGCGATAGCCAGCTTTGCGGAGTTCGTAGGCAGCCGTCATGCCTGCCAGTCCGGCTCCAAGGATCACAACGCGACTGCGATCGGACGCTGGTCGCAGGTTGAGCGGTCCTGTTTGGGCGGAGGCGGTTTCCCCCATCAGGTCTAGCGCCTTCATCACGGCGTAGGTCGATCCACCAGCCGCTGCCACTCTCGTAATGAAATCTCTACGTTTCACAATGCCTCCCTTATCAAGGTCAAAAACAGTACAAAAAGACAGCACAAACTGAGTGAAGACTTCCACTGGAAATCTGCACATTAAAAGCTGACCGTACGATCATGCAGAAATGACTCTGCAAACCACGGATGTAGGCAGTCGAAAACTTGAGCTAAAGCAAAACCCCTGAGATGGTTCAGGACAAAAACGTGTTGAACTCTCTGCGGTTCGCTTGCAAACTGATGACCGAATGCTGGACGATCGAGCCTCTGTTGCTTGTATGAGGGTCGATCGTAAAAATCGCTCTCTCCAACGTCGCTTTCTCAAGCGATTGTCATCAAACGATGATCTCAGTGAAGTGTTGAGCGAGAGAGCTAATTTCAGCGTAATCTAATTGCCCAAATGGATCGTTCACGATAGGTGCTCCTCAGCCAAATGAATGAACAGAAATGAATCGAACGAGTGCGCTAATCACGAAAGTTGCGAACGTGCCAGCTAGATGCAGAGCCGCGATCGGCAGGTCTGCACAACAGAACCTGGAGGAGTTTGAACTCCAACAAGAGGGGTGTGTCAATCCTTAGTGAGTTACGTAGGACTGCTGTAAGCCAACTGGCAGGCGGAACGCTGTCATTAGATTTACTTCACCGTGCCAAGCCTGGAAGCGTTAGCCCATTGAAGCGCTAAGCAGCGCGTTCCGTATGACTGCAACAAATTGCAAGTGCTATCTGAAAATACTGTGCTAAAAGCTTAAAATGTGTAGTGACTGCTACGTTTCAGCAAATTCACTGATCTGGCTGATGAAAATTCTGTGTTTACCCTGTACGAGACATCTAGCGGACTTCTTCGTTCGGGTCTCGTGGTAACGCGTTTGCTGGAATTGCACTCGGAGTCGCGCCGCGCTGCACTGGAACAGCCGCGGGTTTGGGCGTTGTCTGGGCTGGGGCGATCGGTTGCGATCCAGGCACAGCAGAACCAGGGGGCGTTGCCTCAGGAGTCGCTTGAACCCCTGGCTGAGGCGTTGTAGGGGTTTGAATCGTTGCGGGAGCTGCTGGATTGCTGGCAGGAGGCGTTTGAGTTTCATCATCTAACTCATTTTCGGCTTGATTGATCGACTGTCGAGCGCTGCCAGGTGACGATTGCGCCCTAGCAGAGGACTCTGCCCGCATCATCGTTGCTGATGGAGAGGCTTTGCCACACAGCTTTCTCAAATCAAGCGATCGACCGTCTTGCATTCGCAAAAAGCAAACAGAATCCTCTGCCTTTGCAATGGCTGAATGTTTCAACGACATGGGAACAATCAGTGTGGTTATAGAGAGAAAGGCAATCAAACGTTTCAACATGGTAGATGATTCGGTTAACGCAGGTTGTTGCACCCCCTGATCTTACAGTCCTTCAAACATTGAAAATGGCACGGAGGATACTGCTGACATGCCAGATTGTCTCTGCTTTATTCAGGTCGAGGGCAGACGCGCAGCGATCGCAGTTTGACAGGGAGTGGATCACCTATCTGTGTCTTCCTCACCACAAGCCACAAGCATTCTTGTAACGCATCAACAGCAAAGATAGTTGCTGTTCGTCCCCAGGTAACTACCGCAGGAGAGCGATGAAACCTGCTTGTTCAAAATGACGATTCCTTTCCTGCGAAACGCTGCGCGAACGGAGAGCTTCGCTAACGTAAGCAAGTGCTTCTTGAATGTTCTGCTGCTGCATGATGCAAAAAGAGACGCAATCGGTATGGCTCCACGATTGGTCCAGGCGTTGGCTATAGAGATCGAAAGCAGCTTGAAAGAGTTCACTGGTTTGCGGAACCATCTCGATCGTAGAGCTGTCCTGAACGCTTTGAATTAAACCGATCGCAACCTGTCTGAGGAAAGAACCGCGCTTAGAAAAATGATTGAGGACTTCCGTCAGTACCATTTCACTGGTGCAGATTTTCGCCTGAGTTAGCGAGAGACTGAGATTCTCAGCTTTTTGGTGCAGGGTATCTTGCGGATCGAGCAGTGCAATCCAGTATCCGGTATCGGCAAAGACGATTTTCATTCCTCAACTTTGGGCGCACCGTAGAGGTAGTGATCGTGATTGATGGAACCGCCATGGGGAAGGTTATCCCATTCTTCAGGGGGAACTTGAGCCTGAATTGCTTCAACTCGTTTTAACAGATCCAGAATGCCATTGTTGTGTGGGACTGAGGCAGCAGATGTTTCTGCTTTCGTCGGCTGCCGTTCGTTGTTTGAGGAAAAGGCAAAAATCGAAGATTTCCTCAAGCATTGCATCGGGTGCATGTTCAATCTCGTCAAGCAACTGTTCTTTGACACTCATCTGATTTTGCGCCTCGTGTCTCTGCTGTACTTATTGTAAAAAATCGCTTCAGCACTTTCAAAGCTGGTCTGGAGTTTGCTGGAATCGCAGAAATGGTCAAGAGGGTGAGTGAAAGGTGGTGTTGGGTTAATTTGTGGAGCGATCGTGCTTAACGTTCCGATTGAGCGGCTGCGAGTATTTTTGCATCCTCACCCAAAGCTGACAGCAGTCCGCTCCAATCGGGTTGTTGTGCCGCAATCGCTTGCACAGTCTACATCTTACTCTCTCAGACTTCTCTGATAACAGACGGCTTGACAGACTGATGATGCATGGTTGAATTGTAACTATGTTGGCTACACAGTTTGAATGAGGACATACACGATGATTACACTCTACGCTCATGGTTCTCCCAATCCTCACAAAATCAGCATCGCGCTGGAAGAGTTGGGACTTCTTTATGAAAGCAAGATTATTAATATCTGGGAAGGAGAGCAATTCAGCCCAGAATTCACAACACTCAACCCTAATGCAAAAGTTCCAGTCATCGTTGACCACGAAACGGGTTACACCCTCTATGAATCCAATGCGATCTTGCTTTACTTAGCTGAGAAAACTGGAAAACTTTTTCCAACAGACGCACAGCAACGATGGAAAGGGGTTCAATTGCTCTTTTTCCAAGCGGCATCCATTGGTGCAATGTTCGGTCAGAGAGCACACTTCAGCCTGTTTGCTCCAGAAAAACCGACCTATGCAGTTGCACGTTACTTGAAAGAAGGAGATCGTCTGACTACGGTGTTGGAGACACTACTGACAGAGCGTGAATACTTTCTGGATGAATACTCAATCGTAGATATTGCTCATTTCGGCTGGCTGTGGTGTTCGACTCATCAGGGCTTTGCGATCGATGCTTATCCAAATCTGAAGAATTGGTTTGATCGGATTGCGGCTCGTCCTGCGGTGCAAAAAGGAGTAACTGTGCCTCTAGAACTGCCCGACTTTACTCCTTTCCGTAACGCCGCTTAACTCAAAGGATAAGCTAAATTGTGTAGAGTATGTAGCAAACACAGCTACACAATTTAGTTTTTGGGGAGAGTTGCTTTGCCTACCAGTACTCGGTTTGCAGTTGCGGTTCATATCTTAGCTGCGTTGGCAGTGAACGAGGGTAAGGCTGTTCGTTCAGAACAACTTGCCAGCAGTGCCAGTACCAATCCAACGGTGATTCGGAGGATTTTATCGACGTTAGCTGAAGCAGGCATTACCTCATCGCAACTGGGCTATGGAGGTGGGGCAACTCTGGCAAAGCCAGCGAACCAGATTACACTGCTTGAGGTTTTTCAGGTGGTTGAAGAACCCAACATTTTTGAGATGCACCGAACCCCACCAGACAAAAATTGCTTTGTGGGGCGCAATATTCAACAAGTTTTAAGCAGAACAACGACTAAAGCACAGCAAGCCTTGGAAGCGGAACTTTCTAAAACTACTATTGCAGAAGTGGCTCAAGATATTCAAACACTGACTCGAATGCAGAACAGATAGCTGCAAGCTACTGCCCTCACCGATAGCCTTGCGACACAACTATTGTTTAGACAGACGGAGTCTGTCTAAGACCCCTGATTCGAGTAATTAGGCTGAAATTCCGCAGTCTAAGATCCCAGACTGGGTAGCTGGGCAGACAGCACTCTGTATAAGATCCGAGATTGGGTAGTTAGGCGGATAGGTTTCTGCATAAGATCCCAGACTGGGCAGTTGAAAAGACAGACTCAGTATAACTACCCCCTCTCGGCAGGGGTGATTCATTGTATAGAACCCGTTTGACATCTTTTCTCATGGTGAGAGAGGGCACCTACACTCGCTCATCTAAACGTGCTGGCATATTCCAGCAGTCTCACCGATGCCGAATGGTCAATCCTTGAACCCCTGTTGCCGCAAATACTACCGCAGAAGAAGCGAACACGACCCTGTAATTGGACGAAGCGGGAGCTGCTTGATGGCATCCTTTATCAACTGAAGCATGGGTGTAACTGGGAAGATTTACCTCAAGACTTGCCGCCCTACCCGACGGTCTATGGGCACTACAAGCAGTGGCGCAGTGCCAGCGCGATTGAGCAGCTCATGCACATCTTACATGGACAAGTGCGGGAGCAGGTGCAAAAAAAGCCCCAGTGGACGACGTTGATCATCATTGACTCCCAAGCGGTGAAGAATCCTTGCAATGCGAGTGTGGACTCGAAGGGCTTTTGTTTCTACAACGCCACCAATGGACTTAAACGACATTTAGCCGTGGATACGCTTGGCTTTCCCTTTTTCACTCACTGTACCCAAGCCAGTGTTTCCGATGATGTGGGCTTGGTTGAGATTCTCACGCTCAACATCGCTTATTTCAAGGCAAAATCCGTTGATCTTCCTAAGACGACGATCCTCCTAGACCACGGTGATCACATTGATGGTTTGATTGCAGCCTTGGAGCGGGCTTGTCCTCAGATCATGACGAAAATTAGGTTTGAGCTTTCGACCAAGCCCTCGAAACAAGAGAAGGCAGCGCAAGGCAAAGCGGGCTTTGTCCCAGCAGTGGCGAGATGGGTCATCGAACGATCTAATGCTTGGATGGAGCGTTGTAAAAGCTTGGTGAAGAACTTTGAGCGAACGCTAGCTCATGCAGAAACTAAAATCAACCTCTGCTTTGCCAGGCTAATGCTGAAGCGGCTTGCACCCACTTCCTGAGATCTCAAATGGGTTCTATATAGCTGATTGCTGACTGCCGATAGCTGATGGCTGATTGCTGACTGCCGATAGCTGCCAATTACTACCATCAGCCTATAATCGGAACGTTGAGCGCTGTAGGCTGATGACGAACATTCGGATTGGCAACGGGTATGATATCCATCGACTGGTGAGCGATCGTCCGCTCATTTTAGGAGGGGTGAAAATTGAGCATGAACTGGGACTGCTGGGGCACAGTGATGCTGATGTGCTCACTCATGCCATTATGGATGCCATGTTGGGGGCACTTAGCTTGGGGGATATTGGTCACTATTTTCCACCCACCGATCCACAGTGGGAAGGGGCAGACAGCGTGGCATTGTTAGAACAGGTCGATCGCCTGATCCAGAGCAAGGGCTGGAAGATTGGCAATATCGATTCAGTGGTTGTGGCAGAACGCCCCAAGTTGAAGCCACACATTCAGGCAATGCGCGATCGGCTCTCGACAGCTCTCAATTTGCAGCCCGATCAAGTCGGCATCAAAGCAACGACTAATGAAAAGCTTGATGCAACCGGACGCGAAGAAGGCATTTCAGCCTACGCAGTGGTGCTGTTAGTCGATAAGAACGCGAAGGATTAGCCGAACTGTTGCTGCCCTAAGCTCGCCTCAATCCACGGGACTCTAAACGCCAAAATCTTTGAGCTTGTGAGCAAAAGCAGCGTCAAACGGTCGAAAAAATCGCCAGCAATTCTTGATGAAACTTTCATCAAACTTTACTAAAGCTTATGTGATAGTGATCTACCGATGCAGGGTAGATTAAACTGCAAGGGCACATTCGTTCAAATTTTAGACCTGTTGGATGTAGACACCTTTTCTGAACGCATTCACTTATGACGAGAGAGGGCTGAGTTCATCACTCTTCAGTTGCGAAAATGCTTACGAGTCCGGTTAAATAATGGTACTCATCGCTGCTTTTGAGCAGCAACATCCGTTCATTGAGGCGATAATCCGCGATCGGAGCTGAGCTAAAACTTGGTGATTAGGCATTCAATGGCTCAATTTCTCTCAGGCAGTGTTCAGCACGATGATGCCTGCCTGTACTTTCTTCTCAAGACGCTCTCTAAAATTGTCAGCTCAATGCTATCGTTCAACCACTCGCGCTCGAATCTGTTGATATAAGTTTTAGGTCGTCATTCCTGGGATTCACGCTCACTTTCTCCTCGTTTTGGAAGCCACTTGTTATGACCGCTACTAACGCTGCTGCTACCGGATCAAAACCTGACGCGAGTACATCGATCCGGTTTGTCATTCAAGACGCTTACGATCGTGGTGCAACAGCGGTGTATCTTCAGCCCGGTCGTCCACCTTTTTATCGCATGAGCGGCAAACTTCTGCCGCAGGATCATCTCTCGCCGCTGACACCAGAACAGTTTCGGCATTATCTCCAGGAAGTGCTCACGCCTCAGCAACTCAAGCACTACCTGGAGGTTCGCAAACTCGATGTGGATGTGCGAATTCCGGGCTTCATGCAGGGTCGCGTTAACTGCGGTCCCACCGCGCAAGGAACGGAGGCAATGAGCCTCAACGCGATCGCGCTGGATGGTCCGAATCGGGAGGTGCAACGGCAGGGCACTGTGCAGGTGATGGTTGAAGATGCGTGCAAGCAACGAGCGTCTGATATCCACCTACAGGTGGGTGAGCCTGTGCGCTTCAGAATACAAGGCAAGATGGTCAAGCAGGAGACCTACGGCAAAATCACAGCGCGGCAGTTTGAAGAATTTTTGCAGGAAGTACTGTCGAGCGCACAACAGGAGCAGTTTCGGTTGCGGCAGGAACTGGATACTGCCATTCTCTACGAAGGCATGGTGCGGTGCCGGGTCAATTGTTCGCAGTCGATTATGGGCGGTGCGATGGTGCTGCGGTTGATTTCGCTGGACGTGCCCACCCTCCGTAAGCTGGGCTTACCCGATATTTTGGGCGTGCTGGCAGAGGAACGGCAGGGGTTAATTTTAGTCACGGGTTCGGTCAACTCTGGTAAATCGACCTCGCTGGCTGCCATGCTGCGGCACGTAAATGAAACGCTGCCTCGCAAAATTGTCACGATCGAAGACCCGATTGAGTATGTGCACACTTCTAACCAATCGCTTGTGACTCAACGAGAGGTTGGACTGCACACTCAGGAATTTAAAGATGCGTTGCGGGGAGCACTCCGGCAAGACCCAGATATCATTCTGATCGGTGAAATGCGCGATCGCGAAACGGTCGATACCGCGATTCGTGCGTCTCTTACCGGGCACCTGGTACTGGGCACCCTGCACACCAAAGGCTCTGTCAATGCCTTTAAGCGCTTGCTCAACTTCTACACGCCTGAAGAACAAGAAACGGTGCGGATTCAAATTGTCGATGCCCTCCGTGCCGTGATTGCTCAGGCATTGGTGCCGACGGTGCATGGTGGACGTACGGCAGCTCTAGAAATTATGCTCAACACCGACACGATTCGAGACTATCTCCAGAAGGGTGCGATCGAAGAGATTCACCAACTTATGGAAGAAGGCAAAGACGGTAGTCAAACCCTCAACCAGGCACTGTTTGATCTGTATGAAGGTGGTGTCATTACGCCTCACGATGCACTCACCGCCTCGCTCTTTCCAGACGACCTGAACTACATGCTGAAGAACTATACGCGCCGCTCCAGTCGATCGGGGTTGACGACATCAGACTACTTCAATCATCAGATGACTTAGAGCGCTCAAAAAACCGGGTTTCTGCCCTGAAGCACGAGTTCTCGATCACATACCGAGAAGAAACCCGGTTTCTTTCACCGTTAGCTTGTTGTTACGGGTTCTAACGCGATCGCCTCTAGCTTTAGCTTCGATCGCTTCACGGGTTCGGGCACCGGGACGGGATAGTTGCCTGTGAAGCAAGCAGAACAGAAGTGATTGGAATCGTGGCGTGTTTCGTCTAACATGCCTTGCCAGGACAGGTAGCTGAGAGAATCGACCCCGATTTGGTCGGCTATTTCAACCACAGATTTGGTAGCGGCAATGAGTTGATCCTGGCTATCGGTGTCGATGCCATAGAAGCAGGGATGGGTAACGGGCGGTGAGGAAACGCGCATGTGTACCTCGGTGGCTCCAGCATCACGTAACGCTTTGACAATTTTGCGACTGGTGGTGCCGCGCACGATCGAATCATCCACAATAATCACGCGCTTACCAGCCAGCACGTCTTTCAGCGGATTGAGCTTCATTTTGATGCCCGATTCGCGCATGGTTTGGGTCGGTTGAATGAACGTGCGACCCACGTAGCGGTTTTTGATCAGCCCTTCTGCGTAGGGGATACCAGATGCCTGGGAGTAGCCGATCGCCGCTGGAATGCCTGAATCTGGCACCGCAATCACAATATCGGCATCAATGGGAGACTCGATCGCCAACCGACGACCAATCCGCAGCCGATAGCTGTACAGGCTTTCGTTTTGCATGACGCTATCGGGACGCGCAAAATAAATCATCTCAAAAATGCAGAGCTTAGGCGTAGTTTCCCTCGTCCAATGAAACGATGCCAGACCGTCTTCTGTAATCCAGACCAGTTCACCCGGTTCCACATCGCGCACATACTCGGCGCTGATGATGTCTAGAGCACAGGTTTCGGATGCCAGTACGTAGCGCAATGGCTCAGTTGAAGTCGTTTGAGGTAGCGTACCGATAACAAGCGGACGAATGCCGTTAGGATCGCGGATGCCCATCAGACCTGTAGGGGTGCCGATCGTCAAACTAAACGCTCCCTGGCAACGATGCAGCGCACTGATGGCACCTTCCAGCCAGCCTTTGCCATTGTTTACCTCTTCAGCGATCGCCAACGCAATCATCTCTGAATCAGTCGTGGTAAGAAACGTGACGTTGCTCTCGGTCAAGTCTTCCCGCAAAGCAGGCGCATTTACCAGGTTGCCATTGTGCGCCAGCGCCAGATACCCCAGACGGGTTTCCACCACGGCAGGCTGAGCATTGACCACACGACTGGAACCTGTGGTGGAGTAGCGGGTATGCCCGATCGCCATCGTCCCAGTCAGCTTGGTCAAAACAGGTTCGCTGAATACCTGTGAAACCAACCCCATTTCTTTATGCAGGTGGACGCGATCGCCATCAAAAGTTGCAATACCAGCCGATTCCTGCCCGCGATGCTGGAGGGCATATAGCCCAAAGTAAGTCAGTTTGGCAACATCTTCCTGCGGGGCATACACCCCAAAAACACCACAGGCTTCTTCTGGCTTGTCTGAAGCGGTTGACTCTGCCAAAAGCGGAGCAGACTGAGCAAGGGGCTGGTCAACAGGTAAGGGTTGGTCGGAGATCATGCTACAGTTCAGCTCCTGATTGGGATGGGTAAAAAAGGGTCAAGTAACGAGACTCAGGCAATTACTTAATATTTATTTAATCTTCTCATTAACTGACGATTACATCGTAACAATTATGAAGCGCGCGCTCAGCTCCAAACAGAGGAGCGATGAAAATAAGCGTCAATGGTCTGTCTATTGGGTCAATTGACGCTCGATCGCGTGGTGCCAGCGATCGTCCATATCCTCGCAAGCGATATTGATCAATAATGGATGTGCTTTCGTACCAATTTGCAAAGCCGACTTTTGAGCCGTGACACGACCAATCTCACGCCATTCTGAGAACTGCTGATTCAGATAAGCTTCCCAAGCGGCTTGAACACCAGGCGCGATCGACACAACAATTTGCGCACTACCTTCGGCAAACAGTAGATGATCAAAGCGAGATACCGAGTTTGGTAGAGCGATCGTTGCACCATGCTCACCACTTAAGCAGCACTCTGCCAAAGCTACTGCCAGTCCACCTTCAGCACAATCATGGGCAGACCGAATCCAACCTTGCCGGATGCCCTCACGACATGCTGACTGTACCCGACGCTCCAGATCAAAATCGATGATGGGAGGGATGCCTGCGATCGTATCGTGTAGGACTGCCAGGTATTCAGAGCCGCCTAGAGAGAGGAGTGGGGAGTGGGGAGTGGGGAGTGGGGAGTGGGAGGCACTTGGCTCGGAACTCTCTACCAATGCTCCAAGCAGGTAAATAAGGTCGCCTTCGGACTGCCAGCCCTGACCACAGATTTTGGTTAGATCGGGAATCAGCCCCACCATGCCGACCACAGGCGTGGGATAGATGGGTTGGGGTTTGCCATCTGCGTCCAGCGTTTCGTTGTAAAGCGAGACGTTGCCACCCGTGACGGGAGTGCTGAATTCCCTGCAAGCCTCTGCTAAGCCTCGACAAGCCTCTGCTAGCTGCCAGTAGCCGATCGGCTTTTCGGGACTGCCAAAGTTCAAATTATCGGTGACGGCGATCGGCTCGGCACCCACACAGCTCAGATTACGCGCCGCTTCTGCCACAGCCGCCTTTGCCCCTTCATAGGGATGCAAGTAAACGTAACGAGGATTGCAGTCAACCGTAGCAGCCACGCCAGTTTGAACGGATAAAGAATTAAGGATAAAGTCTGCATTTTCCTCTGCGCCTCTGCGTCTCAGCGGTTGCTCCACCCCTACAGGACGTATCCGCACGATCGCCGCATCCGCCCCACCCGGAAGCATCACAGTGTTATTTTGCACCTGATGATCATATTGACGGTAGACCCAGCGTTTAGAGGCGATCGTCGGGCTTGCCAGCAGTTGCAGCAGAATATCATTCCACGTTTGTCGCACACCTCGAATCTCGATGCCTTCAGGGGTGCAAGGAGGGAGACTGTCGGACGACCATGCCCAAGCCTCGCGCGCATATTCGGGTGGTTCTGCCAGCAGGTTGTGATGATAGATGGGCGTATTGTCGGATAACGCAGTCGCAGGCACTTCGGCAGCAATTTCGCCCTTGAACAGAATGCGAACGATCGGCTCCGTAATCACCGTCCCAGCCACCACCGCATGAAGTCCCCAGCGCTCAAAGATATCGATCAATTCTTGTTCGCGTCCCTTGTGTGCGACGAACAGCATCCGCTCCTGAGATTCGGAGAGCAGGTATTCATACGGCACCATCCCGGTTTCGCGTACTGGAATCCGATCGAGATCAAATTCAATGCCCACGCCACCTTTTGCTGCCATTTCGGATGTGGAGCAGGTAATTCCAGCCGCGCCCATATCTTGAGCTGCCACAACTGCGCCCGTTTTGAATGCTTCCAGACACGCTTCAATCAGAGATTTTTCGAGAAAGGGATCACCGACTTGCACAGCGGGGCGATCGTCCATCGACGCATCACTCAACTCCGCGCTGGCGAAACTGGCTCCACCCATGCCATCGCGTCCCGTGGTGGAACCGACATAAAGGACAGGATTACCAATGCCTTTTGCGCCCGATTTCACAATCTCTGGCGTTTCCATCAAGCCCAACGCCATCACATTGACCAGGGGATTGTCGGAGTAGGCACGATCGAAATAAATCTCGCCGCCAACAGTAGGCACACCAACACAGTTGCCGTAGTGAGCGATGCCAGAAACGACACCACTAAACAAGCGACGAGTCCGGGCATCTTCTAATGAACCAAAGCGGAGAGAGTTAAGCAGCGCGATCGGACGTGCCCCCATCGTAAAAATATCGCGCAAGATGCCGCCCACACCCGTTGCCGCACCTTGAAACGGTTCTACCGCCGAGGGATGGTTATGCGACTCAATTTTGAACGCCAGGTGCAGCCCATTGCCCAGATCCACCACGCCTGCATTCTCACCAGGACCGACCAGAATGCGATCGCCCTCGGTAGGAAACTGCTTCAGCAACGGACGCGAATTCTTGTAGCAGCAGTGCTCCGACCACATCACGCCGAACATACCCAACTCAGCTTTGTTGGGATGACGACCCAGACGACGCACAATTTCTTCGTACTCCTCTGGCTTGATGCCTTCTGCGGCAATGTCTTCAGCAGAGAACGGAGCAGCCATAGCAGAATCACGCCAGGAGAACAGGCTTTATTGTACCGATCTTTCAGCTTTAGTCGGGAGTGGGGAGTGGGGGATGAAGGATGAAGGCTAAAGGCTAAAAAGCTGATAGCTGACGGCTGATAGCTGACCGCTTCTAACCCATTTCGTTGCATCACTAATCGGTACGATCGCGGCGATTGGCAGTGGCAGGGAGTTCTGCAAAGACGACACAGTTACCGTTTAGATCTAAAACGGTGAACTCGATCATGCCCCAGGGTTTTGTTGCAAGCTCACCGTTGGGATGAATCACCGCCTGCGTTTGATATTCCTCGTAAAGCTGCGTGATGCCGCTAACGTTGATGCGACAGCTTGTGTTTTCGGCAATTTGTCGATCGCCACACTGCCACAGGTGAAGTTGAGCGCCACCACGCCGCAAACCCGCATAATCGTCGTACTGAAAATCGGTCGTGAAGCCGAGCTGCTGTTCGTAGAACGCGATCGTGGCAGCAATGTCAACCGCTGGCAGCACAGGCACCGCGCTGAGAAATTTGGTTGTCGAGAGAAATTTGGTTGCAGAGTTCATCGTTTCATCTCCATGAGTTGGATACCGCTGAGGGTTCGTTAAAAAATAGCCACACATTGTTTGGATTAGCTATCAGCTATCAGCTATCAGCTTTTCTCCGACCGCTGACCGCTGACCGCTTGACTGCCATCACACCTTTTACCTTCTCCTGTCTCAATCATGGACACTTTGCAGCCATTCGCGCAGCGATCGCAATGCTGTCATTAAGCCCAACGCATCGCTCTCGTCAATAAATTGCAGAATCCGACCCGCAGGTAGAAAGGGAAACGCGAACCCAGTAACGGATTCAACGTAGCGATCGCCGTCTAAGCCATAAATTTGCAAGTTTCCCTTAAAAAAATCATCTCCCGGTTGGCTGACATAGCGCCATACTTCAGCCACACCCAACGCAGCGTAAATTGACAAGCGATTTGCTGTGCCTGCACTCAAAGAAACATCCAGAATCAAGTCGGGTGGCGGATCAACTGTGAGGTCGATCGCTCTTTTGCCGTGAACATCAGCCTCATGCTGGATGTAATAGCCCGTTTCTGGCTCGATCGCCAACTTTAAGTCAGAACGCAGCAATGTGGGCGCTTTGTAGCCTTCGACGGGTAGCTGCATTTCATCCACCAGCACAAGAATCAAGGATTCGATCAGCTTGTGGCACCGTTCATGTTCGTCTAACGGTGTCATCATTTCCAAGCGACCGCGATCGAACGTGAAGCGCGTCGATCGTTCTGTGCCCATCTCCGCCAGGATGGTTTCAAACTGCTGCCAGCCAATCTTCTCCAGTACAATCCGCTGTTCGCTGGACTTCGGTGCTTTTGCCATTTCCCTCTTGTTGCTACATCTACTGGTGCACAAAATTTTCGAGCGTGCGGGTGAGCAAAGCTGCTAGTCCTTCGATCGGCGTTGACTCAGATGCAACGGCGGACTCAACCTGCTGCACGACCTCAGGCGATAGTCCTAAAAGCTGCACGAGGGTTTGATAGGCAGCGGCTTCTTCTGCATTGATGGTGTCTTCACCGGGTGTGCGGGCACTACAGCGAATGACTTCATAGCCCAAGTGCAAGACAAGTACGCGCTCAGCATCGCTTTGTAGCCGTGACACCAGTTCGCTAAGGGGAAGGCGCTGCATCAAATAATCGCGTAGTTCGTGCTGTAGTGCCTGTTGCTGCTCGGTATTGGTGGCAAAGACGCGGCTCAGGCGATCGAGCATCACATCCACCTCTTCAGCGGCAAGATGCCCATCAGACCAAGCCATAGCGGCGACGATGCGAAGCAAATTCATTTGACGCGGCGTAATCGAGGGGGGCGGCGATGCATGTACCATAACAAGCTCCTGCTCAAGCATACAAGTGCAGCATGACGGAGCGGTAGAACTCGTTAGCTCAAAAGGCTACGCCATCGACAACTCTACTAGCTCCACCCTTAGTTTATGGGTAAACGATTCGTTGACGGACAAAGCTACATTACGTTGCACTACAAACGCAGTGTGAGGTGACGCAGAAGCATTGTGACTTGATGCAGAAGGATTGTGAGGCGATGCAATTTGATTGTGAGGCATCACAATGGCAATGTCAGGCGATGCAGAACGAATGTGACCGATCGCATTGGCAATGTCAGGCGATGCAGAACGATTGCTGAGTGTGCGTAACCAAAAGGTATTGAGTAACTGTCATTTCTACCAGATCCCCGACTTCTGAATCAGATTTAGCAAATTACAGCAAGACTGACCAAAGAAGTCGGGGATCTACATTGAACCCAGAACAGGAAGCTGCGTTGGCAGGTATCACGGAACTCGATCGCATCTTCCTGATGTTGAATGCCAGACTGACTACAGAGTGAGGACTATTCACCAGCCTATCAACGCTTCACTCCTTATCCCTCACCGCTTACTCCTCACCTCCCACTGCCGACGCAAACATGCAGCCGTCCATTGAGACAAATATGTCGTTCAAGAGTACCTGTTTCGGTACTGTCGCTTGAGGTGCTGCTGCAACGGTTGGTTGTGGAAGGGTTTTGCGAAACGCCTGGAGTTGCAACACAGCTTGTTTTGCCAGGTCGATCGTCTTAGATGCAATTTGCAGCAGTTCTGCCTCTGCTTGCCGATAGTCTGTTAGCTCGATCGCATACAGATACACAATCTTGAACGCAGGCAGCGATCGATAGGTCAGTGCCAGATACATATTGTTGATCATCACTTCGATCGTGTGCTCCTTCCGTTGATCTGCCAAACAAGCCGTCACAATTTGTGGATGTTCTGCTGGTAAGAGCGCCAGTGCATCTCTTTGGAGCCGTTTCAATAACCGCACAGCCGCAGGGTTCGTCTTCACCACAGCACCATCCGGGCTAAACACCAGAATGGGATTGGGATTGTCTCGAATAAAGGCAGACAGATGAATGATGTCTGCATGGGCATAATCGCGCTTGCTGAGGAGATGGCGAGGCTTGAGAGCGATCGGCTCTAGCGGCAGGTCGATAAACTGTCCGTACCGAACCCCCGCTGGGTCATTTGTGTCTACCATGAGATGTTAGCTCCTCAAGTTGTATGAAACGGTGGAGTCAGCCAGGGCGTGGTGTGGTAGCCGAAGCCCTGGCTTTGATGCGAGCGAGTGTGCGTCAGTGTGCATAACGAACGATCGAGACAGAGCGGCTAGTGGAACGATTGCTACGTTCAGTAAAAACTCGTAAGGCATTGGCTGCCAACGCTTCAGTAGTTTCACGTAATAAACGGCTCTATGTCCGCTGTTTCAGACCAGTGAACACTCGATTTAGGTAGATACCCTGAGTTCTACTATGGGCGCTCTCCTTGCTTTCGTGAGTGATAAAAACCGTTCTACGTTGTGAATATAGGCTTCTAAACGTGTGACGCATTTAACACGTCAGCCTGACTGGACTCACTCATTTGGGTGACTGCTATCACACAGAAATTTCGGTAATACTGCTGTTGTGCTGCTTGTTCCCGCGATCGTGCCTAAAAAATCTGCTGGCGATCGTCTGCACGACCGTTCCCAATGGGCGCTAAACTAATAGGCAGTTGAAAGAACCTGTCCCAACTTTTCTGCTCCCCTCACAACCATCTGCGGTCTATGCCAAGATCTCAACGCAACGACAATTTCATTGATAAAAGCTTTACCGTCATGGCAGACATCATTCTGAAGATTCTGCCTGCCACCAAGAAAGAGAAAGAAGCGTTTGCTTATTACCGCGACGGGATGTCTGCTCAGGGTGATGGGGAGTATGCCGAAGCGCTGGACAACTACTACGAAGCGCTGAAATTGGAGGATGACGATTACGATCGCAGCTATATCCTCTACAACATCGGCTTAATTCATGCCAGTAACGGTGAACACGATCGCGCATTAGACTACTACCATCAAGCGCTAGAACAGAATCCCAGACTGCCGCAAGCGCTCAACAACGTAGCGGTCATTTTTCACTACAAGGGTGAAATGGCAAAAGAAGCAGGCAACGACGATGAGGCAGAAGCGTTCTACCAGCAAGCCGCAGAATACTGGAAACGTGCAATTCGCGTTGCACCCAACAATTACATTGAGGCGCAGAACTGGCTGAAAACCACTGGACGATCGCAGATTGATGTCTACTTTTGAAAAGTTTTGAGTGATTGGTTTTTAGTTGTTAGCAACGATGAACCAGCAGTACTGATGCTTTCTACTTTAAACGACATCGAACAGGCTTAATGCCTTCTGATGATTGGTGATTTAAGCTAACAACTAACAACTAATTGCTAACAACTATCCATGCTCGATCGTGAACAGGTTCACAAAGTCGCTCATCTTGCCAGACTTGCATTGACGACTGAAGAAGAGGAAATGCTAACAACGCAGCTTGGCGATATTCTGGGCTATTTTGAACAACTAAATGAACTGGATGTCAGTGGGGTCGAGCCAACAACGCGCGCGATCGACGTGAGTAATGTTGCTCGTACTGACATACTGCAACCGAACGCTGAGCGAGAGGCAATGCTGGATGCTGCACCCGATCGTGATGGCGATTTCTTCAAAGTGCCCAAGATTGTGAATGCAGATTAATCAGTTGCGTTTGTAGGAACGCTATGCCTAACATCCTTAGAGAACGCTATGCCTAACATCCTTAGAGACGGACAAAACCTGCCTTCGCAGGTTCCCAAGCCTTCACGTTTTGGTAGTCCGCGCAGGCGGACTTTGTTTACGTAGTCGCGGTTTTAACCGCCAGACACTTTTCAAACAACCTCTTACTGCTAATTAAGGTAGACTTCGCCGTTTGACTCAATGGTGAGCGCAGTTTTGTCAATCGCAAAATCGGTTGTTTCCGTCAGCGTCAGTTCGATCGTGTTTGCGGCTGTTGTAGGAACCTGTGGACTAACCAGAAGAAACCCGCGATCGCGTCGATAAAAGCTTAAGCTAACAGGCGTTTTTAGATCTTGCAGTGCTACTTGCGATCGTCCGCCCAATGTTCGCAAGCGAGTATCACCAATCACTTGATACACAATTTCTGCGCCCGTTTTATTGATTAGTTTGACACCAACTACACCATTATTCGGCGTAAGTGTGGCAATAGGAGGCTGTTGCTGACTGGGTAATGGCGGATTAACGACTGGGGCAGAGGGACGAGTTTGCGCGGTTGCCTTTTCCACAAGTGGAGCAGCGATCGCACCAAGTGTCAGCAAACTACTGCAAAGTGCAGTTGCTAACCTTAACTCGATTTCCATGTTGTGCAGCTTCTTCACTCTTACAGTGACCTCTTGAATAAAAGACCAATTGCTCGTTAACCTAAGTCGTAGCTGTTAGCAATCGTGTGCCAACAGCTACGTACTTTTAGACGATATAATTCTAGACGATCTTCCACAACAGAGAGTTCCGAAGCATCACTTTTCAGTGAGATGTCAGCCCACCAATTTTGGGAGCTACATTTCCTTAAGCCTCTTGCCAAAGGCGTTGAATTGTACCAGGTAGAAAACTTCTGATCTCCTGAATGCGATCGTCTGACAACTCATCTTTGGTTGCAGAGAATACCGCCTTAACCGCAATTTCTGGATCGACAGTGTTCTGCAACCCGGCTTCCTGCTTAATACGAAACAAGAACGTGTCGTCTTTGATCTTGAGCGGTTGCCTGACGCGACTGATAAAACGCACGACGGGATTTGTATCTTGCCACAGGTCTTCAATTTCATTTTGAAGTGCCTTTTCTGTGGTTGGTTCCATCTCTTTTTGAAGTTCGCCAGCAACACGATCGACGGTCTCATTCGGCATCATGTCACGCATTGTGCGGAACACAACTTCTGTAATATCTCGTGCATCATAAAGATCAGACAATTCACCTTTGACCATCACCTTTTCAAGAAAAGGCGTATCTTTAGTGGCGATCGGAACAGTAGAACCTTGCTTCATCGATTCGGGAGGATTCTTTTCCATGTCTTCTAGCATTTTGTGACCTTTCTCAGTTAACTCTGCTTTCTTAAACGTAATCAAGTGGGGCAGTGGACCATCGGGTGCTCCGTAAGTATTGGCAATACGGAAATCAACTTCTTTAGAGTTAATGACATTAGGAACATCATCCTGATTACCATAGGCATTGCCGCTAAATTCGGCGTTGATGTATGCCTTCTGATTTAAATAATCTAGGTGACCCAAAAAATCGGCTGGAGAGAGGGCAATACCTGTAAAGTCAGATGCACTAAAACTAATTGGATCGGGTCCAGGAGCACGATCGCCATCCTGGATTTTTTTCAACATGATATAAACAACATCGTCTCTAATTGCGATCGGCATTGCATCGTCCTCTCTTCAACAGCATTTTTGGCAACAGAGCGACAGAAAAAGTTGACTCTTTCCGTAAGGGTGTTTTTTCTGATAGATGGTTTGAAGCTCATTCATGAACTTCAAGTCTTTTTAGTCGCCGATGTTACACAAAGCAACCGCATATTATTGCAAAAGATTACAGCTATATCTCTATCACAAGCGTTAAATTCGTTTTCAACCCAGCTAAGCCTTTAGATAGAGACGATCGTTAAGACGACATTACACTAGCTTCCAGGCGATCGCATCACGGTCTAAGATGGAGTGACGAAAGTAAACCTCAGCAATTTTCGCTTCTCCTTTTTCTCTTTCAAAAAGTTTGGATTCGCTTCAAATTGTTCTTTCTGTTGACTGTTCCTGTTAACGCATACGCTTACCGTCGCTTCCAGAGTTTGAGCTATCGCTGCTACAAATTGCGTGTTTCAGGGAAATCTGAGGGCGCTTAGACCAGTTGTCACTGACCTTTTGATTCAATGAAACTGTCGCTTTATTGCCCCACCTGCTCTCGACCGATCGCGGATCTCAACAACACAGCCCCACAGGTCACTTGTACTGCGTGTCAGCACCGCTATGGCATCGTGCATGGCAAGCTTTCCAAGCATTCCTCTGTTAACGAAACGCTGCTGTTTTTGAGCCACAAGCTGCCCAGCCTTCACAAGCGGCATTACACGTTGCAAATTACAACGCCCGATCGCAACCTTAAACAGCTTCAGTTTTCCATCCCTGGTAAAGCAGACCCTCTCCCAGTGCATTACGGCGACGTGGTATCGGTGCTGTACACCATGCAGGGCTACCTGATGAAAAAATTGGTGGCTGTCAATAATCACACCACGGGTAAGCGCTACGTGCTGCCTAAACCTGTACCCAGTTCTAGCCATCTCACGTTAACACTGAGCACGATCGTGCTGGGATTGCTGGTGGGTTCTTTTTTCAGCGGGGTCAATGTGTTCCTCGTTTCTGTGGCGACAGCGCTGGGCGTGCTGGCATATCTGAAGGTGACGAACATCGCCCAACTGACGAACCCCTCTCTGGAATACGGACGGGAAGGTACCCGCTTAGCTGGCGATCAACGGCTGCTAGCGCAAAAACTCAAAATTGAGCATCGCCTGGATGAAATTAATCATGAGTGCAAGTCCAATCAGGGTTTGATCGATCGACTGGATGATCTGAAGCAAAAAATGGTCGATGTCGATCAGCAGCTTTATGCACCCCGCATTTTTAGAACAACGGGTGCGGTCACGATTTTGAAGCAGCAAATTACCAACAATCAGCGTCTTGTGCGGGAATACCGCCGAGCCTTACAAATGATTGAAATTGAGATGGAAACCTCCTGGATTGCCGACCAATTGCCCGATGCCAGCAACTTCACCCGTGCCATCATGCAGAAGCTGGAAGAATTGAAAGCGATCGAAGACCAGAATCAATTTCTTAAACTCCAACTGACTGCCTATGAAGAAGTCAAGCATCATGTCATTCCAGGCTACGACGGATAAGCAGGTATCGATGACCTTATCCATCCTCTCGTTGCGGTAATGTCACCGTCACAGTTGTGCCTTGCGCGAGAAGGCTGTCGATGTGAATGGTACCGCGATGGTTTTCGACGATCGCCTGGGCAATGGCTAATCCCAAACCTGACCCAGTAACAGAGGCTTGAGTGCGGGCAAGATCAACGCGATAAAAGCGATCAAATAAACGCGGTAGCGCTTCCGCCGGGATGCCGATCCCCGTATCGCTTACAGTGCTTTGAAGAAAGTAGTTACCCGATCGCTTCAATTGCTGCAAAGCAACCGTAACTTTACCTCCAGACGGCGTGTATTGCAGCGCATTGCCCAGCAGGTTGGTAAAGAGACGTGCTAACTGGTCACGATCGGCGTGTAGGGTACTCCAGGTCTCCTGAGGCGGTGCTTGAGTGGGTACGATCGTAGCGCTGGCTTGTGCAGCTCCTGATCTGGCTCCTGACGAATCGCTCTCCAATAAGCTAGAGGAGCTAGAGGATGTTGGGATGTTTGCAGTATTTTTGGCAAGCGGTTCCATCAGGCTAAACACAAGCTGAATGCCCTTTTCTTCTGCCAGCATCTGCTGTTCTTCAATCACATCCCTCAATAGCCCATCCAACGGCACACTCACGCGGCGAGACTGAACAATACCGCTGTCTTGCCGCGCCAAAAAGAGCAAATCATCGACTAACCGTCCCAAGCGCCTGGTCAGCCGTTCGACCACTTTAAGGTGCTGTTGCTGGGTGTATGCGTCTGGATCAGGATCTGCCAGTGCAACTTGAACGTTCGTTTGAATGATGGCGATCGGGCTGCGTAACTCGTGAGAAGCATCCGCCGTAAACTGTTTTAGCCGCTGATACGATTCGCGGACAGGTTCCATTGCCAAACCTGACAGAAACCAGCCGATCGCTGCCACTGCCGCGACCATCAGCCCAATCCCCAAAATTAGATCGAACACCAATTGGCGCACAGGCTTGGTGACTTCAAACCAGGGATGACTCACCCGTAAATAGCCTAAAACCTGCCGACCAACCTCTATGCGTTGCGTTACCTGCCGCAAAATGAGCGAATCGGAAGAGGTCGTGGTTAGTTTTTGGCTGTTAGTTGTTAGCGCTGAGTCTGCTGTCATCAGGTTTTTACGGTTCCCTGTTTCTAGGTCAGGGACGATCGCCCCCAGGTTACCGCTGTCTCCTCTGACCATGCGCACAGTCTCACCCTGACTATCAAAGTTCAGCGGTACATTCAGCGGCTCTGACAACGTAGACCAGAGCAGATTTCCAGTTGGGCTGAACCATTCCAAATCAATGTGGTCGTCTTCGCCCGTAGCTGCACTATCACGAAAACTGGCTTCAACGTTAACCCGCAGTGCCCCACCTTCAGAATGTGGGTTGGTCGGTTCAATGACGAGCGATCGTCCAACCACCTCCACCACATGATTCAGCGTGTCATCAATGCGCTCAATCAACGTTTCGCGCACGTACAGATAAAAACCACTGGCAAACAGCAGCAGCAGTACTGCGGTCACCGTTGTATACCAAAGTGCAAGCCGACGACGAGTGGTTTGAAACATAGCAATAGGGTAACGCTATCAGCGGTCAGCTATCAGCCATCAGCTACCAGCTTTTCCCTGCCTTCTACCTTCTGCCTCCTGCCCCCTGCCTTCTGCCTTCTGCCTCCTGCCTTCTGCCTTCTGCCTAAAAATCTTCCAGTAACCACTCAGAGCCTCGTTCACCCAGTTCGAGGGGAATGCTGACTGCCTTGCCAAGTCGTGGACGATCGCGCGTTTGCTGGATCGACGTGTGTACTTGCTCTACACTGCCCCACGCTTGCAGGTGCTTAGCGACTTCATTCAGATGCTCCATGTACTCAGCCTCGGTTAAGGGGAAAGATACCTGCTCCAGATACTTCCACATGATCAGAAAAAAAATTTTGCCTTGGGTTCGCCGTAGCTGGATGTCGTAGGAGCGTCCCCACTTGTCTAACAAGATCTGACGTAAATCACTTCCGGTCATAGCGCTGCCATTCCACCACATGATTGCTCTCAGATTCACAAGTTGCGCCACACTCTGCAAGGGGTGTTAAAGGACTCTTCTGCGATCGTTAACATTTCGTATAAGACCAACAATCATCCCAACTATGATGCTAGCGTCAAGAAATGTAATAATCTTAGTGACTTCCTCAGAGAAGCGATCAGCCGCTCTGTGAGACGATTATTGCAGTGTTGAGTGAGCAGTGTCTGCAAGAGGGGCAGGCATCTGAATCCACTCGAGCGCAGCGCTCAGCGAACGCTCAACTCTTTAAGCGTTTACTCAGCCTTGCCAACGCCCTTTCTTAACAGAACTATACGCAGTCATGACACAAATTTCTGGATCTTCAGATGTCCCCGATATTGGTCGCCGCCAATTCATGAATCTTTTAACATTCGGTGCTGTCACTGGTACGGCGCTAGGTGCCCTTTACCCGGTAGTGAAGTACTTCATTCCACCGTCGAGTGGTACTGGTGGCGGCGGTGCCACTGCCAAAGATGCACTGGGTAATGACATTCTAGTCAGTGCTTTTATTGCCAGCCATGCTGCTGGCGACCATGTCCTGTCTCAAGGGCTTAAAGGCGATCCAACCTACATTGTGATCAAAGAAGACAAAGCACTGGCTGACTTCGGGATCAATGCAGTCTGTACGCATCTGGGTTGCGTTGTGCCCTGGAACGCGGCTGAGAACAAGTTCAAATGCCCCTGTCATGGCTCTCAGTACGATAGCAACGGTAAGGTGGTACGGGGTCCAGCACCGCTGTCATTGGCATTAGCACATGCAGCGGTTGTCGATGACAAGGTGAGCTTTACTGCCTGGACTGAGACTGATTTCCGCACTGGTGAAGACCCCTGGTGGGCTTAAACTGGGTGCGTTTGGATCGGGTGCGCTTAGAGATCTGGTGCGCTTAAAGAGTGAATCGTTTGCTGATTGTCCGTTGCTGCTGATTGTCCTTTGCTCATGACACGATCGTTACAGATGAAAAAGATTCTTTTAGAGAGATTAATACCCGCTTCTAGGCTGTGTAAGTCCGTTGTGCTGGCAATGTTGGCGATCGCGGTCTTCCTCACAGGTAGTCTGGCTCTGCCACAAACTGCCTCGGCTTACCCCATCTTTGCCCAGCAGGCTTACGAAAACCCTCGTGAGGCAACAGGACGCATCGTTTGCGCCAACTGTCATCTGGCAGCCAAACCGACCGAAGTAGAAGTGCCTCAGTCCGTTCTGCCCGATTCTGTGTTTGAAGCAGTCGTCAAAATTCCTTACGACCAAACCGTGCAGCAAGTTGTGGGTGGTGGCGATAAAGGACCCTTGAACGTTGGTGCTGTGCTGATGTTGCCCAAAGGCTTTAAGATCGCACCCGAAGACCGCATTCCTGAGGAAATGAAGGAGAAGGTTCAAGACCTCTATTTCCAGCCCTACAGCGAAGATAAAGAAAATATCGTCGTGATTGGTCCGCTGCCTGGAGAGCAGTATCAGGAAATCGTCTTCCCTGTGCTTGCCCCTGACCCCAAGACAGATAAATCTTTGCGCTTCGGTAAGTATGCGGTTCATGTCGGTGGCAATCGCGGTCGCGGGCAGATCTATCCCAATGGTGAAAAGAGCAACAATGCGGTTTACAACGCTTCTGAGGCGGGCACCGTGAGCCAGGTAACAAAACCAGAAGATGGTGGCTATGAGGTCACTATTCAGATGGCAGATGGCAAGACGGTTGTTGATACAATTCCTGCGGGTCCTGACCTGATTATTTCAGAAGGTCAAGAAGTGAAGGCGGGTGATGCACTGACCGTGAATCCAAACGTGGGTGGCTTTGGTCAGGCAGATACCGAAATCGTCTTGCAGAACCCCGATCGCGTGAAGGGTCTACTAGCATTCTTCGGCATCGTTGTTTTATCTCAAATCTTGCTCGTCCTGAAGAAGAAGCAAGTTGAGCGTGTGCAGGAAGCTGAGATGAATTTCTAGTCTCCAGACAACACGTTTATTTCTGTTAGGAACAGGCGATCGTCTGTTCCTTTTTTGTGGCTGCTATTAAAACAGCGATCGTTCACGTTCATTATGAGCTTTTCGACTACGGCGGACGCATTGTTGCGTTTCAAAATGCGGTGCCGCTGCCTTAGTGCTTCTAGTTGTAAAGTATCCGGTCTTGGTGAATCAGTTAAATTTTTGGGCTGTAGGATTGTTTGGATTCGGTACAGTAAGCGATCGAGATCGATCGGTTTCCGAATAAAGTCATCGGCTCCTATATCACCACTATCAGCAGGCGTGGAAGACTATTTGACTGCAATTGATTCGTTGCTTACGTCGTTTCCTGATGATGCATCAATGAGTTTCAAAGCCAAGCTTACGCACTAATCGCCTGAACTCTCGGTTGCGAAGCCTCCGTCCTCACTCAAAACTTTTTAGCCTTTAGCCTCTCCCTGATGAATCGTCTTCACCCATTTCAAACGCTTAGGACGAATGGAGAGGCGCGCGGTTGTCACAGCTACAACTGGAAGCCAGTGGAACATGTAGACTGTGCCAAAAAGAGTATGGAGCAACAGCCGCAGGAATGAGGCAAGCTGCAGATTTGGCTCAACTCGTTTCGGCGGATACTTCCCGTCTTGCGCCAGTCCTGCCTGTCGACTTGTGTTTGTCTGCGATCGAATTTGCCGCAAGCCAGCAACGGTGCCTAAGACCGACAGAGCAAGGGTTAATGTCGTCAATGGACTGACCAGCAGCGGACGATTACGCAAGGCTGACATCAAAAGATCGGGCACGATCGCTGTGGGCAGCAGATACTGAATGACCCAAAACATGAGCAGGTCGATCGTCTTGCGAGTACCCATCCGGTTTTGCAAAATCGGTCGCCAATAGTCGAGATAGCGCTGGTAGCCACCTTCAGCCCAACGACTGCGCTGATGCCAGAGCGCGATCGCCTGCGTAACACCCTCTTCTTCGACGGCAGGCAGCGCCATAAAATCGACATCCCACTGATCGAGATGCAGACGAAATGTGAGATCCAGGTCATCCGTAATGGTTGCTTCGTTCCAGCCGCCGCAACCCTCCAGCGCTTCACGACGGACAAACTGACCATTGCCGCGCAGTTCACCAATGCCACCGATCGCGATCCGCTGCCGCTGGTAAAACGAATCCAACGCCATCTCAGCGACCTGACCCTGAGTCCAACCATTCTCTGAAGCGTTAGACACTGCCTTCCGCACTTGAACAGCACCCAATTCCTCACGCTGGAAGAGCGGCAAAACCCGTCGCAGCATATCTTGCGACACCTGGGCATCCGCGTCAAACACGGCGATGATTTCTCCCTTCGTCAGCGGCAAGACCTGGTTGAGCGCGCCCGATTTGCCACCGCCTGCATTGGCTGGGCGATAAAACACCCGTAGCTGTTCGTACTTCTGCGCCAGTTGCTGCAAGCGAGTCGGGGTTGCGTCCGTACTATTGTCGTCGATGACCCAAAGCTCACAGCAACTGGACGGATAATCTAACTCACAAAGCGTTTTGACTAGCCTGTCAATGACCGACTCTTCGTTTTTCGCCGCCACTAGAATCGATACCAATGGAAAGCGATCGCCCGCTGCTTCCGACAACGGTGCGGGCGCAGACAGCGGACGTGACAACAGAATCCTCGCTGCCTGGATGCCCATCAGCGTCGTTAGACCAACGACGACCCAATAGCCCCAGGCAACAAAATGTAGCGAGATCGTACCGCTCCAGATAACAACGAGCGCGATCGCCGCCCGTCGTCGTCGGTTGTCGCCTCTATAAGGCTCACTCGATGCACTCTCTGCTTCCGGTTGATCAGATAGATCACCAAACAACGAGCCAAGCGGCTCATGCTCGCTGTAAGAATCGTTTTCGGGCCAGGAACTCTCCGGCATAAGTTACTTGATTCAACCACCAATATTTGTCTAAACCTTTGAAGAAGCTCGGGATCAGGTAACACCAAACCGTGCAGCCTTCACACACGGATAGCTTACCTTGAGATTGCCGATACTCTTCCACGACTTCAGACTGTTTATACAGGTCGTAAAGCTGACCGTTAATCGGCAAGCCCGTTTGAGCAAAGTGATAGCAGGGCAATAGCAATTCGTCATTGGGCGAAATGGCAATCACTGCATCGACCGCTTTACAGCGTGGCTTGCTCGTATCGTTGCCGCCTGCTTCAATAAAAGCAAGTGCTGCTTTGTTGTAGCCCACATTACTGTACTGTTTAGCCGCCGCCTCGATCGCCACCACCAGATCTGGGGTTGGATTTTTCTTCGAGTTGTAGTGACTGTGAGCCGTAAACGCTGGATTCAGCCAAACTCGCGCTTCTAGTTGTTGCCCCAGCTCTGCCACTTCGCCAATGCGGTGGTAATTCTGAGCGGTCACCGTATGGTTTAAAACCGGATGTTCGCCCAACGAATGAGCGATCTTTACCGACTCAACCAACGTATCAAAAATCTTCACGCCTCTAGATTGGTCGTGCGTTTCAGCATCGGCACCATCCAGTGAGAAGTTTAGAAAATCGACCAGACCCTGGATTTCTTTCGCCCGTTTAGGGTAAAGAATGGTGTTCGTTGTCATGCTGGTGACAAACCCTTGCTGCTTTGCCTCAGCATAGATTTGCCCAACGTCCGATCGCAACAGTGGCTCTCCGCCTGTGAAGTCTACGTATCTGACATTGAGTCGCCTTAAATCGGCTAAATTGCGACGAATGGTGTCAAAATCCGCTTCTTTTTTCGGCTCTAGTGCCCAAATGTCGCAGAAATGACACCGAGCGTTACATCGGTAAGTTAGATAGTAATTTGCAGCCAGAGGTGCCATAAATTGTTTAACGTTTAGTCCGCGCTGAAATCACAATAGGGCGATCGCGTGAGGAATACAAGCCATTAACTATAGAGTATTTTGAGGACAACTTCTTGGGATGAGCCTCACAAATCGATCAAACGCTTAACCGCTAGCAACGGTAGTGTTTCACTGGCGCGTCATCAGGGTAAGCCGTCTTACACACTGTTTGTGCGTTACTGCCCGTTTTTTTAGGGCATACTACGGCTATGAGCACTGAACTGCGCTAGCGATCGCTGTGAGGCATTGACTCAACGCAACCTGTGATAGACCTTAACTCTCCGGCTTCTGTGAGCCGCCTTCATCCGTTACTCTAACGAACTTCCAACTTGACCGCACTTTAGGAAGATTGAGCATGTCCATCGACAAACTTCAACCCGCTGCCAATCAGCACGTCGGCGTTTATGTACCCTATTACCCACAGGCAGGCAAGCGATCGCAACTGCCCCTGGCAATTAGCCTTTACCAAAAAGGGGCGTTAGAAGGGCAACGCAAAATCGAGGGCGGTGAGAGTATCCCCTTTATTGCCACCTGGAATGTCTCAACGTTGCCCGCTGACTTAACCCGTTGCCGCATTCAGTTTGACGGCAACTCAGAACTGAGCTACGAACTCATGATGGCGAACTTTGAGTTCATCGATTTTCTCATCGAGGTGATCATGAACTTCAACCGCGTTCGCCTCGCAGACTTTTCGCAGTCGTTTTATCGCAAGCTGATGCGGTATGACGATTAGAGGTCGTGGAAGTAAGGGCAGGGGAGGCGGGGGGCAGAGGAGGCAGGGGGCAGAGGAGGCAGGGGGCAGAGGAGGCAGGGGGCAGAGGAGGCAGAAAAGGCAATTCAGCACTCAAAGTTCTCTAGCATAAAGCTTTTGGCATCGAAGAAACGTGAAGCGTACCTAACGGTTCAGCAGCACGAAGCGCTACGCAAAACTCTTGCTCTGCTCCCCTCGCTCCTTCTGCTCCCCTCGCTCCCTCTGCCCCATTTCCCTCATGGACATTCTCCAGATTCTCAAAGACGACTACCAGCGCTTTCCGATCGACCAGACGTACAGCATCTACGCTGAGGATGTGTATTTCAAAGATCCGACGAGCGAGTTTCGGGGGGTCGATCGCTACAAAAAGACGATCGCCTTCGTCCAGACCTGGTTTCGTCACTGCAAAATGGATTTGCACAGCATCCAACAGTCTGACAACACCATTCGCACTGACTGGACATTGAGTTGGAACACGCCGCTTCCCTGGAACCCTCGCATCACCATTCCTGGTTGGAGCGACCTCACCCTTAATGCAGATGGCATGATCGCCTCTCATATCGACTACTGGCATTGTTCGCGTCTGGATGTGCTGAAGCAGCACTTTCTGCTGAAAACTCGATAAAGTAAAAGAACGTAAACAATTCTCAGCAAAGGTTCGATCGCCATGCGCGTAATTTTGATGACGGGCAAGGGAGGCGTGGGCAAAACCTCCGTTGCGGCGGCGACTGGACTGCGCTGTGCTGAACTGGGCTACCGCACTCTCGTTCTCAGCACCGACCCCGCTCACTCCCTGGCAGACAGTTTTGACCTGGAACTGGGACACGATCCTAAGCTGGTGCGCCCTAACTTGTGGGGAGCCGAGCTGGATGCGTTAAAGGAACTGGAAGGCAATTGGGGAGCCGTGAAGCGCTACATCACACAGGTCTTGCAGGCACGTGGCATGGACGGTGTACAGGCAGAAGAACTGGCAATCCTCCCTGGCATGGACGAGATTTTCGGCTTGGTGCGGATGAAGCGCCACTATGACGAAGGCGAATACGATGTGCTGATCATCGACTCTGCGCCTACAGGGACGGCATTACGGCTGTTGAGCCTGCCTGAAGTGGGCGGTTGGTATATGCGGAAGTTCTACAAACCGTTTCAGGGAATTTCGGTTGCCTTGCGTCCGCTGGTGGAGCCGTTTTTTCGACCGATCGCAGGGTTCTCCCTCCCTGACAAAGAAGTAATGGACGCGCCTTACGAGTTCTATGAGCAAATTGAAGCGCTAGAGAAAGTGCTGACCGATGCCACCACAACGTCGGTGCGTTTAGTGATGAACCCCGAAAAAATGGTGATCAAAGAATCGCTCCGTGCCCATGCCTATCTGAGCCTGTATAACGTGGCAACCGATATGGTCGTAGCAAACCGTATTCTTCCTGATTCGGTTTCTGACCCATTCTTCCTGCGCTGGAAGGAGCAGCAGCAGCAGTATCGCCGCGAAATCCACGAAAACTTCTCGCCACTGCCCATCAAAGAAGTGCCGCTCTATTCCGAAGAGATGTGTGGATTGGCAGCGCTCGATCGCCTCAAAGATACCCTGTATCCCAACAACGAAGATCCTGCCCAGGTTTATTACAAAGAAACGACGCTGCGAGTGGTGCAAGACAAACAGCAGTACAGTCTTGAGGTCTATCTACCTGGCATTGAGAAACACCAAATCGAACTGAGCAAATCCGGCGATGAGCTAAACATTCGCATTGGCAATCATCGCCGTAACCTAGTGCTGCCACAGGCATTAGCCGCGCTGGAACCTGCAGGAGCAAAGATGGAAGACGACTACCTCAAAATCCGCTTTGCCGACGCGGTGAAGGCTTGAGCATGAAACAGAGGTAATTCGGTTGCGATGGTACGTGACGATCGTACTAAATGCGATCGCACTAAAATAGGAGCACCCCAGCCTGCTTTGACAGAAGCTGTGGCATTGGTTGGAATGACTAGGCTAACCGCAATGACAACCGCTATCCAAAAGCTCACCTTTGAGGCATACCTCGCCTATGACGATGGTACAGACACTCGTTATGAACTCGTTGATGGGGAACTGCGCCCGATGAGTTTGGGGACAGGGAAGCATGGAGCGATTGCAGAATTTCTCAACGACCAATTTAAAGATGAAATTAGCCGAACGGGATTGCCGTGGACGGCTAAAGATATGCGAATTGGTGTGCGCTCTCCTCGTGGGGGACGGTGGGATACGTCACGTATTCCTGATGTAACCGTGCTATTGCGCGATCAATGGGACGGAATGGCAGATCGTGAAGCCGTGATTAATCTCAATGAACCGCCACCGTTACTGGTTGTAGAAGTGGTGAGCGAGTCTACAAAATCGGCAGACTACCGCGCTAAGTATAGTGAATACAGCGTTTTAGAGATTCCTGAATACTGGATTGTTGACCCGCTAGAAGGAAGGGTAACAATCTGTCAGTTGAACGAAGGTCGCTACGATGAGTCTGTTTTTGCAGGAGAAGCTTTGATTGAATCTCCTACCTTTCCAGCTTTACAGTTAATAGCTATGCAGATTCTCGCAGGAAAACTATAACATCAGCGATCGCCCATCTTATTCAAATGGTTGCAGCAGTGCTTCCTAGCAATTCGTTACGGTATAGTGATGGCGCTGTTTCAGAATAGTTGAGTGCACGAACCATTTCAAAGCGCTGACCCGCACGATCGACAAGGTGCTCACTTCATGCTGAAGGAAATCTACGAGCAGCCAGAGGTGGTGCGTCGATGCTTGGCAGCGTATCTCAAACCGGATTGGGACGGCAATCAGGAGACTGCCTTGCAATCCAGTCCATTTAACTTTATGTTGCCGGACGCGCTCTTTGCTAGTGTGGCAGAGATCCAGATTGTGGCGTGTGGTACCAGTCGTCATGCGAGTCTGGTTGCGCAGTACTGGTTGGAGCAGTTGGCGGGCATTCCCACCAGAGTCCGATCGGCATCCGAATTTGTCTCTGCACCGTTTCCGTTGACCGCAAACACGCTGACGATCGCCGTGACTCAATCGGGCGAAACGGCGGATACGTTAGCCGCGATCGCAGTAGCAACAACTCGTCGATCGCAAGCAGAAGGCTCGTTGCCATCCTGGTTGCTCGGCATCACAAACCAGCCGGAAAGTTCGCTGACAAAGGCAGTGGATTACACTCTTCTGACGTTTGCTGGCACGGAAATTGGAGTTGCCGCAACGAAGACTTTTATCGCTCAACTGGTTGTCTTTTACTGTCTGGCGTTAGAGTTTGCCGTTCGTCGTCAGGTCTCAGCACAACCTCTGTCAGCGCAACAGTTGGGAGACACGATCGCCGCGTTGCGATCGTTGCCTGATCAGATCGAAGCCATCCTCAAACAGCAGCGCGAATTGATTCAGGTCATTGCCCAAACTTTTGCAGACGTGAACGATTGCATCGTCATCGGTCGCGGTATTAGTCGAGCGATCGCGCTGGAAGGCGCACTCAAGCTCAAAGAAACGACCTACATCCATGCGGAGGGCTACGCAGGCGGTGAGTTTATGCACGGACCGATCGCGCTGTTAGATGCGAAGGTGCCAGTGATTGCGATCGCGCCTGCTGGCAGTGTTTATGCATCAATGCTCACCAATGCACAGAAAGCAAAGTCTAATGGAGCGCCGTTAATTGGCATTACGAATGTGACTGAGCCATCCGATCGCGCTGAGTTCGACCACTCAATCACTGTGCCTGCGATCGACGAACTGCTTTCGCCGTTTCTCACCGTGGTGCCGCTGCAATTGCTGGCATACACGATCGCGGTGCAGCGTGGGCTGGATGTCGATCGACCGAGAAACATCACGAAAACGCTAACCAGTTAAGTGGAAGCGAGCAAACACTCTTTTACCCCAGAAGCGTTTCTATTTCCGCATCTGTGAAGCTAAATTGCCTAAAGATGCGCAAAACGTAAGCAGGCGACATTTCTCTTGCTCCCATATCGATTGGTACTACCCGAAGCGTGTCGCCAGCAGTACGTTTATACAAGCAATGATCTCCTTTCCCTTCTCGATAAAAGCTGCAACCTCCCTGTTCCAAGAGTTTGATTAACTGCTTCGGTTTGAGAGAGGGAATATTTTTAGGCATACACTGCCCTGAATTCATAAACCTCTGACGTTGGTTCCTTTGCCTCTATAGTCAGAAATTCATGCAGTTCATTGATTGCAACGGGTGACTGAGGCACGCTGACTTCAGCTTCATCAACCGCTTGCAACGATTCAATCGCCGCTTGCAGCTTTTCGATCGCTGCGTCCTGGGTTATGCCTTGACCAACAATGCCATTTTCCAGGCACAACGAAACCCAATACCCGGCACTCTGTCTCAAAACAACGGTATAAAAATTCATGACTGTGTACCTGAGCTAATGTGCCTTCAAGTTGCAAAATCTGGGTGCTGAGATGTCAGTTGCATAGCGTTGCCCATACAACTTGTCATGCGATTAGCTTACCAACTCAGGAGCTATAGCCAAATTGTATCCTTCAGTACTCGTCCAATGGTTGCTCACCACATTGGCGTTACGTAAGAGTGATCTGTTCTTCAGCCTGCTCTCCACTAGCAAGAAATTTGTCACAATAGCTGCATCGGCTGGCATCAAGGCAGCTAGAACGGACGTAATGAGAGGGAGACGCGCTTGGATACTTTCATCAGTTTGCTGCTGGGCGTAAGCTTGAGTGCTGCCTGTGGCTTCAGGGTCTTTGTACCGTTACTGCTAGTGAGTGCAGCGGCGATCGTCGGGCATCTAGACTTGCCCACGAATGTGGCATGGGTTGGCACGGATCATGCACTAATCGCGTTTGCGGTTGCCAGCAGCTTAGAGATTGCAGGCTACTACATTCCCTGGTTTGATCATCTGCTCGACACGGTTGCGACACCGTTAGCCATTGTTGCGGGAACAGTGGTAACTGCTGCTACAGCGCCGGATATGAGTCCGTTGGCGCAATGGACGTTAGCGGCGATCGCGGGTGGTGGTGCGGCTGGCTTGACGAAGGGACTGCTCAACGTGTTACGCATTGGCTCGACTGCCACATCCGGCGGCTTGACGAATCCCATTCTTTCGACGATCGAGCTTGTTGCCTCGGTTGGGCTATCAGTGCTGGCGCTGACGTTACCCGCTTTAACAGGGATTGTGGTCGTCGTTGTGCTGCTGTTTGCCGCTTACAAGCTGTGGCGCTTCTTCTTCAAAGGTCAGCCTCAGACAGGCGCGATCGATGAAGCAACGCAGTAAATCACTCTCGAGCACTGAGCCTCTTGTATCGATAAGGGCGATCGAAGGGTTGCGCCTGATACTCTGAGGTTCGTGTGCGATGCTCCGAGGTTGGTGGGTGATGCTCTGAGGTTCACGCGTGATGCTCCGGAGGTTCGTCGATGATGTTCTGAGCATGGACGACGATACTCTGAGCATGGACGACGATACTCTGAGGTTCACGCACGATACTCTGAGGTTCACGCACGATACTCTGAGCATGGACGACGATACTCTGAGCATGGATGACGATACTCTGAGCATGGATGATGATGTTCTGAGGTTCACGCACGATACTCTGAGCATGGACGACGATACTCTGAGCATGGACGACGATACTCTGAGCATGGACGACGATACTCTAAGGTTCGTGCGCGAGTAGTAAAGTCTCATCGACGAGGATGAAAGGCTCGTTGGCGAGAATCAAAGAAACCGGGTTTCTGGACGCAACTTGGAGGGTCGATCGCATCACTTCGTGGAGAAACCCGATTTCTGGATACGGTGGAGTAGAAAAGAGCTACAGCAAGTTGGCAAACCCTGCCTGCTTAAAGTGGCGATCGGACGTGAATGCCTGAGTAAGCTGCTGCTGCGACATGACGACAAAACTAATGCAATCGGTGAGTCCCCACTCTTTATCAGGGCGTTGGCTGTAGAGTGTCCAGCCTTCAAAGAGTAGCGTTTGACTAACAGGAATGATTTCTAATCTGTTAAGAACTCGAAGGCGCTTAACGTATGCAACAGTCACTTCGCGACTCGCGGGACTTGATAAGGCATCAGCAACTTCCAGCAGTACAAACTCGGTTGTCACCAGAGAGACGTTTTGTTGTTGAAAGCTCATCATGAGTTGCTTCGCGGTTTGATGCAACGAATCTCGGCTGTTTAGCAACGCAATCCAGGCAACAGCATCAACAAAGATTCGCTTCAAGGATACGGTTCTCGCTTGGGTGTGCCATGAATGTAGTGGTCATGCTGGTGGGCTAAGTCTTCAATCCCGGTATCGACAGCATGTGCATCAATAAATGTCATCAAGTCGTTCCAGGATGAGTCGTCGATCGGTTGAGGGCTTTCTGTTTCCTCTTCCACGAACGTAATCACGACCTGCTGCCCATCGTGTCCTTCGATGGGTTCAGTGGGGTGAATCACCCCGTTTTGCACAGTGCCTTTGATCGATCGCATACACTAAACCTGCTAATGCGCTTCTCTATTCATGCTCTATTCATATAATAAAGTCTCATCGACGAGGATCAAAGGCTCGTTGGGGAGGATAAGAGAAACCGGGTTTTTGGATATATCTTGAAGGGGCGATCGCAGCACTTCGTAGAGAAACCCGGTTTCTGGAGGCTGGGTCTATTGCTGCATGATCGATCGCAACCCCTCAAGGTTTTCACGAATTCTTACTGTACTGGGATGGGTTGCCCCTAGTTGCCGCTCTACAATGTCTAGCGCCTGCACGTAAAGCGGTTCGGCTTCGCTGTATTGCTCCTGAGATGTGTAGAGTTTTGCTAGGTTGTTGAGATTAGTTGCCACATTGGGATGGTCTTCACCCATCAGGTGTTTACTCATCTCCAGCGCCTGCACGTAAAAGAGTTCGGCTTCGCTATACCGCCCCTGCAATGTGTAGAGATACGCCAAGTTGTTGAGGCGAGTTGCTACAACCGGATGGTCTTCACCTAGCAGGCGTTTATCCATGTCCAGCGCCTGCACGTAAAAGAGTTCGGCTTCGCTGTAACGTCCCTGCGACGTATAAAGCATTGCTAAGTTGTTAAGATCAGTTGCCACATCGGGATGTTCCTCACCCAGCAGGCGTTTCCTCGTTGCTAGCGCTTGCATGTGCAGCGGTTCGGCTTCGCTATATCGTCCCTGAGATGTGTAGAGCACTGCTAAGTTATTGAGACTTTGTGCCACATCAGGATGAGCGTCACTTAGCAGTCGCTTTCTCATTTCCAGCGCCTGCACATACAACGGCTCTGCCTCACTGATACGTCCCTGCGATTGATAGAGGGATGCTAGGTTGTTGAGACCGATTGCCACATCAGGATGTTCCTCACCCACCAGATGTTTGTCCATTTCGAGTGCTTGCAGGGACAGCGGTTCTGCCTCGCTGTATCGCCCCTGAGTACGATAAAGTAGTGCTAAATTGTTAAGACTGTTTGCCACATCGGAATGGTCTTCACCTAGCAGTCGCTTTCTCATTTCCAGCGCCTGCACGTACAGTAGTTCGGCTTCGCTGTAACGTCCCTGGTTGTCATAAAGCCTACCTAGCCAGTTCAAGCTGTTTGCCAGATCGGTTTCCTGACCAAGCTGTGTTTGCAAATCAGCGGCTCTGCGAAAGTAGTCAACTGCCTGCGCCGCTTCCTGCTGATAATCCTGTGCCTCGCCTCGTTTCAACCGATTAAAGTAGACTTCTCCCATCTGGCTATATAGCGTTGCCAGCAGCGGGTCTTTGGGCTGTCGTGCTTCCGTCTGAGCAATCAGCGCCTTCAAATCTTCCAGGGGCAGCAGATAATCATCGTCAGTGGGTAAGTCAAACCCTTCTAGGACAGGACGGATTGCTTCAATCTCGCTGCTTCGTACGGCACCTGTTTTTTTAGAGGTGAAGCGAAACACCCCTTTACGCCAGCTCCAGAAGTCGGGGGCATGGCGGGCAAGTTGTGCCAAAAGCTGGTGTGTCACCCAGAGGACAATGGGAAAGTGAAAGTCGCGCAGTGCTTCCCGCGTCCACTGGAGGTAGCCGAAGAAGATTTCCTGCTCGGAGCGCTCTTCGCCCAGCTTGAGGAAGAAGAGTTGCTCAGCTCCGGTGATGGTGACAACTGCTCTACCACCATTGCGAAGATACTCGTCTTCCTGCACCTTATTTCTAATCGTCTGTGTGAGGCTGGGCTCGCCGCGAAGGATGGGTAGATGATAGTGGCGGATGTCGGGAGCGAGTTCGGCTTCGTAGCGGCTGATAATCTCGTCGCGCAGGCGGCTATCATCGCAGACAGCAAGCAGCAGGCTCAAGGTGCCTTCACCCGCTTCTATGCTGACGATCAACTCTTCGTAAGCATCCTCGTTTTGCTGATCGGGGTCTACCCGGTTTGCGGTGGACATGAATTGACCTTCCTTGCCGTTGCTAGACGCTTGCTCCCCTCTGATCTCCTCTTTCAAAAGCTACCGTGTAGACACAAGTCCCACGTATCCGATCCTTGGGGGGCAGCCCCCCAAACCCCCCGAATTCAGGGGACGGTTGCGTCCCCCGAACCCCCTCCAAAAGGGGTTATTAGTAAGAAGTGGAAGAGCGCTTCGCATTGCAGAGGAGCATAGAGATTGTGTTCTGCCGTATCGTGTAAATTAATTATTGCTACCCACCTCAACACTCTTGTTCGAGGGGTGTGGGGGAGTTAGGACCCCACGTAGCGGGGGCACGGGGGGAAGTCCCCCGGTAAGATTTGCCAACGAAGCTCGATATACACATGCGATCGTTTTGTCATTTAAATCAACCCCCGATCGCTCAACAACTCAACGACGATCGGATGCACGTCATACCAGGCTTTGCGGTTGCGGTACTCCAGCACGTGCAGCCCATGCAACAAGTCTAGAAACTCTTTCTGAGTGGGGTCATCGGGCATTAACTCGTTGTAGACTGCTTGCAAAATACCGTAATCGGCTTTGCCCAACTGCAAGGCAAAATCATTGCGGAGGTTGTTGACGGCTTCATCCAGAATCGCTGGCTTGATTGTGATGTCCTGACGCTCGACCGTGTTGTCTCGGCTCTCCCGCCGAATTTGCAGCAGACACAGCCGACAGCATCCGGTCGCAATTCTCATCAGCTCTCGCAATACGCCACCGCTATAAAAAACGAGCCTTTCAGCAACCTGTCGATCGAGTAAATGGGCAGGAATGCGCTTATGCAGAATGGCACACAAGATGTCTAAAACCTCTGGGTTGAGTGGGGCATTGGGCTGGTGTACCTCTTCTTTCGGCAGCAGCTTCAGCACGGGCATCCGGATGATGCGATCGTTCATCTCTGACTGAATCATGGGCAGGATTTCCTTATCCCGCAGTGCCGCGATTGGAATCGTATAGATGATATGAAACCCCGGTAGACACAGTGCTTTGATGTTGTCTTTGAAGATGGGCTTGACCACCGCTAAGTCGAGCTTATCCAGGTCATCAATGATGACGACGATCGTCTCTTTCTTTGCCGCTGTCCGAATGGTTGCCGCGATCGTATTCAGTTGCCCCACCAGTTCCGAGGCGTTGCGTTCAAACTTCTGCTTGATTTCTTTGCGTGTACTCGCATTGGTGAGCAGTTTGAGTTCAATCAGTTTGAGTAAATTCAAGCCGAAGGATGCCTCTCCTTTGACTTCTTTCACATCGGTTTGAGTTTGTTCGGCAAACCACCGATACAGCGCGTCCTGAGTCGCTTGAGAGATGGGAATCGGCGGCTGGCTTGTTTCGGCAAACCGCATGAGCTTCACCGCGATCGCAAACAGAATGTTCACATGGTCAATATCAGAGTTTTCGACCGTATCCGCGATGGAAAACATCACAACTACATAGCGATCGTTCAGCACAGGACTCCGGCTCAGGGTCGCTAACAGCGTCGATTTACCGCAGCCCCGGTGCCCCGAAAAAATCACCTTACTGTCAGCCGTGTCGCTATCCTCAATTAGTTGTTCCAGTTCCGCAAGGATGTTGCCGCTGTAGTCCACCCGAAACCGATCCAGATCTTTTTGATCGAGCAGTGGTCCCAGTTCGAGGTTGCGGTATGCGGTTTGAAACTCGGTAAGCAGTGATTCAGCCATGACCAACGTTAGAACGAACTACGCTTATCATCGTTCATGCTTCAGAGGGTATCGCATTTTGTTCACGAACAACGTAGCCGTAGGATGAGCAAAAGGGCTTGTCTGTGCCCATTGCTGTGGGTCATCGTGCGTGGGCTTGCAAGGCTTTGCCCACCGTACTTTGGTTGGTTTGCAAAAGTCGTCGTAGGATGAGCAAAAGGGCTTGTCTGTGTCCATTGCTGGGAGTCATCGTGCGTGGGCACGCAAGGCTTTGACCACCCTACGTTGGTTGGTTTGCAAAAGTCGTCGTAGGATGAGCAAAAGGGCTTGTCTGTGCCCATTGCTGGGAGTCATCGTGCGTGGGTACGCAAGGCTTTGCCCACCCTACGTTGGTTGGTTTGCAAAAGTCGTCGTAGGAGGGGCAAAAGGGCTTGTGTGTGCCCATTGCTGGGAGTTATCGTGCGTGGGCACGCAAGGCTTTGCCCACCCTACGTTGGTTGGTTGTTGTCTAGAGGGCATCATCGATGAAACAGTGTCATGCTTGAATAACAGTTACGTTTGAAGCCACGCTGTGGCTATTGGGAGCAGCGGTATTTCCTACCTTTAGCAGGCGGTTCCCACTACCGCAGGACAGACGCAACGCGGGCGATCGCTCCCTACAGTAGAGATGTGTCCACTTTAGAGAGCGACAGTTCAGTCATGGCTACTCACGATAACGACGGTTTCAACGTCTTCCTTGGTATGGCGCGACAAACGTCGCAGGCGATCGCCGATACACTAAAGGATGCTTCGACAGCTGCGGGAGAAACGTTTGGGAACTCGTTGCATCACTTTGTGGCGCAAGGGACAGAGACGGTTGGTAAAGTCGTGACACCGATCGCTACAAGCCCATTCATCAAATTTGCAACTAAGGTTCCTGGTGTGAGCTGGCTGATGGCAGCGTTGGGGCAAGTGGATGTCGATGCCGTTCAGCGTGATGTGGCAGAATTGCGACTGAAGTATCCGCTCGATCGTGATGATGAGCTGGCGCAGCGAGTCATTGCAGACACAGCCTGGAAAGCGGCTGGGATCGGGTTAGCAACAAACTTTATTCCGCCCCTCGCGCTGATGCTGTTTGCCGTTGACTTTGGCGCGATCGCGGCACTACAGGCTGAGATGATCTATCGCATTGCGACGATCTACGGCTTTTCGTCGATCGACCCTACACGGCGTGGTGAGGTGCTGACACTGTGGGGCTTGTCGATGGGAGGCTCCGAAGCGGTTAAAGTGGGACTGAGCGTTGTTGAATTAGTGCCTGTCTTAGGAGCAGCCGTGGGTAGTGCGGGTAACGCGGCGATTCTGTATGGTCTTGGTGCCGCTGCCTGTCGCTTTTATGAGGCAAAGCGGCGATCGATGTCAGAAGTCTGAGCGGTCTGACAAGGCAGAGGGCAGAAGGCAGAGGGCAGGAGGGGCACAGTTTTCCTCCTGCCTTTTGCTTTAAAACCTCAGAACTTTGCCGCACTCAACCGAGAACCGCTATATCACCTTGAGACGCAGCGATATCTTCCCATAGAGAAACCCGGTTTCTGTACCAGAACACCGATAGAATAGAATGCTCTCTCGCATTGACCAGGATGAGTTGGTTCTCTAATGCCTGACACTCGATGGCGCTTTGCAACGCATTCTCTAGTTCTGTTCTGTCTTTGTTGCTTGCTGGCAATCAGTTGTCAGCGTTCCACGCCCGTCTTGCAATCGCCAACCAGTGGCAGTGGACGCATTACACTCGGCACGACCGCTACCATCAACACGCTTGATCCGGCAGATGCCTACGGTACGTTTCCCAGCAGTTTGCTCTATAACCTGAGCGATCGCCTCTACACCTATAAACTTGGCACCACTGAGCTAGAACCTCAACTGGCAACGGCGTTACCAACGGTCAGCGCGAACGGTTTAACGTATACGATGCCTTTGCGACAGGGCGTTGTGTTTCACGATGGCACCCCCTTTAACGCGAAAGCAATGGCGTTTTCTCTGGAGCGCTTCATTCAAAACGGAGGTGCGCCGTCATCTCTACTGTCAAGCTTGGTGGATACCGTTAAGCCCACGACTGACGATGAGTTGACCATTACGCTGAAAAAGCCCTTTGCAGCCTTTCCGTCTCTGTTGGCGTTCTCAGGTGCGTGCGCTGTATCGCCTCAAGCGTACGAAATTAAACCAGGCTCGTTCAAACCAGAGACATTGGTGGGGACTGGACCTTACAAGCTCGTGACCTACGGCACCGATTTGCTGCGGTTCGATGCCTTTGAGCAGTACTGGGGTAAAAAGCCTGCGAACAAAGGCGTTGATATTCAGTTCTTCTCCAGTCCGGCAAATCTGTACAATGCTTTCCGTACAGGCGCAGTTGATGTCGCGTACCAGAGCCTTGCGTTGGATCAGGTGCGAAATTTACAGCAAGGCGCGGCGACAGGTGGTTGGCAGGTGTTTGAGCAAGCGGGCAGCGGGATTGATTATCTGACGCTCAATCTCAAATCGCCACCGCTGGATCAGCTTGAAGTGCGACAGGCGATCGCCGCCGTCATGGATCGTCCACTGCTACAAAGCCGCATTTTTCTAGGACAAATTGATCCGCTTTATAGCCTGATCCCCACGACGCTGGCAGAACAAAAGCCTGTCTTTAAAAACCCTTACGGCGATAGCGATCGCGCCAAAGCTACTGCGTTTCTCACCAAAGCAGGTTACTCCGCCACCAAGCCACTCAAGGTTGAGTTCTGGTATCGATCGAATGTCATTAATGATCAACTTGCTGCTATTACTTTACGAGCTGCTGCAAAGAAACGGCTTGGTGGACTGATGCAGATTGACCTCAAAAGTATTGAATCGACGACAGCCTACAAGAATCTGGACAAGGGCGTTTACCCCATGTTTTTGCTAGATTGGACACCCGATTTTCTCGATTCTGACAACTACATACAGCCGTTTCTAGAATGCACGCAAGGCTCTGCTGCCGCTGGTTGTACCGAAGGCTCAAGTGCGCTACAGGGATCGTTTTACTATAGCGATCGCGCCAACCAACTGATTGACCAGAGTCGTAAAGCCCAAAACCCTACCACGCGCAAACAACTCTTCGCTGAGCTTCAGGATTTGCTTGCCCAAGATGTGCCGTTCATTCCCCTCTGGCAAAATAAAGACTACTTGTTTGTTCAGAAATGGATTCAAGGAGCCAGCCTGGAAGTCACGCAAAAGGTGCCGTTTTGGACGCTTCGGAAAGCTTAAGCCTCTGCTGAGAGCTGATTCGTCAAAGAGGCTGATGCCAGACTCAGTGAAGCTTTATGGAGCATAGCTATCCCGTCAACCAAAAAGTGGTACGCAAAACATGTGCCCTTAATAAAGGATCAGCAGAAAATTCGTGAAAAATCGTAGGATGAGTGTCACTAGCGAATCTCTTAGCCTTGCTTACTGACAGTCCACACAACGATTCAGTCACCTGACTACGCTGCTGCCGTCATGAATAATCTCAACCCGATCGTGCCCAATCAGATATTGATTTTGTTTGCTCATCCAGCCCTGGAAAAGTCACGGGTGAACCGACGGCTGATTCAGGCTGTGCAAGGGTTGGAGTCTGTGCTGATCCACGACTTGTATGAGGTCTACCCCAACTTTCAGATCAACGTTAAAGCAGAGCAAGACCTTCTCCTGGCGCACGATATCATCGTTTTTCATCATCCGTTTTACTGGTACAGCAGTCCAGCGATTCTCAAGGAGTGGCAGGATCTGGTGCTAGAACATGGCTTCGCCTACGGGGAGGGCGGTACGGCACTACAAGGTAAAAAGTTTCTCACTGCGATTACGACGGGTGGTGACAAGAAAGCCTACTGTCAGGAAGGCTATAACCGCTTTACGATTCGGGAACTGCTGGTACCGTTTGAGCAAACAGCGCGTCTCTGCGGGATGGAGTATCTGCCGCCCTTTGTGGTGCAGGGCACTCATAGCCTGCAAGAACGCCATCAAATTGACCAACATGCAGCCGACTACCGCGCTATCATCACGGCGCTGCGTGACGACACCATTCATTGGGAGCAGTTACGGCAAGTGAATCACTGGAATCTCAACCTCGATCGAGTGCTGAAACTGCCGGAGGTACCACACCATGCATAACGAGGGTTTCTTCTTTCAGGCGTTTGTGTATCTGGTAGCGGCGGTGGCATCGGTGCCGATCGCCAAACGCTTGGGACTCGGTTCCGTGCTGGGCTACCTGATTGCAGGCGTAATTATTGGTCCCTTTGCCTTAAAGTTTGTCGGTGGTGGCGAAGGCGAGGATGTCATGCACTTCGCTGAATTTGGCGTGGTCATGATGCTGTTTTTGGTGGGCTTGGAACTGCAACCCTCACTGCTCTGGCGCTTGCGTGTTCCGATTTTGGGCTTAGGTGGCTTGCAAGTGTTGGTGACAGCGCTAGTGATAGCGGCGATCGGTCTCCTGGCAAAACTCCCCTGGCAAACGGCACTGGCAGTGGGTTTGATTCTGGCACAGTCGTCAACGGCGATCGTTCTGCAAACCCTGAACGAAAAAGGGTTAACGAAAACGCAAGCCGGACAGTCTGCCTTTTCGGTGCTGCTGTTTCAAGATATTGCTGTGATCCCCATCCTGGCATTCTTGCCGCTGCTGGCGATGCCGATCGCCTCGGCAATGGCAAGCAGTGACCTTATCTTTGTAGCGGCAGAAGCGGAAGCTCAGAGCGCAGCGTTACCCGCATGGCAACAAGCGCTGCTGGTTATCGGCACTGTGGGCGGCATCATTTTGGGGGGACAGTTTCTCACGCGTCCCATCTTTCGCATCATTGCCAAAACGCAGCAGCGAGAGATTTTTACAGCTATGGCGTTGCTGCTAGTGGTTGGTATTGCACTGGCGATGCAGCAGGTGGGTCTGTCGCCTGCACTGGGCACCTTTGTAGCAGGGGTGGTGCTGGCGGAGAACGAGTATCGTCACGAGTTGGAAAGCGATATCGAACCCTTTAAGGGTTTGCTGCTGGGACTCTTCTTTATCTCGGTGGGAGCCAGTATCAACTTTAATTTGCTCATGCAGCAACCGTTGTTGATTTTGGGTTTGGTGCTTGCGTTGGCGATCGTCAAATTCACCGTTCTGGTCGGTCTGGGGAGGATCTTTCGGCTGGATCTGAGTCAAAGTTTACTGTTTGGCTGCGCGCTGGCACAAGGCGGCGAGTTTGGCTTCGTGCTGTTCTCCTTTGCGACTCAAAATAAGGTGCTTACTGACGATGTAGCGGGACCGTTGGTCGTAGCAGTAGCGCTTTCAATGGCACTGACCCCGTTGATTATGATCATCAACGATCGGCTCATTCAACCGCGCTTTATCGCTGCCGAAATCGAAGAAGAAGCCGATGAAATTGATGACAACGAGAACCCTGTCATCATCGCTGGCTTTGGGCGCTTTGGGCAAATTGTGGGTCGGTTGCTGATTGCCAACGGCTTTAACGCGACCGTCCTGGATCACAGCCCCACTCAAATCGATCTGCTGCGCCGCTTTGGCTTTAAGGTTTTTTACGGGGATGCATCCCGAATTGATTTGCTTCATGCCGCTGGGGCACGACAGGCAAGGCTTTTTGTGGTTGCGATTGACGATCGCGAACGATCGCTCCACATCGTTGAACTTGTGCAGAAGCACTTCCCTCATCTGAAGATCTTGGCACGTGCGATCGATCGCCGTCATGCCTATGAGTTCATTCAACGCGGCGTAGAAGTGGTACAGCGCGAAACCTTTGACTCTGCACTAGCAATGGGAGAAGAAACCCTCAAACTCCTGGGGATTCGTGCTTATAAAGCGCATCGCTCTACCCGCATCTTTAAAGAGCATGATGAGGAAGCCCTCTGGGAGATGGCAAACCTGAAAGACGATACCGTCCGGTTGGCACGATCGCAGCAGCTCAGGCGAGATCTTGAACGCGTGCTGCAAGCAGACGATGAGGAAATGACTCAGGATGTCGATCGTGCATGGGATACCTCTGCACTAAGGAAAGAAACGTGATTGAGTTGAAACGTTGTTGGTTGTTAGTTGTTAGAAGGAGTCAGAAGAAAAACTTCCCCTACTCCCGACTCCCGACTCCCGACTCTCCACTCCCCACTCCCCACTCCCCACTCCCCACTCCCATGCCTGATGCTGCCGTCTCCTGGCAAATCCAACCGATCGTCGCTCTGCCAGAGTGGTTTGTGCAGGCTGTAGACCCATATACGCCAACACTGCCTGAGCCGTACGTGGCTCAGCTACTGTGGCAACGCGGTATCCAAGACCGGGAAACATTGGCGAGTTTTCTCAAGGCTGACTATTATCAACCTGCCAGCCCTTTTGCGTTTGGGCAGGAGATGCAGTGGGCAGTAGAGCGGTTGCAGCAGGCACGCAGGCACGAGGAGACGATCGCTATTTGGGGTGATTTTGATGCCGATGGCGTAACGGCAACGGCAGTGCTGTGGGATGGGTTAGGGCAATTTTTTGTCCCGCAGCAAACGCTATTTTACTACATACCCAATCGTCTGACCGAATCACACGGACTGTCACAACAGGGCATTGAGACACTTCATGCCAAGGGTTGTCGCTTAATCGTGACGTGCGATACAGGCAGCACTAATCTGACCGAAATTGAGTACGCTCGCAGCTTGGGTATGGATGTGATTGTGACCGATCACCATACATTGCCAGAAACGCGTCCGCCCGTCACTGCCATCATTAATCCTCGCGCATTGGCTGCTGACCATCCTTTAGCAACCCTTTCTGGTGTAGCGGTCGCTTACAAACTGGTGGAGGCACTGTACGAAACGCTGCCAGCAGTGCCGCAAAAACCGCTGGAGGCATTGCTCGATTTGGTGGCGATCGGTCTCATTGCCGATCTGGTGGAACTCAAAGGTGACTGCCGCTATCTCGCACAACGCGGTATTGAACAATTGCAAAAGCAGGCAGATCCGGTAACAGCAACGCGACCAGGGCTTTCTAGGCTACTGGCATTGTGTAAACGCAGCGGCGATCGACCCACTGATATTTCCTTTGGTCTCGGTCCGCGCATTAACGCCGTCAGTCGCATTCAGGGAGATGCCCACTTCTGCGTCGAACTGCTCACCAGTCAGGATGTCACCCTCTGCAATCACCTCGCAGAAGCAACGGAACTGGCAAATACCCGCCGCAAGGCACTGCAAAAAGAAGTGGTGCAGCAAGTCAAAGCCCGACTCACTCAAATCGACCTCTCTACTACCAGCGTTATCGTGCTCGCCGATGAACAGTGGCAAATTGGCGTTTTGGGGCTGGTTGCAGGGCAAATTGCTCAGGAGTATGGGCGACCGACGATTTTGCTGAATACGGAGTTAGCGGTCAGCGGTCAGCAGTCAGCGGTCAGCGGTCAGCAGTCAGCGGTCAGCGGTCAGGAGCAACACTTAGAAGTCACCAGTCCTCCTGCCCTCATTGCTTCCCCTGCTCCCTTTGCTTCCCCTGCCTCCCTTGCTTCCCCTGCCTCCCTTGCTTCCCCTCTCGCTCGTGGTTCAGCGCGATCGGTCAACCACATCGACCTCTACCAACTGGTAAAAGATCAGGCGCATTTGCTGCATCGCTTTGGTGGGCATCCCTACGCAGCAGGGTTAAGTTTGCCTGTGGACAACATTTCGCTTTTTACAGAGGCGCTTAATCAGCAGGCGCGGCAATTGGGTGAACTGGCGCATCCAGCAGTGAAAGCTGATTTAACGGTAACAGTAGCCACTCTGGGAAAAGAGCTGTTTCAGGCGTTGAAGCTGTTGGAACCTTGTGGAATGGGTAATCCAGTGCCTAAGCTGTTTCTTCAGAATTGCTGGTTTGAACGGGTGCGGAATGAGAACATTAAAGACTGGAAGGGTGGCAAAGTCCGTTATATCAAAACTGAATTTGAGCTTTGGGATGATTCGACTGAGCAGGGCTTTCCGGGTCTCTGGTGGGAGCATTATCAAGATGAGGTGCCGAAGGGCAGGTGTGACGCGATCGTCGAGCTGGATTTCAATGCCTACCAGAAACGCTACGAAGTCCGCCTCATTGCTGTGCGTCCTTGTGAGGCAACGTCGCAGTCTGCATCTAGTCTTGCGGGGACGTGGATGCTTGATTGGCGAGGCTTGGGTGATGCTATGGCGGAAGACGAGGAACCGCAGAGACGCAGAGACGCAGAGACTGCTCCTACTGCCTACTCCTCACCCCTCTCTTCTCTCTCCTCACCTCTTATCCTCCGCCAGTGCCCGACAAGCTGGGCTGATTTGCAGGTGTGGTTTCGTCGTGCGGTGCAGGAGCAACGATCGCTGGCGATCGCGTACCCGATGCCAGCTTACATTGACCCACACGAACTTTGGCAACAACTGGTCGGCATTGCCAAATACCTGAGCCGCACAGGGCAAGCTGCTACTCGCACACAGTTGTTAGATAAGTTAGGCATTGGCGATCGCCCCCTGAAACTAGGCTGCCAAACATTGGCGTACCTGGGCTTTACTGTCCGCCATGCCGACCATGCGTTTCAAATGACGTGGCAGGAGCCGCTTCAGTTGCACACAGATGAGCTGACGGCAGCCGTGGAGCAGTTTGCGATCGCGGTCAACGAAGAACACTTTCGTCGCCACTATTTTTATCAACTGCCTCTGGCAACCATGCAGGCGATCGCCGCTCAAACGATCGTCGGTGAAAGTTAATCGTCGGTGAATAGTTAAAACGTTGCAGTGCCAAACGTCGAAAGTGATGGCAAGATGACTTAACTCTAGACATTAAAGCAGGGACAATGGACGACAGACTTGCGGTGATGCTCGATCGGCTAAAGGCATGGAAACCAGGGCAGAGGCTTTTCCCTCGTACACTTCAAACTCAACACTTAGTGCCTCAGAAAAAGCGCTTTGCTCGACAGCTTTCCACTTTGGGATTGAGCGTTGTACTCAGCCTGCTTGCAGGACGTGTTCAGGCATTACCGGGACAAACGCCTGACGAGGCAGTGGTTTGGATTCAAGCAAACCCGACGCTGCGCCCTGTTCGTGGCGAAAAGCTGCTGGTACGTAAAAGTGACACGCCTGCTCAACGCTTCACGTTTTCGGCATCCCTGTTGCAAGTTGGCAGAGCTTCATCGGGGGCAACGGGTGGCATCATTCGCACCGAAGAAACCTCGTTTTTCGATCTGCAAAATGGCGTGAGTCGCGATCGCCTGCAAGAATCCCTGCGCGTTATCTACGGACCCACTGTTTACCAGGATTATGCTCAGGCAAAAACGCTCTACGCCTATCCCACACAGAAAACCCTTGACCAGGCAGTCAATCGTGATGCGCCCCTGCTGGCAGCGCTGCAAGGAGAAGTCCGCGAGGGCGATCGCTATGCCTACTGGCTCGAAGTTGCCCGACAGCCAAACGGCTTTGCCTACACGGGCAAAATTACCGTTTTTCTAAGAGACGACCTACCAAAGCTAGAAGCCGAACTACGCAATCGATGAAGGGAGAAAGTTGTGAGTTCTAAGTCGCTTAGCTTTTTTAAAGCCTTTCCTAAAAACTAACAACCAACAACTAATAACGCTTGACTACCCCTGCCACGTTCCGACAAAAATACTTCTTACGGCTGCGGCAATGCGACTCAGGTCTTCATCCAGCAGCGGGGGCCAGTCAACTCCGACTCGCTGACCGTTTTCAAACTCTTGCCGACTGTCACTTGCTAAAAGGTGCAGAGCACACGCCAAGTCTCGCTCAAACTCAGGACTTTCTCGCAATGACTCGAAGACAACCTTCAGCGCCAGCAAAATCGATGTCACCTGTCCAGGAATGGGAGGCTGTCCCTGCATCAGGCGAGTGAGTAGTGCATCTGGATTTTGTGCTGTCGCCATCCCTTGATTGACTAACAAACTCCGCGCTGTTTGGTAATCCACAGGCAAAAAGTGAACAAAAGTGTTGCTTTATGACTGTAACCCAGCACGGTCAGAAATTGACTGCATGAAACGTATCGATCGCCGATCGAACGTCAACTCGATCGCCAATGTGGATTAGACGCTCACTGCTACGGGTTCGGCAAACCAGCGTCCGGTTGCTTTACCAATCACCGAAAGTTCTTGCATGAGGCGATCGAATCGCTCTGGTGTAAGCGATTGCGGTCCGTCAGACAACGCTTTCTTCGGGTTTGGGTGAACTTCAATCATCAGCGAATCAGTGCCTGCCGCGATCGCCGCCATTGCCATCGACGGCACATATTCCGATCGTCCGGTGCCGTGGCTGGGATCAATCATGATCGGCAGGTGAGTGAGCGATCGGAGTACTGGGATGACCGACAAATCCAGTGTGTTCCGTGCGTACTTATTGTCAAACGTGCGAATACCCCGCTCACACAAGATCACATTCGGGTTTCCGGCTGCAAGAATATATTCTGCTGCCATGAGCCATTCTTCGATCGTGGCTGACATGCCGCGCTTCAGTAAAACAGGTTTATCTTGAGCGCCGACCTTCTTCAGCAGCGAGAAATTGTGCATATTGCGGGCACCAATCTGGATGACATCAGCAACACCTCCCACCAGCTCTAGATCCGCTGCATCCATCAGTTCGGTAATAATGCCCAAACCAGTCGCTTCCCGTGCCGCAGCCAATAAACCGAGCGCACTTTCGCCATGTCCCTGAAACGCATAGGGTGATGTGCGCGGTTTGAATGCGCCGCCACGTAAAAACTGTGCGCCTGCGGCTTTCACTCGACGTGCCGTCTCGACGATCATAGCTTCATCTTCAACTGAGCAGGGACCCGCCACAACAACGAGGGGATGACCTTCACCGAAAGCGATCGCGCCATTGGGCGTGGGCACAATCACTTCACTCGCTTCGCCATGACGATATTCCCGACTGGTACGCTTGTACGGCTTCTCGACTCGCAGGACTTGCTCAATCCAGGGGCTGGCTTCCTGAATCTGGAGCGGATCCATATCAACCGTATCGCCCACCAGACCGATGACGACCTTGTGCTTCCCAACAATCTTCTCTGAATTCAGATTCCAGCTAGAGAACTCCTCAGTGAGCCGGGTAATTTCGGCTTCTGGAGCGCCAATCTTCATAACGACAATCATGGGTGTATCCCTGCTGCTGAGTGAATAGAGGAGGACGAAAGTTTGGACGATCGCGCCTGTCAAACGTAACCAAACGCATCATTGGCATGAGCCAGCCATCCGATCGCTCTGTTGCGGTCTGGTTCAGGTAGAAGGGGGAGACTCATCTTTAGCAGCCCTCCAGGAGTCTCGCAGTCGCCCAAAGTTGAGCTTGAATTCATCCCAGCCTAACCAACTCCCTACCCGCTCTTCATCCCAGGAGGCAGAGAGAGGACCGTAGCTCAACCCCAGCACACCCAAACCAAAAAAGCCCAGACTGACCAGAAGCACAGCCACTGTAGGCGGTTTGAATAAGTCGTTTGCAATGGCAACATAGCTAACCACAAAGGTAAGCAGCGCACAAACGGTCGGAACACCACAAAATTTCGCCGCCCGACTGACCATACGGCGGTTAACGACTTCGGGGATGGGCGAGGCATTCGATCGCTTATCTATAGCCTTAGCTGGCGATGCCACGCTCTTCGCTACCGCACTTTGATTACTTGGAGGAGCTTGCTTGGCTGGCTTGCGACTCGCTTGAGCGGGTTCAAAGGGTAGCCGAGATGGCTCTGCTCCCTCTCCATGAGTGGAAGCAGCGTTATTCTGAGCTTTTTTCTTCTTCGCAGTCATAGACAAACCTGCCCTTGTTTAGCTGCGAATCGGTTAGCCGCGAATACCCAACCGTGTGATGAGCGCCCGGTAACGAGCATTATCCTGCTTTTGAATGTAGGACAAAAGGCTCTTTCTCAAGCCAATCATGCGCAGCAGCCCTTTACGGGACGCATGGTCTTTTTTGTTGGTCTTGAGGTGTTCGCTGAGGCGGTTGATACGCTCGGTCAGCATAGCAACCTGGACATCCGAAGAGCCAGTATCGGTTTCATGAACCTGGTAGTCGGAAATCAGTTCTTGTTTACGCTGTTGCAGCAGAGGCATGTCTCGTACGTCTTCCTGGTTGATATAGAGTCGCAGTCACTGATCTTACCATAGCCGTTTCGTTGATTGGTCAAGTTTGTTCAGTCGCCACAAAGAACTGTGAGAAAGAGGCAGGAGGCAGAGGGAGCAGAGGGGGCAGGGGAGGCAGAGGGGACAGGAGGGGGCAGGGGAGGCAGAGGGGGCAGAGGAGGCAGAGGGCAGAGGGCAGGAGGCGGAGGGCAGGAGGCAGAAGGCAGGAGGCGGAGGGCAGAAGGCGAAAAGGGTTGTAACGTCTTGCTATCGGAACGCTTCTTAAGGCTAAGGGGGGTTGGCGTTTGGAAGAAAGCTGACCGCTGACCGCTAACTGCTGACCGCTAACACTTATGCCTGCCAGACCAAGACTTTGGCTTCAAACGGACCAAGGTCGATCGCTAGACGACGATCGCTGACCTCGACATCATAGTTACCTGTCCACTCGTGCCAGGTGCCATCTGCGGGAAGGTCAGCCACTTCATAACCGCCCAAAAACTGGTCAGAGAAATTAGCAACGACCACGACACGAGAGCCTTCATCGTTCCAGCGGGTGTAGGCAAGCACTTTACCCTCTGGGTTTTCGTGGAAAAACTCAATATTTTCGGTGTAGAGCGCGTGGTTTTCCTTCCGCAGATTGATCAAGCCCTTGTAGGACTCCAACAACCCTTTGTTCAAATCGCCATCTAGCAGCCTCCAGTCAATTTTTGCTTGGTCGATCGTCTTGTACTTGTATTCGCCAAATTCTTCGCCCATCCAGATCAGCGGCACACCCATTGCGGTCATGAGTAGGGCAACGCCGAGCTTCACGCGACGAAAGGCTTCCTCACCCAAAATTTCGCGATCGCCTAATTCAGCCATGACGTGATTGTGATCATGGTTGGTCAGGTAATTCACGATATTCGTTGCGCCCATAAAGCCCTGACGCTTGGCATCCAGCACATCTTTCAGCCGCTCAAGGTCAAACGTGTCTCCACAGATGTGCTCCAGGATGCAATGGTAAAAGCTGTCGTGCCAGCAGCCATCCATTGGACCATCCACATTCGTAATGCTGGTGGCTTCGGGGATGTGTTCCGCTACGGTATAAAAAGGCTTGTCACCAGCGCTCTGTTTCGCTTCTCCCACAATCCAGTGCATGAAGTCGTAGTTGGCAATCTGGCGTGCGGCATCAAAGCGAATGCCGTCAATGTGGTATTCCTCCACCCAGTAGCGCACGGCATCGCCAGAAAAGCGCCGCGCAGGGTACGTTTTCAGGTTTTCGTCGTAGTGTTCGTAGTTGAACTCTGGTCCCCAGTTGTTGTCGGGATCGCGGGGTTCGTGGTGATACCAATAGTCGTGATCAATCTGGGTCAGCGGACAGGAGGCTTCGGAATGGTTGTAGATGCCATCCATGAGAATGCGAATGCCTCTGGCGTGACATGCATCAACGAGCTTCTTTAAGTCTCTACTGGCACCGTAGCTGGTTTCGGAGGCAAAGAAGTGACGTGGATTATAGCCCCAACTGTAGCTGCCAGGATATTCCTTAATGGGCATAAGTTCGATCGCGTTAATGCCCAACTCACATAAATAATCCAGCTTCTCAACTACATGCTTGTACTGTCCCCGCGCCTTCTTGTCATTCTCACCGCCCGAAAAGTCGGCGACGTGAAGCTCGTAAATTACTAATTCGTGGTCAGCGGGTAGGGGATTCTTGTCATGTTTCCAAACATAGGTGTCAACGATGCGCTCACCGCCTTTAATGCGAACAATGCCGTTCTCCTCGCTGCTGGTGCCATCGATATCTGTCGCGTACGGATCGGTCACATCCACCCATTGATCCGGTTCAAAAAACCAGCTTTTGGAGCGCACTCGAAATTTGTATTGATGAACCCCGTCTTCCAGATCAACATTGACTCGAAAGGAGCCATCCTTACCCTTCGTCATCGCGATCGCGTTCCAGTCAGAAAAGGAGCCAATCAACGCAGCTTCATTGTTGTAGGGTGCAAATAAGCTGAACTCAATAGAACTTGTCATAACACTCCTCTAAGCTACGGCTGCAAAAACTAATAATTGGGAGTATTCTGTGACCCACAGGAACAGAGCCGCATCTTGCAAAGGGCATAATATTGATTGCTTCCTACGTCTGACACGAACAACGCTGATGGTTGACCTTCCGCCGCTAACGACTGAAACAATCTGGGCAATTCTCAATGAAACGCTGGAGGATGCGACGGTCAATCAACTGGTGTGGCACCATCTCGGCTACCGCCTTGACGCAGACGATCGCTGGAACACGGCTGCCGTTGCACCCGAATGGCAAGCCGCCTATCCTGAACCGCCCGATTTCATTGCCAGCCGTCCGGCAACAGTGAAACTAACGCGATCGATTCCAGCCGAGGACAAACAGCTACTGAAAGAGAAACTGGGGTTCCAAGGGTATAAAGTCAACGAGCTAGTGCCCCGTAAAACACGACGAGCGACGATCGCCAGTTGGCTGCTCAGCTACATGCGTCAGACAGGTATTGAGTTTTAGGAGCGGTCAGCGGTCAGCGGTCAGCGGTCAGCTTTCTTCTAAACGCCAACCCCCCTTAGCCTTAAGAAGCGTTCCGATAGCAAGACGTTACAACCCTTTTCGCCTCCTGCCCTCTGCCTCCCCTGCTCCCTCTTGCCTCCCCTGCTCCCTCTGCCTCCCCTGCCTCCTGCCTTCTGCCCCCTGCCTCCTCCCCCATGACCACCAACCCCTACGCCTGGATCGATGATGCTCTTGCGACGATTCATCGGGCAGGCTGGTATCGATCGGTGCAAACGATTCAGGGACGTGCTGGTGCGGTGGTCGAGATGGATGGGCAACGCGTCATCAACTTTGCCAGTAACGACTATTTGGGTTTGGCTGGGGACGATCGCTTAATTCAAGCCGCGATCGCCGCTACACAGAAGTACGGCACGGGCAGCACAGGCTCACGGTTAGTCAGTGGGCATCGAGACATTCACCAGCAGTTGGAACGGGCGATCGCGGCATTGAAGCAAACCGAAGACGCGCTGGTGTTTAGCTCTGGCTATCTTGCCAATTTGGGGACGGTCAGCGCTCTGGTGGGCAAACGTGATCTCATCTTGTCCGACCAATACAATCACTCCAGCCTTGTGAATGGTGCTATTTTGAGCGGTGCGACGGTTCTAAAGTACGCGCATTGTGATGCCGCAGAGTTGCAACAGCATTTGGAACAGCACCGCGATCGCTACCGTCGCTGTTTGCTACTGACTGACAGCGTGTTCAGTATGGATGGCGACCTGTGTCCATTGCCCGAACTTTTAGCCTTAGCAGAGACGTTTGATGCCATGCTGCTGGTGGATGAGGCACACGCTACAGGCGTTTTAGGGGGAACAGGTGCAGGCTGTGTCGAACACTTCGGCTGCACGGGCAGCACCCTCATTCAGGTAGGCACGCTTAGCAAGGCGTTGGGCAGTCTGGGCGGCTATGTCGCGGGTTCAGCAACGCTCATCGATTACCTGCGAAACCGATCGGCTGGCTGGATTTACACGACAGCGCTCTCTCCAGCCGATACTGCCGCTGCACTGACAGCGATCGCGATCGCCCAACAAGAACCGCAACGCCGTACCCAACTTTGGCAAAACGTCACGGCACTCAAGCAGGCATTAACCCAGAAGTTTGTAGCCAGCCCAAATGTAGACCTCAAACTCCTACCGTCCGAGTCTCCTATTCTAAGTTTGCAGGTTGGCAGTCCTGCGATCGCGCTTCATCTGGCGACAGCTTTACGACAAGCGGGCTTTTTTGCACCAGCCATCCGCCCACCCACCGTACCAACTAGCCGTCTTCGCCTGACCCTCATGGCAACCCACGACAAGACTCACATCGACCCGTTCATCACAGCTCTGAGCGATAATGTTACCCTTATTTGAATCGATGCCTGGATCGCTTATGTCGCAGAAAAATGAAACTCCAGCGCTAGTGTTGGCACTCCTGCTCACAGTTGGGTTATTGGGCGCTGGGTTTTGGTGGTTCATGCCAAAAGCAGGTGTCAAGCTTGAGCCTCAGTTTGCAAGCAAGGAGCCTCAGGTGCCCAGGGAAGCTGTGTCTATTGAGGATCGCATCAGTCAGGGCGAACGTAACTTAGCTTCGAACGAAATCAAAACTGATAAGCCCGCCTTTGCACTGGCGAAACAGGCAGGTGTAAGGGCGATGGCTGCGAAGCAATACAGTGAAGCGACTGCACGGTTTGAATCAGCCCTGCAAGCGGCGCGCAATGCACCCGAAACATTGATTTACTTGAATAATGCTCGTATCGGTAACAACCGTTCTTATGCGATCGCGGTAGCCGTACCCCTTGGCAGTGATCCCAACGGCAGCTTAGAAATTTTGCGCGGGGTGGCTCAGGCGCAGCAAGAACTGAACGGCGCGATCGGGAGTCAGTCGGTTCCACTCAAGGTTGTCATCACCAATGACGACAACAACCCTGATATAGCGAAACAAATTGCGAATGCATTGGTACAAAATCCTGATGTTTTGGGCGTGGTGGGTCATTATGCCAGTGATGTCACCTTGGCAGCGGGAAGCGTCTATAACGCGGGTGGGTTGGTGAGCATTTCACCCATTAGCTCCACTGTAAAACTGTCTGGTTTCGGCAAGTACACCTTTCGGACGGTGCCGAGCGACTATGTTGCCGCCAGAGCGCTGGCAGACTATGCCGTCAAACGCTTGCAGCAGAAAAAAGCAGCCGTGTTTTTCAACTCTCAAAGTGCTTACAGCCAGTCGTTGAAGGCAGAATTTGTCACGGCGATCGCCCTTTCGGGTGGGCAAGTATCCGATGAATTTGATCTGTCGGCTCCCACTTTCAGCGCGGCACAGGCAGTTGACCAGGCGCTCAAGCAAGACGACAAACTGCTGATGCTAGCCGCAAATACAGGCACGCTCGACCAGGCACTTCAGGTCGTGCAGGTTAATCAACGTCGCCTGAGCCTTTTAGGAGGGGATGATGTCTATGCACCGAAAACCTTAGAGGTTGGTGGACAACCAGCAGAAGGAATGGTGCTGGCAGTGCCGTGGCATATTGACGGCAATCTTAAGTCCTCCTTTCCAAGGCAATCGCGCCAACTGTGGGGTGGCGATGTGAACTGGCGCACTGCCACTGCCTATGATGCAACGAAAGCACTCGCTGCCGCGATCGCCCGTGATCCCACTCGTGCAGGCGTGCAGCAAGCACTTGCATCACCCGCTTTTGTGGCAACAGGGGCATCAGAACCAGTGCGGTTTTTGCCATCGGGCGATCGCAATGTCGGCATTCAACTCGTGAAAGTGTCCCCTGGCAAGCGCTTTGGATCAGGCATCGATTTTGTCCCCGTTGCCTGGTGAGAACCTGAGTAGGGGGACAAAATCGCCCTCTAAACTTAAACGATTTACCCTCAACACTCGAAGCTTGCACCTCAAAGCTCGAAGCTTGCTGTTTTAAGTAGGAACTTTGCTGTTTCAAACCGGAACGATCGCACTCAAAGCTCGAAGTTTGCTGTTTCAAGCAGAAACGATCGCATTTCAAATCAGAACGATCGCACTTGAAGTAGAAAGGTTGCTGTTTGAAATAGGAGCGATCGCATCTGAAGTAGGAACGATCGCACTCTGACCTCGAACGATTGTATCTAAAGTAGGAAAGTTGCTGTTTCAAGCCGGAACGATCGCACTTCAAGTCAGAACTTTGCTGTTTCAAACCGGAACGATTCCTTTCCTGCGGAACGCGATGCGAACGGAACGCTGCGCGAACGCACTTGAAACCGGAACGATTCCTTTCCTGCGGAACGCGATGCGAACGGAACGCTGCGCGAA
>NZ_JCACKI010000030.1:62282-65084 GCF_059505325.1 Tildeniella sp.
CGCACTTCAAGGCAGAACTTTGCTGTTTCAAACCGGAACGATCGCTCTTTGAACCTGAAACATGTGTCGCGTGATGCCAAGAAATCGGGTTTCTGGTGAATGCGATGCGGATAAGGCAACAGCGTCTGGCTGAGAAACCCGATTTCTGAGTCTGGCGCGATCGACGATAATAGACGAAATTCTCTGCTCAAGTCTTGTTGCTTGTAGTATCGTCTCCTTCAAAGGCACTGCCTCATGCATCGACATCTCAATGGTTGCTTACAGAGCAAAGGGATTGAGAAGGCTGAGATCGACAATATTCTGGAAGTCTCGACTGTTGCGAGTAACCAAAACGCTGTTGCTTTCGACGGCACAGGCTGCAATGAGAGCATCTGGTAAAGCAATGCGACGACTACGCCGGATGTAAGCTGCACGATCGAGCACCTGCTCACTGAGAAGAACACTGGTGAACAAACGCAGAAAGGATCGAATTTGGTTGGCTTCTGTTTCTGTCAGGGCAAGATAACAGAGCAATTCTGCCCAACTGACCGGACAGTAGCATCCGGTCGCTTGCCCTGCCAAGACTTCACCGATGATTGACTGAACGGCGGCTTCCCCGTTGAAGTAGTAAATGAAGATGTTGGTGTCGAACAGATAACGGTTACTGGTGCCATTCATCTCTCAACTCGCGCTGAAACTGAAGCGGATCAATGCGAGTGGGCAAGAAGCCAAAGAGGTTAATGCTTTGGGCAGCAGGTGTTTGTGAAGGCTGCAATGGTTGTAACACGACAACAATCTCAACCAATCCAGGTTCCACTGCGTCTGGCAATGTTAGTTCAACTTTACGATCGCTGTTCACCTGCACAATCTGCCGCATCGTTTCCATAGCATTGAGCTTCTCAAGATAGCCCTATCGTAAGCGATCGCCCCCTGATCTCAAAACTTGCAATTCAAAGCTCCGAACCTGCGGTTTGGCACGCGACTATTTACACCCAGAACTCAAACGCTCGCACTCAAAGCTCAGAGGTTGCTGGTTTGACCTGGAACGATCGCACTCAAAGCAGGAACGATCGCATCTGAAGTAGGAAAATTGCTGTTTCAAGTAGGAACGATCGCATTTGAAATAGGAACGATCGCACTTCAAGTCAGAACTTTGCTGCTTCAAACCGGAACGATCGCTCCTTGAACCTGAAACATGTGTCGCGTGATGCCAAGAAATCGGGTTTCTAGTGAATGCGTCGAGTACAAGGCAACAGCGTCTGGCTGAGAAACCCGATTTCTGAGTCTGGTGCGATCGACGATCATGGACGAAATTCTCTGCTCACGTCTTGTTGCTTTCCCTATCGCCTCTCTCAAAGGCACTGCCTCATGGTTAGAAGCCGCGATCGTTCTTTGAAGTCTCTCATCCAACACCCTACTCCTTCTCACCGCTTCAACCGGGTCTGCTAACAAGACTACCCTCGTGGGTAATACAGATTTCTAAGGAGAAACTTATAGTTGAAATAAGAATTATAGGAAAGCTGAAAATGCCAGACAAACCTAATTATCAAAGTCCAGAACAGTCACCAAGTCTTGATTCATTGTCAAGGAAAATCTTGCGCTCACCGAAAAGCGGACCTGTGCAAGAGGAAGTTATGGATAGTCTTCTACTTGAAGTAGAAGCAGCCTTAAAGAAAGAGATAAACCAGAACTTTCCCGATCAAGCATTAGGAGGAATCCGATTGGGATATCAGATTGAACATCCTGATCAATGTAACCAAACAGTCGAAAGTTACTGGGTGGGTTTCGGTCAAGCGCCTCTTTACGAAAAGTTGCTGCAATATACCGAATTGCCTTCGCGAGAAGAGCAAGTTAAAGACGGCTATGAAACAACTCCATCAACAGAGGATTGCCTGTCCGATGATTTGATCAATAAGCTGATCGATAGTATTCAAGCTTCTATGCGTCGCTCAATATCTCTTGATCCGATTAATGATGACCACTTGCACGCTTGGTTTTTTGCACATACAGTTCACAAGACGGAATCTCTGAAAGTATTGCAGTATGCAGGAAGCACAGGGTGTTGCTGTTATACGAACAGGCGACGACGTAAAGTCACTGGAAGCTGTACAGGGACGCGCTGTTGTTAATAGAGGTTACAAAAAAGTTGTTTAACGAGTAGCCCTTGAGTTCAAGCAGCTTCATGATGATGATGACAACTGTATGGTTGAAATAGGTGGTTGAAATAGTTAAATCGGTGCCGCATGAAGCAGTATTCTGCACTTACAGTCTTGATTGTCACCGTCGTTGCTCCAGTAGTTGGATTGCTACCTGTTTTTAGTGTTTGGGCAAAGACTTGCACTCAGGCAGAAATCGTTCACTACCTGGAGCAACTCTCTCAATTGGATACCCCTGCTATTCAAAAGCTGATTGAATGTGACCAACCAGCAGTACCAGGTCTTGCTCAGGCATTGAACAGTTCAAACGCTAATGTCAAAGCTAATGCTGCCTATACCCTAGGCATTGTAGGCAGAAACCCTGAAATAGTTGTCCCAAAGCTGATTGGAGTTTTGGATGATCGCGATCGCCTTGTCCGCACAAATGCTGCTTATGCGCTAGGTGATTTTGGTATTAAAGACCGTGCTGCTACCTCAACGCTGCTGACAATGCTCGCCAAGGATACAGACGGTAAAACCCGTTCTGCGGCTGCATACGCGTTAGGTAAGGTCAGTAGCGGAGACAAAACTATTATTTCTGCGTTGATCAAAGCACTCGATGATTCAAATAACGGTAGTGGTGAATAGTAATGGTTAGGAGCGAAGGGAGGCATTGTAATGATGCACA
>NZ_JCACKI010000031.1:0-64046 GCF_059505325.1 Tildeniella sp.
TAAAGCGAAGGCTAAGCTCGGTTGGGAACCATCAGTGACGTTTGAGCAGTTGGTTAACCTGATGGTAGAAGCTGACTTGAAAGCCTTGGGCTTGGTGCCGCTCAATGGCAGTGTGCCTCACCACGTGCGAGATGTGGCGACAGTGCGATAGAGCGATCGCTTGAGGGATCAAGACTGTAGATATTTTGCTTCTAGACTAGCAGGTGAAAGCATTAGCTGTGCCATAATCACGCTGACCGGAAGGAACAACGCTTGAGTTTCGCTCAGTGTATGGTCTAATCGGCTCGCAACACTCTGCTCAGTCTAGAGGCGAGAGTTTCATACCATGATGAACAGCTTGGACAGGAATGAGGTGAACCATGACAACGGCATTGGATCTGACAGATAAGCGCATTGTTGTTACAGGTGGCGCGGGTTTCTTGGGACGGCAGGTGATCGCTCAATTGTGCCAAGCCGGAGCCGATGCACAGAAAATTACGGTGCCCCGATCGCACGACTGTGACCTGCGCCAAATGGAACACTGCAAACGCATCGTGGATCAGCAGGATCTGGTGATTCACCTTGCAGCACACGTGGGCGGCATCGGCTTGAATCGGGAAAAACCCGCTGAACTCTTCTACGATAATCTGATGATGGGTACCCAACTCATCCACGCGGCATATGAAGCAGGCATTGAGAAGTTTACCTGCGTCGGCACCATTTGCGCGTATCCCAAATTTACACCCGTTCCCTTTAAAGAAGATGACCTGTGGAATGGTTATCCAGAGGAAACCAACGCCCCGTATGGCATTGCCAAAAAAGCGCTGCTGGTGCAGCTAGAAGCTTATCGGCAGCAGTACAACTTTGATGGCATTTACTTACTGCCCGTGAATTTGTACGGTCCTGAAGATAACTTTGATCCGCGTAGTTCACATGTGATTCCAGCGCTCATTCGCAAAGTGCATGAAGCGCAACTGCGTGGTGAGATGCAACTGCCTGTGTGGGGCGATGGCAGTCCGACCCGCGAGTTTCTCTACTCGGATGATGCTGCACGGGGCATTGTCATGGCAACACAGCACTATAGCAGCCACGAACCCGTGAATTTGGGTACAGGGTACGAAATTTCCATTCGGACGTTGATTGAACTTATTTGCGAACTCATGGATTTCGAGGGCGAAATTGTCTGGGAAGCCGACAAACCCAACGGTCAACCGCGTCGCTGCTTAGATACAGAGCGTGCTAAAACAGCGTTTGGCTTCACTGCCGCTGTGGAGTTTCGGCAAGGGTTAGAACAGACGATCGCATGGTATCGGCAACACGCGACCTAAAGCGATCGATGAGATGGAATGACCATGTTTCCATCATTTGGTGATCTTTTCCATCATCTGGCTATCAGAACTTACGCATTCTGACTAAAACCTCGGAGGTTTAAGTTACTTGGTTGCAATACTTGATTCTAGGTTAAACCTCCGAGGTTTACGTAAGTTCTATTTATTGGATGGGTGTATTAGCAGTGGACAGCAGTGACTGCTGCATAGCTGGCTGTGGTGGGGGCGATCGCCGATCCATCTCAAAGAAAAAGCAAATGAGGAGCATTGAGCCAATGCAGGTCAGCATGAAAATCAACATCACGCTAAAAACAACATCAGCCGCTTCTCTCGCCTCAGTTTTGAACAGGTCTGGAAAATAAGTCCGCAATTTCTGAATCAAGTTAATCTGGTTTTCAGCTTTGTGGAAAATCATTTAAACAGTTATCCTCACGGTTGAAATTTACCGAATCGCTCCTGTGAAGTTGACGTTTGAAGGAATAGCATTCGACTGTGAAGGCATAGCGAGAGTCAGGAATGGCAAAGACGGCTCGATCGCGAATCTGCTCTGGTGCAGCATACTCAGCACTTCCAATCATGGTTTCTGTCGATGTCCTGGCACAGACAACTTGCGTTGCCGCACCAAAATCAACCAACATTAACTGATGCATTTGAGGTTGAGAGCCGCTGCTTCTACGACGAATGATATTAGTGGGTTTGATGTCAGGATGAATGCTTTGGCGATCGTGGAGGAATTCCCCCTCTCCGTCAGTGGTTTGAGAATGCGGTAGCGATCGTGAAAGACCCCATCACACAGGCTGAAAGGGCGAGGATGCAGACTCTCAGAGGACAAAGCATTCGCTAGAGAACGCGGTAAATGGGCGCGGCTCGAAAGAAAGCTATACATATCAAGACATCTGGGGGTTAGCTCCCCGACTTGAAAAAGTCGGGGGGTCGGTTCTTCACTAACTCGCAGGCTTCAAGGCATCCAAAGCCAGATTGAGCTTCAGCACGTTTACACCCGGTTCGCCAAAAATGCCCAGGAAGCGACCATCGGTATTTTGTTTGATCAAGTCTTCCAACTGATTGGGTTGGAGTCCTCGTGTTTTGGCAACCCGTGCAATTTGGGCAGCAGCACCACCTGGCGTGATGTGCGGGTCAAGGCTGGAACCAGAGGTATAGACCAGATCCGCCGTTGGCTTGATACCCGCTTTTTGCAGTCGGGGAATGTCGCCTTCGATCGCCTTTTCGGGGTCAGGATCAGCTTTGCCTTTCATGCGATCGAGCAGTGCTGGATTACTGGGCGCTAAGTTACTAGCACCAGAAACACCTGTTTTCAATACGCCCGCTTCATCGGCTTTTGAATCAGCCGTACTGTAGCTCGTCGTGCTGGGGCGACTATTGAAGTAGCGATCGGAGGTAAACGGTTGCCCAATCAGGGCAGAGCCAACTGCCTCACTTGGATTACTGGTGTAAGCTCCAGTCCTGGTAACTAAGCTCCCATTTGCTTGCACTGGAAAGATCACCTGCCCAATCCCGATCATGATCAACGGATAAATGATCGCGGTTAGAACCCATAGCACCAGGGTAGATCGAACGGCTCTACCTGCCTCACGCGCAAAACTCATTAGAATCTCTCCGGTACGAACATGACGAAAAAGAGGTAAATCGCCAGGGCGATCGTCACTAAGCCAAGTGCCCCTAGCCAGTACGACTGAGTGCGAGACAAATCGCCACCCGTGGCAGCAAACACGGCAGGTGCCAGCACCAGATTGAAGCACAGTCCTAGAAAGAGATAGAGCGGCAGTTTCTGTCTGCGCCACTCAGCCCAAAGTTCGGTCAGGGTCTCGGCGGCTGGGGCGATACTTTGAGTGGACAGAAGGGAGGGTCGATCGGGGAGATGTTTCATAGTTAGGAGTCAGGAGGCTAAGGATAAAAGCTGAACGATGTAGCTTGCTTCTGCAAAGCAGTAGGCTAAAGGCTAAAAAAGCTGACCGCTGACCGCTAGCAGGAGAGCTACGAAAAGGGAATGAGTACGTCGATGATTTTGATGGCGATGAAGGGTGCAATCACACCGCCCACACCGTAGAGCAGGATGTTGCGGCGCAGGAGTTGATCAGCCGTCAGGGGACGAAACTGTACGCCTTTAAGTGCCAGCGGAATCAAGGCAGGAATGATCAGTGCATTGTAAATGAGCGCTGAAATAATTGCCGATTGGGGACTTTTTAAGCCCATCACATTGAGTGCGCCGATGCCTGCCGCGGCAAAGATCGTGGGAATGATGGCAAAGTATTTGGCGATATCGTTGGCGATCGAGAAGGTCGTCAGCGCACCACGAGTGATGAGAAGCTGTTTGCCGATCGTCACCAGGTCAATGAGCTTGGTGGGATCAGAGTCCAAATCCACCATATTGGCGGCTTCCTTTGCGGCTTGAGTGCCAGAGTTCATCGCTACACCCACGTTTGCTTGAGCCAGTGCGGGTGCATCGTTAGTGCCGTCTCCGGTCATAGCAACCAGCTTGCCTTCCGATTGCTCTCTGCGAATGACATCAATCTTGTCTTCGGGTGTGGCTTCGGCGATGAAGTCGTCTACGCCTGCTTCTTTAGCAATGACAGACGCGGTGATCTGGTTATCGCCTGTGAGCATGATCGTTTTGACACCCATGCGGCGAAGTTGGTCAAACCGTTCTCGCAAACCCGCCTTGACGACATCTTTGAGGTAAATTACGCCGTAGATTTCGCTATCCTGGCAGACGGCAAGCGGAGTGCCTCCCAGACGCGACACACGTTCATAAGCATCATCCAGGTCAGTTGGGACGGAACCACTGCGCGAAGCTCCTGCGGAGCCACTTCGTGAACGCACGAAACCTTTAATCGCATCGACTGCCCCTTTTCGCACTTCTTTTCCATTCGGCAAGTCGGTGCCACTCATGCGGGTACGAGCAGAAAATTCAACACCCGTTGCATCCTTCGGGTTAAAGTCGGTGGTAGCTCGATACTTTTCTGCAAGGCTGATGATCGATCGACCTTCTGGCGTTTCATCAAAAACACTCGCGGCTAAAGCAATCTGAGCGACTTCTTCAACCGTGTGACCGTTGATAGGAATAAACTCATCCGCCAGCCGATTGCCAAGTGTGATTGTGCCTGTTTTGTCCAATACCAGTGTGTTGATATCGCCACACGCTTCAACTGCACGACCAGAGGTAGCAATAACGTTGAATTGAGCGACCCGATCCATCCCAGCAATCCCGATCGCGCTCAACAAACCGCCGATCGTGGTGGGAATCAGCGCCACGAGGAGCGAAATCAGAATGGCGATCGTAGTCGGTGATTGCACATAGTTTGCCAATGGTGGAATCGTCGAAACCACAATCAGAAACACTAGCGTTAGCACTGCTAGCAGTACCGTTAGAGCGATTTCGTTGGGCGTTTTGGTACGTTCTGCACCTTCGACCAGGGCAATCATGCGATCGATAAAGCCCTGACCAGGATCAGACGTGACGCTGATGATCAATTCATCCGAAAGGATACGCGTACCACCTGTGACAGAACTCGCAATGTCGCTGTTAGGTTGCTTCAGCACCGGAGCCGATTCACCCGTAATCGCCGCTTCATCGACCGAGGCGACTCCTTCCATGACTTCGCCATCCGCCGGAATCATGTCACCAGCAATGACCTTGACCCGATCGCCCCGCCGTAGTGCCGTTGAACTGACCTCTTGAATAGAACCATCCGCCATCAACTTACGCGCGACTGTATCCGAGCGCGTTGATCGCAATGCGTCTGCCTGCGCCTTACCGCGTCCTTCGGCAACAGCTTCGGCAAAGTTGGCAAATACGATGGTGAAAAACAAAATGGCTGTAATCAATCCATTGAGCACACGTTGTTGCCCTGCATCTGCCTGCACCGTGCCAAACAGATTCGGGTCGATCGTCACCAGTAAAGTGATAATCGTGCTGACCCAGACCACGAACATCACTGGGTTTCGCACCTGAATGCGCGGATCGAGCTTGGTAAAGGATTCGCGTACAGCCCGTTGATACAACCCACTCATATTCACTTTCGGAGTGTGTTTGCGAGAGTCACGCGTACTACCAGGAACACGAGGAGGACGAGGGGAACCAAGAGAATCCTGTGGGGTTTGCATAGATGTCGGAAGTGAAAGGTAAGGAGTGAGGAGTGAAGAGGGAGAGGGAGGAGTCAGAAGTCAGGAGTCAGAAGTCAGAATGAACTTAAAACTCAAAACGAATGCAGCTACCCAATGCCTTTAGCAATCTGGAAGGCTTCGGCGATCGGACCCAGTGCCAATACTGGGAAGAACGACAGCGCGCCCATAATCAAGATCACACCAAGGGTGACTCCGGTAAATAAGCCCGTATCCGTTCGCAATGTGCCTGTCGTTTCTGGGACAGGTTGCTTCCGCGCCATACTATCTGCTAGCAGCAGCAGCGCGACGATCGGCACGTATCGCCCTGCTAGCAGGCTGAAGCAGGTACTCAGGTTCCACCACAAGGCGTTGGTCGTAGTGGTCGCGCCACCCGCGATGGCAAAGGGAGACGGTTGGGAATCGCCTAAGCCCTCAAAGCCAGAGCCATTATTGGCAGCCGCCGAGGCATACTCGTAAAGCACCTGAGACAAGCCGTGATACTCAGGGTTACTGATCCCAGCGAGCTGATCGGGGAAGGCAAGGGTAATCGCGCCCGGAATCAGAATGGCGATCGGATGTACCAGCAAAATCAAAAAGCTAGCCAGCACCACTTCACGCTTTTCAATCTTGCGCCCCAAAAATTCTGGCGTGCGCCCGACCATCAACCCGGTGACAAACACCGTCAGCAGCAGGTAGGCAAACAGATACGCAGTGCCAGTTCCCTGTCCACCAAACACAATTTGCAAAAACATATTGGACAGGGTAGAGAAGCCACCGTTGGGCATGAAGGAGTCGTGAAAGCTATTGACGGCACCACACATACTGGCAGTTGTAATCACGGCATACAGGGCAGATTGCGCCCAGCCAAACCGGACTTCTTTCCCTTCCAGATTCGGAGCCTGATCAACTCCTAACAGCCCATTCACAGCCGGATTACCGTTATATTCTCCGATCGCTGTAATAACGATAAAACCGACCAGAATTGAGAACGGAATCAAGTACACCAACCACGCCTGCTTGAGGTTGTTGGCGTAAATACCATAGGTATAAATCAGCGAGGACGGAATACTCAGAATTGCCACAAGCTGAAGCAGATTCACAAACGCATTCGGGTTTTCAAACGGATGCGCCGAGTTGATGGCAAAGAAGCCACCACCGTTCTCACCCAACTCTTTAATGATCTCGAAATGAGCCACCGGACCACGCGCGATCGCCTGACTGATAGCTGGATCTTCTAGAGTGGGAACGACAACTGGACCTGCTAGCGTTTCTGGCACGCCTGCCGCCAGCAGAACGATCGCGCCCACAATAGTAATCGGTAGCAGAATGCGCGTAATCCCTCGAATCAAATCGACATAAAAATTACCGAGCGGTCGCCCCGTCAAGCCTCGGATAAACACAATGCCTACCGCCAATCCGGTCGCAGCTGAGGTAAACATGTGGTAGCCTAACCCCAGCATCTGACTGGCATAGCTCAAGTAGGTTTCACCCGAATAGTGCTGCTGGTTGGTGTTAGTAATAAATGAAATTGTCGTATGCAGCGTTGTATCCCAGGTGGGAGCCGCTACGCCTGTGGGATTTAGCGGTAGCCAACCCTGACTCGCAATGATACCAAAAATCAACAGCCCCATTACGATGTTGCTGTACAGGATCGATCGCGCATATTGCCAGCCTGTCATGTCTTCTTTGCCTCGCACACCCACTAAGCCATAGAGCAACCGCTCTACCGGGTTGAGAAGGGGGTCGAGCAGAGTGCGCTGCTCCTGAAAGACACGAGCAATATACCTCCCAAAGAAGGGAGTGATCGCCACAATAATGAGTAGCGTTAAGGCAATTTGAATCCACCCTTGAAGCATGGGTTCGCTGAACTCCAATTGAACGTTGAATGTAAACTTTTAACCAAGGTTCGATCGCTAATTTAGTGGTGTGTATAGAGACATACCAGCTCCTGAAGGTCGGTCTGTGTGAGAAAAAAATCTAAAGACCAACGGCATCAAGTAGCTGAAATCTCATCCACTGGTACTCAGTCATTTCAGCAGAGAACAACGTCAGAAACTCTGAGTCTTGCCCTTGAGTCTGCCAAGGCTTCCTCAGTTGCTTGAAATCTGTGACTGCATAGGCGGTTTCTACTGACCACAAATAGGTGCCTGGAGAAAGTTTCGATCTCAATCATCGAAGATCTTTCAAAAAACTACAAGTATATTTTATGTCCTTTGAGCCTCTATGCTTCTTGCCTTATCTCTGTATGACTAGAAGTGTTTAGTTCATTTGAAGACATCTATATCTCAATATATAAATGTCATCTAAACAACTCAAAGACTGTCTTAATTGAATGAGACAGTTTTTTATGAATAGATGCATTCTGCACTCGATAGCAAAACTTTTGATGGTAGTCATGTCACAGATCAGTCGATCGTATGCCTCAAAAAAGTGAAACTCCGGCTCTCGTCATCACCTTTTTAATTACGGCAGGTTTAATCGGTAGTGGCGTTTGGTGGTTCCGCCAAAATGGAACGGGCAGCCAACTCAGTGATGCAAAGCCAACCAGCTCTGGTACACCAGGGAACCCTTCCACCTCCCCTCCAGCGTCTGTGACGCTGGAGGGGAGCAAGCAACCTGCTCTTGCCAGCGATCGCAACGTAAACTACAGCCAGTTGAAGGCTGACCTCCAGAAGAAGGACTGGAAAGCCGCCGATCGAGAAACTTACCTTCGCCTCCTGGATGCTGCCGGACCGAAAGCACAAGCACTAGGCTTTACGCCACAAGACGAGATGAATAACTTCCCCTGTACCGATCTAAAAACAGTGGATGCACTTTGGAGCGTGGCAAGCGACGGCAAGTTTGGCTTCGCGGCTCAGCAGGGCATCTTGAGAGCGTTGGGCGATTATCGCAAACTGTATGACCAGGTAGGATGGCAAAAGCTGTCTGGCGAATGGTTGATCGAATGGACGTACAATCCCCAGACCAAACGTATGGACTACAAGCCTGGAAAATCACCCAATTTTGCCGATCCACCGCCAGGGCATTTTCCCACGGTCGAACGCGGCTACAATTTTGACGTGTCGCTCGACGGTGCGCTCAAGCGCTGCGGTTTCTAAATTGTCTTAACACTTTGCTGTACCGCTTAAGCCATCATCCCGAATGTGCCATACCAATAAATTGAACGTTAACTCACGTTCCTGCAATTAAGAGTGTCTGCTCCACCGATTGGGATCAACTGCTGGATCATAACGGTAAGTAAAGAACCTGCCCTTGACAGTCTTCTTCAAATTCCGCTAAGAGTAAGATGTCGTGGATTATTCGACCAACTGATGCATCTTGTTTAACCTCAATCACACCGGGCATCACTAGCCCTCCAACCAAGCGCTCATACGCATATTTGGTAATCGTGTTAACGTCGTGAGTAAGTAGAACTCGTCCTTCTTTTGCTGCCCACTCTAGAATAATTGCATCGCTCGCTCCAAGCAAACCGACATCTTGCACCCGGATAAGATCAAGTCCTGGTTGCTGAAGCAACCCTCGCACAATAGCGCTCTTAAAGTTTTCGTCAATCAGAAATTTAACGGGCACCGCACAAAGCTCCTTGCTGATTGGCGAACATAAACTAAGCTTTAAAGAGCACCATCTAGGACTATGAATTTAACAATCACTACCGAACCAACACCGCTTATAGTCAACCCCGATAACGTCATCCTTGTCCGTGGTACGCGGGTACCTCTGGATACAATTGTGTTTGAATTTAAGCAAGGAGCGACAGCCGAGGGTATTGTAGAACAATATTCCTCACTTGATTTGGCGGATGTCTATGCTGTTATTAGCTATTACTTACGGCACCAAAGTGATGTCGAGGTTTATTTACAGCAGCGTCAAGAATTGGCTCAAGAAGTTCGTGCTGAAAATGAGCGTCGGTTTCCGTCTAAAGGATTACGCGATCGTCTTCTCGCTCAACGTCAATTGCGAAACAAATAACTCACTTATAGCGCCTATTTAGCGCGATCAAGAATTTCACAAAAGTTGTTCTGAACGTAATCGCTGGTAGCTTAATACATAACCTCTTCCCTATAAGTCAATGGAAGCTTTCCCGCTACGCTAATAGCTGTGTAAAGAGATATTTTGATTTATCAATTCTCCGAACTATGCTGAGCAATAAATCTCGTTTTTCTTTTGCTAATTCCGTGCCGAGTCCAGCACGGCTTAGTTCTTCATATGTTAAAGATGCTCTCTTGAGAGGTAACGCTAAACAGGCGTGATCAGGCTGAAAACAGTATAGATAGCTCTCGTCATCAAAATACAGTCTAAGCAATTCATGTAATTTTTTTCTATTTACATAGTCGTCCACTACTTGCATAATCTCAGTGCATACTGGGTCGTGAAATTCAAGCTCTTTGTAATTTATTTGCTCTCTTTTGTCCATCAACCAGGTGGATGGATTCCGTTCATCAATTTGGTTAGATTGCAAAATATCTGTCTGACTGAAAATATCTTCGTAAATACTAATTACAAATTTATGATCGCCCTTGTATCTTTGCCCACTCTTCTTTACAGCAGATTCTCCTTTCAAGATCTTCAGTAGATATAGAGTTTTGCACCTTAAAACAGTGTGTCCGTTGATTCCCAAACTACTCTTTAGAAAATAATAGTTAGAATAGTAAAGCTTTATTACTGCCCACGAATAATACTTGTTTTTAATAGACAAAATTGCTTCAAAAAGGCTATGTATGCCTTTTACATACAAATGGAATACATCAATCTTCAGACCGCTCAAAATATTTTCGATCTCTTTTTCGCTAAAGACGTGGGCTTCAAATGTGTCTTTTTTAGAGATGAATTGCTCATTGTTTGAGCAAGAAAATATTAACTCACATGCTATTTGAGCTTGTGAACGGTTAAAACTCATAATCGTCTTGTCCTGGCAGTTCACCCATCAGGTGATTATCAAAATATTCTTTTACTTTCTTCCTTGCAGTTTTACCATCAAGAGATTTTATCATATCTAGAATTAACAGCTGATCTTTATCCAAGGCAAGAAACTGTATCATTGTGTCAACACTGAACGATCTTCTTTCGGCACACTTATACAAGAGTTTTTCTGTTAAGTGGTCAATCGCTCCATTAAATCCCGAACTCTTTAAGAAAGGATTTTTAGTCTTAACCGTCCAGAGCTTTTCCCGATCATAGAAATACTTTATTGCTGCAAAATAATTGGTGACAGTACTTTTCTGGTAGTCTAAGTGTTTTAGATTTAGCTTGTTGAATACTCCCTCAGCTTCTAAATGTGGCTTTAGGGCTGATACAATAGTCGATAATTCAAGGCTCCCTCTATTGATTGGTTTTCCGGGATATCTGATTGAGCTATAGTATGGTGAGTCAGGATTTGTGTTTAAGCTTTCTGCAATATCATTCGCTCTATTAATCGCATACTGCTTATCTTCGATAACTTCGCCAAAGAGATCATAGATTAAGCTCTTGGGAGCAGGCTTCTGCTCAGAATTTATGTTTAAAAATATTCTAGCGGCTTCTTTAGTTGTCAACTTCATGCAAAGCGATGCCAGTATGTGCCGTTCACCTACAGATGAATCATCACGCATAGCCGCCTCAAACCCTGCAAGTCTATGTTGACCGTCTATAACTTGAGCAGCAGCAGAGATGATCGGTAGCTCAATTAGATCATCTCCTATTCTAGGTGTATGGTTTTTGTCCGTCCAGTTTAGGATAAACGTATTGAAAAAATTATTTCCCTCTAAAATATAATCTCTTATTGAAGAGATTCTCCTCTTACTCAATAATCTTTGAACAGCACCTTCCTCATCATCCCGACCTCTTGCTGCAACATACTGAATAAAAACAGCATCTTTAACTTTAATTTGAAAAGTATGAACAGGTATATCACCAAAAGTTGTGGTGACTTTTTTTGCTTCAATTATATTCAAAGTGCTACTTAGCATAATCTTCTCCACAAAATGTTCATTTAGATAATAATTAGAAGCGTTGAAAGGTAATCAACACCTCTAATCATTATGACTACTTACATCTTAAACGTCTCCGTAATTCGCTTCATTGCCTCTTCCACATTGGCACGGCTGTTGAATGCTGAAATGCGGAAGTAGCCTTCACCCGCTGCGCCAAAACCAGAACCGGGTGTGCCGACGACATTGCAAGTTTGCAGCAGCTTATCGAAGAAATCCCAACTGGAGAGTCCGTTGGGCGTTTGTACCCACACATAGGGTGCGTTCACACCGCCGTAGACAGCGATTCCAGCAGCGGTCAATTGTTCACGAATAATTTTGGCATTCTCCATGTAGAAGCTGACCAGCGCTTTGATTTGCGCCTGTCCTTCTGGTGTATACACCGCTTCGGCTCCGCGCTGCACGATGTACGAAACGCCATTAAATTTGGTGGATTGACGACGATTCCACAGTTTCCAAAGCTCGACATTAGAGCCGTCAGCGGCTTTGGCAGTGAGGGTTTTGGGCACGACTGTTAACGCGCAACGGGTGCCCGTAAAGCCTGCGTTTTTGGAAAAGGAGCGGAATTCGATCGCGCACTCCCTCGCCCCTTCAATTTCATAGATCGAATGGGGAATCGCTGGATCGGTGATGAATGCTTCGTAGGCAGCATCAAAGAAAATGATGGAGCCGTGCGATCGGGCGTAATCCACCCAGGCTTGCAGATGTTCTTTACTGGCAGTTGCGCCTGTAGGATTGTTAGGGAAGCACAAATAAATTAAATCGACTTTTTGAGTCGGAATGGCAGCAGTGAACTGATTATCGGCGGTAATTGGCAGATAGACTAAGCCACCGTATTCGCCCTTCTCATTGGCATCACCTGTATTGCCTGCCATGACGTTGGTATCGACATAGACGGGATAGACCGGATCGGTAACCGCAATGCTGTTGTTGTTGCCAAAAATATCGAGAATGTTGCCGCAGTCGCACTTGGAGCCATCGGAGACAAAGATTTCGGATGCATCAATGTTGCAACCGCGTGATTGAAAATCGTGCTGGGCAATTTTCTCCCGCAGCCATACATAACCCTGCTCTGGACCGTAGCCTTTGAAATTAGCGCGATCGCCCATGTCTTCTACAGCGCGAATCATGGCAGTGCGACAGGCTTCTGGTAGCGGTTCCGTCACATCGCCGATGCCTAGCCGAATCACCTTCGCGCCAGGATTCGCTTCTGCAAAGGCGGTTACCCGTCGCGCAATTTCAGGGAACAGATAGCCCGCTTTGAGTTTGAGGTAGTTGTCGTTGATGGTTGCCATGTTCGATCGCTCTGAACGCTAAATATGAACGCCTTAAAACAGTAAAGCCGCTTTCAAACAGTAAGGCAGAGAGCGCTGGAAGTTCAAGCCTTTGGTGATCGTGTCTCAATTGGAGAGTACAGATGTTTAAATTGACTCGCTATGCTGGGGTATAGTGTCAGGTTTAGAGTAAGGTGAAACGGCAATGGTCGGAGCGGTTGAGCGGATTGTGCAGGAAATTGCAGCCTTAGACAAGGCAACCAGCGCGATCGCTGAAGAGTTTTACGACGCTTACTCAACGTATCTCACGCTTCTGGGGCAAGCCGTACGCCAGCAGTTGATTCTTGCCAGCTATCACGTCTGCACGCAGGGTTATCCAGGGGCTTTTTTGCGTTTGTCTTTCAGCCAACGACAGCAGTTACAGCAACAGTTGCGCACTCTGGCACAACACGTGCAGGAAGAGATTTTAGCCCAACTCCACAAACCCGTCTTGCTGGACAATGCCGATGTCGATCGGTTGGCGTTAGAACCCACCGCTGACAGTGAGCAGTCATCTTTAGCGTGGTCGCCCGCTGAACCGCTTGCAGTAGCGGCGACCCAGACGCAACCTCGATCGCTCACGCCAACCGATCTTGCCCACTGGCGCGAAGAATTGGAACAGGCGATCGTGGCTGAACTGAGAACGGCTTCTCACGCGGCTAATCGTCTGCTGCAACACGCTCAGATGCTGCCCCGAACCCTACCTGAGCCTGTTCTAGAGGCAGCCACCGATGCCGAAATGTCAGACCCAAGAGCAGGCACCCCCAACGTGCTGAATCTATTGGTTGAAACAGGCGATGACTCGACTGGCACCGATCCATCGGATGAATCAAATGAGCGCTCTATGATGCCGATCGTTGCAATTTGCCTGCGCCGCTCTGAAATCGAATTTGCTGACCCTACAGTCGCAGCCTCACGCAGCAAGCTTCGCAGTTTGTTCGCGCAACTTAAAGCACTGGGACGTGACTATCATAAAAAGCAGCATGAGCAGTCGATCGCGGAGGCACAGGCAGCATGGCGATCGAGTTGGACAGAGGAGTAGGGAGTAGGGAGTAGGAGTAGGGAGTAGGAGTAGGGAGTAGGGAGTGGGGAGTAGGGAGTAGGGAAATGAGTCATTCAGAACAAGAGCCAGTGCCTTCAGAACCAGCGACACCCCACACCCCACACCCCACACCCCACACCCCACTCCCCGACTGGATTCGTCTACAAAAAGCGCTTTCGTTTGAAGCTCAAAGTGGTTTTGATGATGTAGAAGGCAAAAAGCACCGCTTCAGCGCCTTTATCAGCCAGACATTGAGTGAACCGCCTGCTGGCTTGCCTGCGATCGATCAACATCGCTGGCAGGAACTTGGCAACCAGTTCACCACCTACTCGGAGCTAACGTTCTCGCAGCGTCAGCATCTCGTGGCTGATACACGGCGGTTTTTGCACCAGGTGCGGCAAACGTGGGAGGAGAAGGGGAGTGGGGAGTCGGGAGTGGGGAGTAGGGGTGAAGAAGCCGCTAAGGTGCCTGCGAAGGCTCCGAAAACGACTTCGTTAGTTGAGGCAAATCGTGCCGTTACTCTTGATCAAGCGGTGACGTATCTAACAGGGATTGGTCCTAAGAATGCTGAGAAGTTAGCCAAGTTGGGGCTGATTACGGTGCGGGATGTGCTTTTTTACTATCCGCGTGACCACATTGACTATGCGCGTCAGGTCAAAATTCGTGATTTGACGGAGGGTGAAACCGTTACGTTAGTGGGTACAGTCAAACGCTGTACGTGCTTCTCAAGCCCACGCAATACCAAGCTAACGATTTTAGAACTGCTTGTCAGCGATCGTACCGGACAGATCAAGCTCGGTCGCTTTTTTGCGGGCAGTCGCTATAGCAATCGGGGTTGGCAAGAGCAGCAGAAGCGCCAATATCCACCAGGAGCCACGATCGCTGCCTCTGGTCTGGTCAAAAAGAGCAAATTTGGCATGACGCTGGATAATCCCGATATCGAGGTGTTACAGCATTCTGGTGATGCGATCGACTCCCTCACGGTAGGACGCGTTGTGCCCATTTACCCACTCACCGAAGGCGTAGATGCAGCCCTGGTAAGACGAGCCGTAATTGCCGCACTTCCGGCTGTAAAGCAAATCCAAGAGGCATTACCGGAGAATCTACGGGAGCAGTATGGACTGGTAGGGATTCAGGACGCGATCGCCCACATCCACTTTCCACCCGATGGTGCGGCTTTGGACACCGCTCGTCGTCGTCTGGTGTTTGATGAATTCTTTTACCTGCAACTGGGCTTGCTCAAACGTCGTCAGGCACAGCGCCAGATTCAGGCAAGCGCAATCATGGCTCCCACCGGACAACTCATCGACCAGTTCTACGAAATGTTGCCGTTTGCCATGACCAACGCTCAGCAACGGGTTATCAACGACATTCTCAACGATTTGCAAAAGCCATCGCCCATGAATCGTCTCGTGCAGGGCGATGTTGGCTCTGGTAAAACAGTGGTTGCTGTCGTTGCCCTACTTGCAGCTATTCAAGCGGGCTACCAAGCCGCGATGATGGCTCCTACAGAAGTGCTGGCAGAGCAACACTATCGCAAGTTCGTCGGCTGGTTTAACCTGTTGCATTTGCCTGTCGAACTGCTGACGGGTTCCACAAAAGCGGCAAAACGGCGCGAAATTCATGCCCAGCTTGAAACGGGAGCATTGCCGCTGTTAGTCGGTACTCACGCACTGATTCAAGGTACGGTGAACTTCCAGCGGTTGGGACTGGTGGCGATCGACGAACAGCACCGCTTTGGTGTCCAACAACGGGCACAACTCCAGCAAAAAGGCGAACATCCTCATGTGCTGACGATGACGGCGACTCCCATTCCTCGCACTCTAGCGCTGACCCTGCACGGTGATTTAGATGTCAGCCAAATTGATGAGCTACCGCCCGGACGCAAGGCAATTCAAACGACTGTTCTGACAGGCAAAGAGCGGATGCAGGCATATGACCTGATTCGCCGCGAGATTGCTCAGGGTCGGCAGGTGTATGTGGTGCTGCCGCTGGTGGAAGAATCGGAAAAGCTGGATTTGAAGTCGGCGATCGATGAACACCACGCCCTGCAAGAAAGCGTTTTCCCCGAATTTACGGTGGGGCTGCTGCACGGACGCATGACCTCGTCAGAGAAGGATGATGCCATCACCCGGTTCCGCGACAACGAAACGCAAATTCTCGTCTCGACAACAGTAGTAGAAGTCGGTGTTGATGTCCCCAACGCAACGGTAATGCTGATTGAACACGCCGATCGCTTTGGACTCTCCCAACTCCACCAACTACGAGGACGGGTTGGACGCGGTGGTTCGCAATCATTCTGTCTGCTGATGAGCAGCTCCAAAGCTGAGACGGCACGACAGCGCCTTAAAGTGCTGGAACAGTCGCAGGATGGCTTCTTTATCTCTGAGATGGATATGCGCTTTCGCGGTCCTGGTGCAGTACTGGGTACCCGTCAGTCGGGCTTACCCGATTTTGCGTTGGCAAGTCTGGTAGAAGATCAAGACGTGCTGGAATTGGCACGACAGGCAGCCGAAAAAGTGATGGCAAAAGACGAAACCCTGAGCCGCTGGACACTCATGCAGCAAGAGCTAGACTACCGCTATCGTCGCCTGATGGGTGGTGCGATTTTGACATGACACCGACTCAGCTAGAATTTCCGCTGCGAAAAGCCGAGTACCTTTTTAGCTATGCCACAGAAGCAGGTACTGGCGGTGACAAACAGAAGTTCTGGCGAGCGATCATGGGGTTTGAGTCACCCGAACAGATTCGAGCCACAATTCTGGCAGCGGTTTCAGTAGACTTGTTACAGTTGCAAGGACAGAATGAATATGGCGATCGCTATCAAATGACGGTCACAATCACAGACTCATCAGGTGTATTGCGACGTATTCGCACAGGTTGGATTGTGCTTACTGGCGAAAATGTAGCAAGGTTCGTTACCGCCGTTCCAGAGCGATTAGGGAGGTAGGGATGGCTCAGTTTCAACTCTTTGATTCCGTGAAATTAACGGAAGCGATCGCGCTGGCTGACGGAGAGCTTTTACCCAAAGGTTCACCAGGAGCCATTGTTGAGGTGCTAAAAGATGGCGAAGCCTACTTAGTAGAGCTTTTTGGTGGCTGGGTGAAAAGCAATGAAGAGGGAAATTTCATCCCGGCGACCCCAGACGAACCAGACGCTTTTGTAGAAACGCTGGGCGTAGAACTGGCATATCCTCAACAGTTGCAGTTAGTAAAAGCAGCACAAGAAACGACGGGGATACGAGGACAATTAACCGCTGCTCTGAATGAGCTTCCAGACGATCTAGTAGCAGAAGTCCGTGACTTCGCTGAATTTCTGCGACAGAAGCAGCAAAAGAAGGTTGTTTCGTAAATGGGCGATCGCGCTCCAAATGACGTTCGGTACAATGAGGATTAGCAGTCACTTCAACGATTCAAATGGATGCAAGCAAAACAATTGGAACGCAGATTGTGCTGCCTGAAGAAACGTATCACGCGATCAAGGAGCGTGCTAGAGTACGTGGCTGCTCGGTGAATGACGAAATTGTTGCGTTGTTAAAGACCTTGTTGACCGACGAAGCAGATGCACTGAAGCACGAAATTGATGCCTGGGAAGCTGCCAGTGATGAGGATTGGCTCCAAATGGAGACTGTGCTGGCAACGGAGAAATCTTAAGTGGCAAGAGGCGACATTTTGGTGGTGGGCTTGCCAGAGTCAGACAAACGGGAAGAAAAAGGAAACCGCCCTGCGATCGCGGTTCAAGCTGATGTCGCTAATTCTCCTATGTTGATGGTTGTACCTGTTACGTCTTCGTTGCGAGCGTTACGATTTCCCTTTACAGTGCAGATTGAACCCTCAGCCACCAATGGCTTAACCCTGTCTTCAGTAGCGATGGTTTTTCAGTTACGAGCAATTGATAAAAAGCGCATTATCCGCAAGCTTGGTGAGCTAGAGATGGAGTATCTTGCTCAAATTGATGCCGAAATTTGGCGAATGCTCAAGCCCCAGGATTCATAGCTTTCTTCAACGACTTTGCGACCCTCATATTCATCGATTTGAGCGATCGTCAAAGCAACGTCGATGTAGTTTGAAACGACAATGGTTTTGTTTCAAGTGAGGTATTTTCTGTTTCAAGTTAGAACGATCGCACTTGAAACGGCAATGATCCTGTTTGACATCAAAACGATCGCACTTGAAACGGCAATGATCCTGTTTGAGATCGGAACGATCGCACTTGAAATAGAAACAATCCTGTTTGAGATCGGAACGATCGTGTTCTGAACAGCAATAATTCTGTTTGAGATCGGAACGATCGTGTTCTGAACAGCAATAATTCTGTTTGAGATCGGAACGATCGTGCTTTTTGTGTGAACGGTCAGGCTTTCGCTATAAACCATTAAATTTTTCCGTGAAAGCGAGCCACTCGGTGTAGAACAAAGAGGAACGGTAGGCACATCAGAGCAATGGCAAACGTCCCTCAAATCTTTATTTGTTATGCCCATCAGGATAATGAAAGCACTGATCCAGATAAACGGTGGCTCGATCGCCTTCTGGTTTACTTAAGACCGCTGGAGCAACAGGGTGAACTCCAACTTTGGTCGGATCAACAGCTAGAGATTGGCGATACCTGGGATCGAGAAATTAAAGATCAACTGCATCACGTGAAAGCAGCGGTGCTGTTGGTCAGTCAGGCGTTGCTGGGGTCAAAATACGTCAAAAATACTGAACTGCCCGTACTGCTGAAGCGGGCGCAGGATGACGGCGTGCGGATTGTGTCGATCGTCGTGCGAGACTGCCAGATTGATACGATTCGGTTCAAGTATCCTGACCCACAAACGGGACCAGAGGCACTATCGCTGAGTGTTTTTCAGACAGCAAACCCGCCCAGCAAGCCGTTGAACAGTTTGACGGAACACGAGCAGGATAAAATTTTCAGACGAGTGGCGGATTATCTCTGGCACCTGGTGCAGTCGGAGGACAGTCACCCGCCCGATACCTGACTGAAGCCGCCGGGATGGGCACCGTCAACGCAAAGCACCCCAAATAACCTGGATTTGCACGGCGCGATCGCTTTTGTGGGGCGAGATGCCGCACTCGATCGCCTGCACGACCTGTTACAGCAGGAAACGCCCGTGGCAATTTGTGCCGTGTCGGGGATGGGCGGCATTGGCAAGACGGAACTGGCGCTGCAATATGCGCTGAAGCATCGAGACCTGGGCACCTATCCCGGTGGTATCTGCTGGCTGCGCGCACGACAGGAGATTAAAACGCAACTGGTGGAGTTTGCCCGATCGCGCCTGGGATTAGATCTGCCGCTCGACCTGGAGCTGGATGCAAAGGTGCGGCAATGCTGGCAAGACTGGCGAGAGGGTGAGACGCTGATTATTTTTGATGACGTGCAGCAGTACGACGAGATTAGAGATTCGCTGCCGCCTGGGCGATCGCGCTTTAAAGTGTTGCTGACCACGCGCTTACGGTTAGGACGCTCCTTCCGAGAACTGCATCTGGAGGTGCTGTCAGAGGCAGCGGCGTTGGATCTGCTGCGGTCGATCGTGAATCAGGGTAGAGAGTCTAGAGATCCCCGACTTCTTGAAGAAGTCGGAGATCTGGAAAAGCAGCTTTGCCAGTGGCTAGGCTATTTGCCCCTGGGACTGGAACTGGTCGCGCGGTATTTAGCGAAAAAGCAGGATGTCTCGTTGCCTGTTTTGTGGGAACGGTTGCAGGCACAGCAGCTAGAGGCGAGGGCATTTCAGCAAACTGAACCGGGTATGACGGCACCGTTGGGCGTTGCTGCTGCCTTTGAGTTGAGTTGGCAAGACCTGAATGAGCCAGCGCAACAACTAGCGGGACTGCTAAGCCTGTTCGCGGCAGCGCCGATCCCCTGGGAGTTGGTCAAAGCGTGCTTGCCCGACTGGGATGAAGAAGACTTAGAAGATGTGCGGGACGATCGCCTGTTGGGTTTGCATCTACTCCAGCGCACGGAGCAAGCACTGTATCAACTGCATCCCCTGCTGCGATCGTTTTTTGCGGCAAAGCGAGAGCAACGGGCAGACGTGGACGAGGTGAAGCAGACATTCTGTCAGGCAATGGTGGCAGTGGCAGAACACATTCCACAAACGCCAACCCTGTCGTTGATTGAGCAGATCACGCCTGCCATCCCGCACCTCAAAGAAGCAGCCACAACGTTCGCACCCTGGTTGACCGATGCAGCTTTGATTATGCCTTCAACTCATATCGGTTGGTTCTACGAAGGACAGGCGGCGTATGCCGAAGCGGAGGAGTGGAAGAAGCAATGTCGAGCGATCGCCACCCAACGCCTCGGCGCAGACCACCCGGACGTGGCAACCACGCTGAACAACCTGGCAGACTTCTACCGTGCGCAGGGACGCTACGGGGAGGCAGAGCCGCTGTTCCAACGAGCGCTGGTAATCGGGGAGCAGCAGTTAGGCAGCGACCACCCAGTTGTGGCAACCTGGCTCAACAATCTGGCATTACTCTACCAGGCGCAGGGACGCTACGGGGAGGCAGAGCCGCTGTACCAACGAGCGCTGGCAATCGGGGAACGGCAGTTAGGCAGCGACCACCCGGCTGTGGCAACCAGGCTCAACAATCTGGCAAGCCTCTACCGTGCACAGGGACGCTACGAGGAGGCAGAGCCGCTGTACCAACGAGCGCTGGCAATCGGGGAACGGCAGTTAGGCAGCGACCACCCGGCTGTGGCAACCAGGCTCAACAATCTGGCAAGCCTCTACCAGGCGCAGGGACGCTACGGGGAGGCAGAGCCGCTGTACCAAAGAGCGCTAGCGATCGGGGCACAGCAGTTAGGCAGCGACCACCCGGCTGTGGCAATCTGGCTCAACAATCTGGCAAACCTCTACTATGAGCAGGGACGCTACGGGGAGGCAGAACGGTTTTACCTGCAAGCATTGCCAATTCTGTTTGAAAAACTGGGAGCAAACCATCCCAACACAAAGACCGTTGGGCAAAATTTTCGACTGTTCCTGCAAGCGGTGGTGCGGGCGCAGCGGCTTGACGAACTTTCGGATGATCCGGCGACGCAAGACCTGTTGCGGGAGTTGCAGGAGGGGTGTGGAGGGTAGGGTGTGGGGTGTGGGGGATGAAGGATGATGATTGCTAGAGATTCTCGTAGACTTCATCATCGTTTCGTTTCCCCACCCGAAAGACGTTCACCGCATCGTGCTCGATCGTATAAAGAATGCGATACTCCCCTTGATCAACCCGATAAATGCCTGGATTACCTTTCAATTCCTTACAGTCCTGCGGTCTGGGTTCAGCTTGAAGCGAAAAAATCTTTCTCACAATCTGCCTGAACTGCTTCAACTGTAGTCCGTACAGTTCCTTCTCCGCCGCCTTCGTCAACCGCAGCGCATAGCGATTAGCCATTCACAAACTCTCAAGCGTGAGGTTCGTTCCATGTCGCTGGTTGTAGCCCTTAACAACCGTCTCCAAATTAACAAACTCTGGATTTTCAGCCTTAGCCCGCCGCACAAATTCAGCATCCAATGCATCTTCTAGCGCCTCAAACCGCTGCAAATCGGCATAGCTAATGACAGCGGCAACTGCTTGCCCCGCCTGCTCAATCACAATCCGCTCTTGATGATCTTCCACTCGACTAAGCAACTCTACAAATTGCGCCTGAACCTGGTTCGCCTCGACCTTCGTCATCTCGCATCACTCCAGAACATTAATCCAGTCCCCAACATCATCATAACCAGTGTCATAGCGATGTTATACCGTTCCATGAAGCCGAACTGCTGCAAAACTGGGAGCTAGCCAGACAGCAGGAGCCACTCGCATCCGTTCAACCCCTAGAGTAACGTCATGCTCAAAGACATCGTGGCAGTCAAGCCCTTAACAGACTATCAACTCTGGTTAACCTTTGAAGATGGCATCGAGGAGATTGTTGACATCAGCCAGTTGATTGAGTTTTCCGACATCTTTGCGCCCCTGCAAAATAAGGCAGCCTTTGCCCAAGTCCAGATTCACCCAGAGATAGGCACGCTGATTTGGCAAAATAGCACTGACCTTGACCCCGATGTACTGTACGCCGTTGTTTCTGGAACTCCTATCCCAACGTATTCTAGAATCGTCATACAGTAAGAGCGGTAAGCGCAGCGCACGGATGAACGCTCGGATGATTCGGTGACGCGATTGGTGTTACGGGAGTGGGGAGAAAGGATGAAGGATGAAGGATAAATAGGGGACGATTGGGTAAGAGGGGAGAGCAGTAGAAATCAGCGGAGACTAACGATATGGGTTGCGATCGCCAAACGACTTACAAAATCGCTGCCTATATTACTGCCTATGAAGACGCGATCGCTCTCAATGAGTGCGTTACAGCACTACGATCGCAGTCCTACCCCATCGAACAAATTCTTATTGTTGACAACTCGCCGCGATCGCTTCACCTTACAGAAGAGCATCGTGCTGACGAACGCATCATCACCTGGCATCATCCCGAAAACATGGGTATTGCCGGAGGTCTAGCGCTGGCGATTCAGTGGGCTGTGCAGCACGAGTATGATTTTTTGTGGACGTTTGATCAGGACAGCGCTCCGGCTTCTCATTGCCTGGAGACGTTATTAGCAGCTTATACAAAGTGTGCTACGGACACTTATGCGATCGGCATGATGGCTCCAACGGCGATCGATGCTCGAACAGGGCAAACCGTGAAGCCGAGTCTGTTTTTGGGCGATCGGTTTCGTGGCTTTGAGCCAGCCAATGTCATCACACCTTACGAATGTGATGCGCCCATTACGTCCGGTGCATTGGTGTGGCTGAAGACGGTCGATCGCGTAGAGCCTCCAGACGTGGGACTGTTCATTGATGGCATTGATTTGGACTATGGGCTACGGTTGCGGCAGGCAGGCTTTCACAATTTGGTGGTTCCTGGTGCAGCCATGTATCATCGTTTCGGAGTCCCGTTTCAGGCTGAGGTTTTGGGTCGAAAAAAAGTGTTTCAGCTTTATTCGCCATTGCGCTATTACTATATTTGTCGCAATCATACCTACCTTGAATTACGCCACTCAGAAGGATGGTATCGGTTCACCTGTTGCTTGAGACGCATGAAATTCTTGCTGTTGACCGTACTCAAAATTTTAGCGTTTGATAATGGCTCAAAGCCTCAGAAAGCGATCGCGTGTGTCGTCGGCACCTATCATGGCTTTTTAGGCAAACTGGGCAAAACCTGGTAGGAAAATGAACGACGATCGCGCTCTTTTAGTTTCAATCATTCTAGTCAACTACAACGGTGCAGAGGTTGTGCTGGATTGTTTGCGATCGCTCTTTCAATTTCTCCACTCGATTCCCTACGAAATTATCGTTGTTGATAATGCCTCTACAGATGGTAGCGCTGCTTTCATTGCCGAAACGTTTCCAACCGTACAGTTGCTTCAGCAAGATCAAAATTATGGCTTTGGTGCTGGTAATAATGTTGGTGCAAAACAAGCAAAGGGAGAATTTCTTTTTTTCTTGAATACAGACACATTACTCGTTAGTAATGTGTTATCTCATTTGGTGATGTTGATGGAAACTCACCCTGAAGTCGGTATTATTGGTACAAAACTATTAAATGCTGATGGTACTCTTCAGCTTTCGATCGCGGCAGAAATTAGCATCGCTGGAGAGTATCAAACGCTCAAACAATTGAAGCGATATACCGCTTCTAATCAGCGAGCAGCCATTGAACAAAAATTTACACAGGTTCAAACAGTTGCTATCGTTATTGGTGCTGCTTTTTTTATGCGTCGATCGCTCTTTGAAACATTAGGTGGGTTCGATGAAACCTTTTTTATGTACTTTGAAGAATCTGATCTGTGTCAACGATCGCGCGATCGAGGTTGGCGAATCCTTTACACACCAGAAGTGGAAATCATTCACCTGGGCGGTTATTCCGTTGACAAAGTTTCGGATCGGATGCAATTAGAGTATCGTCGAAGTCAGCTTTACTATTATCAAAAGCATCGTCCGTTTTGGGAACAAGTTATTCTCCGATTCTATCTACTGACTAAGTTTACGATCGCCACTTTAAAGTCGTTTAACTCAACCAATCTTAAAATACTCCACTTACTTCTAAACCTTTACCATTATCCCCTTACATTGAATCGGGCACATCCCAGCGTTGCTACGGGTGAAAATTCTTTAATGTAATTGATCAGATATCACAACACCAAACCTAAGCATTACAGTAGAAATAAAACTATGGCTTACAGTGACTTTACAATCGAGCAAGTAATTGAACAGTTTGAGTTAGACGTGCAGGAACAGCAACCCATTATTGAGAGCCAACCTGTCACTCCCAGCGCACTTTTGGTGCAGATCCTGGAGCGAGAACTGCCGTGGGCGATCGCTGTGGGTTCTGAAATTGCTCGGTATAGCGGCATCATTGCCCAGGTGCTCTTAGAAGTTCGTGCCCTGAGACAGCAGCAAATTAGTGTGTTTGCTGGGAAAGAATTTAACGTTAACCCAGTACAAAAACTGAATGGTTACTGTGACTTTCTGGTGAGCCTTAGTCCAGTGCAGTCAGTCATACAGGCACCTGTAGCGATCGTGGCGGAAGCCAAACGGGGCATCCTGGAAAATGGCTTGGGGCAGTGTGTTGCAGGTATGGTTGCTGCTCAACAGTTTAACCAAAAGCACAAGCTTGAAATTCCACTGGTTTATGGCAGTGTCACGGATGGGAGCAAGTGGAAATTTGTCAAACTCCAAGCGCAGCAACTGACCATTGACGTGACCGAATACGATATCGTGCCTGTAGAGCGCCTGTTAGGTATATTGATGATGATGACGGCACCACTCAACACAGCGGTAAAGTGACGCATGGTTCATCCGTTATGACAATTTTAGTGAATTTATCTCCTGTTTTGTCTCAGCCAACAGGCATTTCTACTTATAGTCTCAACATTATTCAGGAGTTGCGATCGCTCAAGCCCAAAGTTGTCAGTTCGTTTGAAATTGAGGGCTATACATGGCATCGATCGCCCACTAATTTGACGGCTGCACATGGTTTGAAAGGTCACTTAAAGCGATTAATCTGGACACAGTTTGAGCTTCCTAAGCTTTATCAGAAATTAGGCTCAACGCTGCTCTTTTCAGTGTTGACAGAAGCGCCATTGGTGTCAACTTGTCGCTTCATTGTGATGGTGCATGATCTCATTCCACTCCACTTTCCCAAGCGCTTTTCTCCAGCAACTCTCTACAATCAACATTACATTCCTCAAGTATTGAAACAGGCGAATCATATTATCTGTAACTCCAACGCAACGGCTCAGGATATTGTGCAGTTTTGTGGCGTTTCAGCCAGTCAAATTACGCCGATTCCCCTTGCCTATGATGCTAAAAATTTTCGGTTTTTAGATTTACCAATGCAAAACTATTTTCTCTATCTCGGTCGTTTTGCACCATATAAAAATGTCCAACGTGCGATCGCTGCGTTTGCTACTTTACCAAATCATTCAAACTATGAATTTTGGCTGGCGGGACCACCCGATCCGCGTCAACTGCCACTTTTAAAAGCGCAAATTGAAGACTTACAATTAACTAAACAGGTCAAGTTTTTGAACTACGTTGGTTATGATGAATTGCCAAGGCTGATCAATCAGGCGATCGGGCTAATTTTTCCTAGCTTGTGGGAAGGCTTTGGCTTGCCCGCGCTGGAAGCAATGGCGTGTGGAACGCCTGTCATCACTTCTAACCTGTCATCCTTGCCAGAAGTAACGGATGATGCGGCGCTGTTAGTTGACCCGTATGACGTGGGTGCGATCGCCCATGCCATGCACAACCTGGCAACAGATGCGGGTTTGCGCGCTCAACTCCGCATTGCCAGCCTTGCTAGAGCAAGCCAGTTTAGTTGGGCAAAGACTGGGCAAGCGACGGCTGAGGTGTTGCAGCGCTTTAGCTAGGATCTGAAGCGGCTGATCGCACGTTGTATGAACCTTCAATAGCTACACGGAGTGCGTTTCTATTGAAGGCGATCGAACACTGACAGGCTGTGACTTTTATCAGCCATACCGGAGACGGTGCAGAATGTGTTGGAGAGTAGCATCGATGAAGGTTAAGAGGGCGATGCGATCGCGCGATCGTTTAAGCCTTCTTCATGGCTGACTGCCGACCGTTGACCGCTGACCGCCGCTGTCTATGTGACGCGTTTGAAGTTGCTTAAACAGTTGCGCCACCTGCTGCAAATCCTTATCTCCAGGTGCGTGTTCTACTCCGCTGGAAAGGTCGATACCGTGGGGCTTGGTTTGACGCAATGCGGTTAGAACATTAGCGGGCGTGAGTCCGCCTGCCAGAAACCAGGGGCAACCTGGCTGAAACTTCTGGAGCGATCGCCAATCGAGCGTCTTTCCGGTTCCGCCAGCCAATTTAGGATCGTAAGCATCCAACAGCAGTGCATCAACCCATTCTGTATAGGCATCAACCTGACTGAGATCGGATTCGGAACGGATTCGCAGCGCTTTGATAATTTCGATCGCAGGCAGCCTTTGACGCAACCGAGCGCAAAATTCAGTTGATTCTTCTCCGTGGAGTTGCACTCCATTGAGTTGACCGATCGCGACCGTTTGGCAAATATCTTCCAAATTGGCGTTGACAAAGACACCGATACGATCGCTTATTGGTTCCCCGGTGACTGCAAGCGGTAAAGCGGACACGATCGTCGCAATTTGTTCTGGAGAGACATAGCGCGGTGAGGCTGGAGCGCAAATAAACCCTAGTGCAGTTGCGCCTAGTTGGACGATCGAGCGTCCCTGCTCAGGTTTTGTAATCCCACAAATTTTGACTCGCAGTTCCATTGCATGTATCGAAAGATGACGATTTTCGTTAACTCTTAAAACAAATTCAGCCTTTTTACAGGTTCGCTCCCGATGTATTTTTATAATCCTTCTTGTTTATAAGTTTACCAATGTTTAGGAGGCGGAAAAATGCTTTACACATCTCTAGCGGTTGCACGAACCAATGAGTGGTCGCCCAATATTGCTATCATCATGATCGCCGCAAACCTGGTCGCGATCGCGATCGGTCGCTACGCCATTCAACGGCGCGGAGTGGGTCCTGCGCTTCCCGTACAGGTGCCTGGGCTGTTTGAAGGGTTCGGCGTTCCTGAACTGCTGGCAACCACCAGCTTTGGGCACATTATCGGCGCTGGTATCATCCTGGGTTTGAGCAACGCAGGCATCCTCTAGCGGTTATCGCTGCGCCTGGGTAATGTCCCACCTTAGAAAGGCGCGCTGAGCGGCACGCAGTTGCTAATTTGAGAGCATCTACGACAGCCTGAATTGTTCGCGATCGCCAGGTATGCGATCGAGTGCTGTCCAGGCTGTCGTGCTTTAGCGCTGTGCAGCCACAATGACGATGCCATCTGAACTTCTTCCCGCAGTGGTTAGCCCTCCTGTTCTTGTGACGCTGTTTACTGGACTGCTAATTGCTTTTGCGGTGCAGCTTTTAATGACGACATTTGGTGTCGCTGCTGGCATTACGGCTCTCGGCTATTTGCCCGGTGCTCAAGCAGCAGAAGAATCATCCGCTGCCACAAGCTCTGGTACGGCAGGCAAAATCGGCTTTGCGATCGGGGCTGGCACACTTCTAACTGTGAACGCAGTGTTGTTCACCGCTTGCTTTCTCGCTGTGAAACTTAGCGTCGTCAGCAGTGTGACTCTAGGCGCGGTGCTAGGAATCGTCATCTGGTCAGGCTATTTTCTGGTGCTTACGTGGCTCAGCTCGAAGGCAGCAGGATCGGTGCTTGGGGTGCTGCTCGGTGCCTTCAACGCTGGTGCACGGGGATTGATGACTACCGTAACGGCAGCATTAGGGCGCAATAAAGGATCAGAGAGCACTACAGATGCGGCGTTGCCAGAAGCGCTACAAAAACGTATGGCAACGACGGAAGTTAACCTGCAAGAGCAGCTAGACGCGAATCATCGAAACATTGAAGCCACTCTCCGAGAATACGTGCAGACACTGCAACCGCCAAAACCCGATCTTCAAGGCATACGGCAGGAAGTGTCGGCTGTGCTGGCTAGTGCAGTGCCAGCCGTGGCGAAGGCGAGATTGAGTCACATTGATCGTCAGGCATTTGTCGATCTGGTCAGCCACCGCACAGATTTTTCCAAACATGATGTTGCTGAAATTGTGGATCAGCTTGAAAGCGCATGGCAGGAGGTTGTACAGACACCAGACCCGATCGTCGATGCCACCACCTTCTTCCAGACCGCCAGCCCGGAGACGCTCACATCGACCACAGCGAACGATCGCCTTCAGCAACTTCTTGCGACTGCCCGATCCCAACCAGCGAGTGAGGAAAGCACCCAGGCAAGCGTTTCACCGCTAGAACCAAAGCAATTGCTCAAGCAACTGATGCAAACAGTGCGCGATCGCGTAGACCTCTCTGATCTGGATGTTGGCAGTATTTTGCAGCAACTTCAGGCGTTGATGTCCTCATCTGATTCATCGGAGGACGATCGCATTGATCCACTCAACGCCACCATCAAAGCCGATGTCGAAGCCTATTTGCTGAACGCCTATTCCTGGAATCTGACGCGCAAAACGGTGCAGGCAGAATTCAACGATGTGATTTATGACCCAGATGCAAACCCAGTCGCTGTAAAAAACCAGCTTTTGCCCCTCGATCGAGACACATTTGTCACACTCCTTGAGCAACGGGGCGATCTGTCACCCGATAAAGTGGACAAAATCGCCGATCGCCTGGAAAGTGTGCGACAAGACGTACTGCAAACGTTGGATACACTCATTGCTGATGCACCTTCACACGCCTTTAGCCAGAAGGTTGCCGCTGCGTTACAAGCAGCCCCAAAAGCAGAGTTGCAGCGACAAAACTTCCAGCAACAGTGGCAAACTCACCTCAAAGACGTAAGCGTTGAGCAGTGGAGCGATCGCTTGCACTATCTCAACCACACCAGACTTGCAGCGATGCTGAGCGATCGACACGATCTGAGTCACAAAGAAGTAGAAACGGTGACGACCCAACTTGAAACGGCGCGCGATCGCCTGCTGACAGACGTGCAACAGCGCCAAGAAGACGCTAAAGCGGAGGCGATATCGCTCTGGCAGTCGTTCGGTAAGTATGTGGGCGATCGTGACCAAAAGTTGACTGCGCGTACTATGCAACGGCAGCTCAAAACTCTCACCAAAGCTGCCAAAACTGACCTTAATAGCTTGTGCAAGTACTTACCGTCGTTCGATCGTGCGACGGCTGAGCAGTGGTTAAGCGCACATCAAGATTTGACCGAGAAGCAACGGCAGCGCATCCTCTCTCAGCTAGAAAAAGCCTGGAATAGCCTTTGTAAGGACTCGCAAACTGCCGACAAATCAGGCAGCAACCAGGTTTTAACGTTGCTCACGGACTACGTGCAGCACCTTGATCCTGCAACCTTTAATGTGGCTGACCTACCGCAGGCTTTACTCCACCGCCTCCAGCAGCAGAATGTAGGTATAGATCTGTTGGGTGAACTGACTCAAACTGACTGGAGACCCATTATGGAGCAGGTAAAGCAACGCCAGGATTTGACCGCAGAGCAACAGCAGCAGCTACAGCAGCACGTGCAGCGATCGCTCTACACGTTGGGCAAGTTTCCACGTCGTCTAGCACTCCGCAGCAAACGGCAGGTGCAGAAATGGCAAGATCGGTTGAGCGACTATCTGCGCCATGCTGACCGAGACGATCTCAGCCCTGATCGGCTTCTACAGTCGGTTCAACACCTTTTGACCAACGCTCAAACAATGTCAGGCGCTCAATGGTTGGAGACGTTGCAGCACATGCCAACGCTGAGCCGAGACAGTTTGGTGGCGCTACTTTCTGAGCGGGGCGACATGACTACAGCCGATATCGACCAGATTGTGGAACAGGTGGAAACGGCTCTACAACAGGCGATCGCGCAAGCCCAAGTGCTGCAACAGCAAGTGCAGGAGACACTGACTACCACCTTGGACAAACTGCGTCATGTGGTGACATCGCTGCCGCTACCGGAACTGGACTACGATCGCCTTAAAGATGATCTTCAGCAGGTGTTCGTCGATCCTCGTGCCGGGCTAGAAAGTCTTAGCACTTCGCTGGGAGACACACTGCGTGATCAGTTGAGTACGTTAAACCGTGATTCGCTTGCTGCACTCATCAATACCCGTGATGATCTTTCTACCGTTTTTACCGAGCAAGTCACCGATCGCATCGACACAGTACGTCTGGCAGCACTTGCCCAAATCGACACTCTCCAGCAGGGGGCACAGCGTCGGTTTGAAGACCTGAAACAACAAACCCAACAGCAAGCCGAAGACACGCGCAAAGCAGTAGCGATCGCTGCCTGGTGGCTGTTTATCACTGCCTTTTCTTCAGCGCTAACCTCTGCGATCGCAGGGACTCTAGCGGTTGGAGGCATCCAGTGGTTTGAGCAATGGTTCGTCTCTTTGGTGGTATAGCGCTGTCAGTCTATTGCTTTAGTACTCAAACTGAAAGGTATTGAAGTCATTTGCTTTTGCGGCTTGTGGCTGAGCGATCGCTTTGTCCAACGGAACAACGCGTAGCTGATGAGCAGATACTTCCAGCTTTGCCACATCGCCATTGATTACTTCCAGGCGCTTTTCAAGCCGATCGCGCCGCTCATCAAGTGAATCCAATTCCTTTTGCAAGCGCGTACGCTCATTCACCAGCTTGTAAATTTCTAGATAAGCGGCTGCCTCAGTGTTTTTGCGAGGCATTGTGCTGATCTGGGGACGAAGCTGTCCTTGTAAAAATTGAGGGCGCATAGAAACCTTCAGTGAAGTTAGCCTAATGTGCCCAGCGTCTTCTGCTCTCAAACATCTACGGCAGCTTCCATGCGCTGTATAAGTGGTTGTACCCAGCAACGCCAATAATGAACACTAAGAACTAAATAACTCTAGCGGCAAATGCCCAAACGTTTCGTTCACGTCGCTATCATAGGCAGATTGGCAAGAAACGAGAACGCCGCGATGGGTGCCATTGTAGGGAGCAACGTGACAGCGATCGCTCTTGGGATTGAACTTAACGTAGACAGAACCCTCCAACGTTGGCACATCCGGCTTTGCTTCGTAGCCCAGCGCTAACAAATAGGCAGTGAGAGCAGCGGTTGCTTCGGCGATCGTATCAGCGCAGATACCCAAGATTTGGTAATCAGAATGAGCGGCGACGAGCAGAAGCGCCTGACGCACTAACGCCGCTTCGGGTACTGCCGCCGTCGATCGCTCAACACAAATGAACTGCTTTAGAACAGCTTGCGCTGAGTCCAGGGTGAGATTTTCAGAGTCGAGCGATGGCATAAGTTAAAGCAGCGTTCACTCCATCAGCCTAGCATTCATGGTTCGCGCGATCGGGTTGAGTAGAAACTTTGGCTTGAAAAGCTTACTGGAACGGCTGGCAAGGGCGGCTTTTTGTTGTAGTCTAGAAGTCAAGACTTATTGAATATTTTTATCAATAGAGTCTGTCGTGGCATTTATGACGAAGACATCATGAGTAAAACAGCACAACAAGCATCAGCGTGGCATCTTGAAGGGCGTTTTTTAGGCTTTGTCTTGGAAGAAGGCAAGCTTAAGCGCGTGAGGCTAATGACAGCTGATGGCGAGTACCATGTCAAGCTGGCGAAAGAATTGCGCACTTCAGTTGATGCCAACCTACTTCCTGGCACCTGGGTTCAGCTTTGGGGCGAAAAGAAAATGAGCCATAAAGCCGACGCAGCAAAATTGAAAGCGTATAGGATCAGCACCGCGCCACCTGGACAAACAGAGATGCTGCCAGCAACGAAGCGTCCAGCGAGTGCCACCATTTTGGTCTGTCAAAAGTCGGACTGCATGAAGCGGGGCGGCAAAGCCGTTTGTCAGGCGTTAGAAGCGGCTTTGAGCGATCGCGACCTCACCGATCAAGTGACCATTCGCGGCACAGGCTGCATGAAGCAGTGCAAAGCAGGACCTAACATTGTTTTTATGCCTGAAAAAGCTCACTACAGGCGTGTGTCTGCCCGTGATGTTGCCGTACTCGTTGACGAACAGTTTCCACAGGGGACACAAGATTGAAGCAACCGAGGCGACTTGCCATTACGCAAAGTGCCAGTCTCGTCGACTTATCCGTCTTCACTTAAAGCAACACAATACGCCCTTACCCTCATGCCATCAGCCTGCATAGCCGCGTAAAAAGTGCAGGCGGAGTGAGGGCAAATCGTTCAACGCTTGCTTGAAGCGATCGCTAGGGCGCGTCGTCAATTAGCTCCAAAACCTTGCGGTATCAGCCTGATCGCGCCCGCCCCAACACACCAGGCTGGGGGCTGGCACCCTTGCTGCGAGTCATGTGTAGTTATCATTGATGACAGCCCCTAGACTTTGGGTGTGCCTCTGCCTAAAACCTGATCTTTCAGAGCATTAAAGCTTCCAGACAACTCTTCTCGATTAGAGGCTCTCCACAAATAGCGGTAGATAAACCAAGCAGTGTAGGAAAAGCCAATGAGTTCAAAGGTTGGTGCAAGCAGCGGGATGTCATTAATAGCATCCAACAGCGCAAGCGTCAGCTTCACAGACACGATCGACCCAAAAATGAGACCAAGCGTCACAATAGGGCGCTTATACTCGCCAAAAAAGTCTGATAAGTAGTCGGGCAAACCAGCCAAAAAGGCATAAATGCGATCGCCGACTTGCTTCAATTGCTGGCTCGTTTCTGATTCAGAGGCGGGCGGCAGTAAGAGCGGATCCTCTGGGGGCAAATCTGTGATTGGCAAATCGGTCTCAGGCACAAAGCCTGAAGCGCTTGTATCGGGAAACTCGGATTCTCTAACGTCGGGGCTCATACTCAACAACCTGGAATTAACTACCTGGGCAATGCTGGGTCAACAGAGCAGCCCAGCAACAAAATCACAGATCTAGTCTGACAGCTTTTCTACACTAACAACCTTAAAGTCAGGTTTTATCATTAGTAAGACAGATTAAGCAAGAGTGTCTTTAACTCCAGCAAGTTAGCCAACGGTATAGCCAGCCAACTGCTGCTGATTTTAGCCGCAAGCGATCGCAATTTATCTGCAATGACTGCTCTCAGATATGGGAGCTTGCTAGAAACGCTGGCATATATCTGTCATTTATATCGCTAAAGTTCAGAACTGACCGTTTTCTTTGGCGCTACTCACGTTAGAGAACCCACGTCAATGTGTCAGCCGCAAGTTAATTTACTTTTCAATGCGGGAACGCTAAGGTTCAGGTTTGGCATTGCTATAGCTCGTGCTCAACATCGCGGTGCCATTTCATGAAGAACTTACAGCAGAATTCAGGAGTCGGCGGTGCTGATCTTGGGTATGAAATAAGTGCTGTATGCTCGAAACTTCGTTTCGATTCATACTGCTTTTCAGCAACGCCCAGGAGTCAGAAGCCAGAAGTCAGCAGTGAACAGAGCCTCGCATCTGGCTTTCAGGCTGAGATGGTGTACTTCATCTAGCTGCAAACCGCTGTATACGCTTATCGGCTGAGCGATTGCCGTAAGTTCTGCCACCAATGGCTTGCTTCGATCGATGGCTCTTTGTTTGTCCAGCGATCGCCTGTTGCTGTTTGAACGTTCTACAGCAGTATTGTTTCGCCAGAGGCACAATCTAAGCCAACATCCACGATCTCCCAACCGTGCCTGTCCACGAAGAGCAAGGAAAATGACCCAGATATTGGTGATTGAGGATGATGTTGTTGTTTGCACTCCGATGCTGAAGCTGCTGAGAGCGGAAGCGTTTGACGTGTTGATTGCCAATGACGGTTCGACGGGTGTGCAGCTAGCACAGATCTATGAACCTGACTTAATCATCTGCGACATCATGATGCCTGAGTTTGATGGTTACGAGGTCTTGCAGGCGCTTCGTAACCATCCCGCAACGGCAGCAATTCCGTTCATTTTCTTAAGTGCCAAAGCCGATCACATAGATTTACGCCAGGGTATGGAGTTGGGTGCCGACGACTACCTGACGAAGCCAGTGAAACGAGCAGAACTGTTAGCTGCCATTGCTGCCCGTTTAGCTAAACGCGCCGCTCTCACTCAGCCTTACATCGACGAAATGAAGCGGGCAGCCCAAACGTTGGGGCAAATGGCATACGTCGATCCCCTGACCAATCTCCCCAATCGCATTTCGTTTCATGCCCAGTGCCAAAAAGCGATCAGGCAGGCACAGCAAGCGCAGCAATTAGTTGCTGTTTTGCGCTTCAATTTTCAAGCGATCGGAACAATCAGTATGACATCGGGTTTCGATGACGATCGCCTTTTACAGGCAGTAGCAGAACGCCTCAAACAAGCTGCTGCAAACTATCCGATCGCACGGTTGGCTGCCAACGATTTTGGCATGTTGCTCGATGACATTACTAGCGAACAGGCGATCGTTGACGTTACGCAACGCGTTCTAGCAACTTTAGCAGCACCTTATTTGATTGATGGACAAAGCGTTCAGCTACCGTTAAGAGTGGGTGTAGCGTTCTATCCAGATCACGGTACCAGTCCTGGAGAACTCCTCAGCCGCACCGAAACTGCCCTGCACGATGCTGCACATGGCACTCAGTATCAGCTTTATACGCCTGCTATGGCTGCCTTAGCAACAGAACGTCAGCTCATGCAATGTCAATTGAGCGTTGCAATCAGTCGCGGCGAATTGCAAATCCAGTATCAGCCTCAGGTTAATTTGATCACGGGGCGAATGATTGGTGCTGAAGCCGTGCTGCTTTGGCACCATGCCGATCGTGGCTTGGTCAATCCCCGTGCTTTGATTGCCGTTGCAGACGACGAACTTGTGTGCACGATCAATCAGTGGACGTTAGAAACTGCCTGCAAGCAAGCAAAAGTCTGGCAGTCTGTAGCGTCTCTACCGATTCGGTTGGCAGTGCCCGTGTTTGCACGTCAGTTCCAACAGGAAAATGTGGTCGCAACGGTAGCGCACATTTTGCAACAGGCAGAGCTTGATCCAGAGATCCTCATGCTGGAGCTGACTGAAACGTGCGCGATGGCAGCAGTGGATACGGCAGTTGTGAAATTAACGGCACTAAAAGCGATCGGGGTGCAGCTTGCGATCGCTGAATTTGGCACAGGCTTCTCATCGCTGAACTATCTCAAGCGCTTTCCGCTCAGTCTGCTCAAAATCGACCCGTCGCTGATTCAAAGTATGCTCACCGACACCAACGATGCCGCGATCGTAAAAACAATTATCGCAATTGGGCAAAGCTTACAGCTCAAAGTGATGGCTGAGGGTGTGGCAACAGCCGCACAAGTTAACTTTCTGCGCCAAAGTGGCTGCTACGCTACTCAAGGCGCTTTATTTGGTGCCCCGCTGTCAGCAACTGACCTTCAAGCGCTCCTGCTGACCGATCGGCACTTTGAGGTTAACGGTATGAGTTGACCTGTAGAAGCACTACAGGTGACGCTTCTACGAGAAGACACAACAGCGTTAGAACATTACCTGGTCACAACTGAAGGGTGATGGCAAAAAGTATCCAATCTTACAAAATGTTGTTCTGAGCACACATTTCTCGATCGTGTGTCTACAACAGAGAGAGGGCAACGATCGTTGCATTATGAGAAACATCCTGGTATGGGCTATCAGCTTTTCTCTCACCGCTGACCGCTGACCGCTGACCGCTGACCGCTGACCGCTCAATTCTTAAAGGGAATCTCTATCATGAGCACCACGATTCATCTCGAAAGAAGTCAGCAGCCGAAAAATGACCATGCGTTCGTGTGTCGCTTGGATCAGGTGGGCATGGGTGACGTGTCGGTAGTGGGTGGTAAGAATGCCTCTCTGGGCGAAATGCTACAACAGCTTGTCAGGCAGGGTATTCACGTGCCGAATGGCTTTGCGACGACTGCTTTTGCTTACCGTCACTTTATTGCCGCAGCAGGATTGGAAGCACAGTTACGATCGCTGTTCGCAACGCTAGACGTAGATGACATGGACAGCTTGCAGAAAGTGGGCAAGCAAGCTCGCCGTTTGATCCTGCAAACGCCATTTCCTCAAGCTTTTCAAGATGCGATCGCCACAGCCTACGCAACCCTCTGCCAGGAATACGGTGCGGATACCGATGTTGCCGTGCGTTCCAGCGCTACAGCCGAAGATCTTCCCGATGCCAGCTTTGCCGGACAGCAAGAAACCTATCTCAATGTTCACGGGTTACGGGGTGTCATTGAGTCGTGCCACAAGTGCTTTGCCTCTGTTTTCACCGATCGCGCGATTTCTTACCGTCAAACCAAAGGCTTTGATCACTTTGAAGTGGCGTTGTCAGTTGGTGTCCAGAAAATGGTGCGATCGGATCTGGCAGCATCGGGTGTGATGTTTTCGATCGACACCGAAACAGGTTTCAAAGATGTGGCGTTGGTTACGGCTGCTTATGGATTGGGCGAAACGGTGGTGCAGGGAGCGGTCAATCCTGATGAGTTTCTGGTGTTTAAGCCCACGTTGAAGCAAGGCTTTCGCCCGATCGTGAAAAAGCGAGTGGGCACAAAAGAAATCAAGATGGTTTACGACGAAGGCGGTACGAAACTTACCAAAAACGTGCCCGTCAAAGCCAGCGATCGCCAGCGGTTTGCCATTACGGATACCGAGGTGCTGCAACTGGCACAATGGGCGTGCCTGATTGAAGATCACTACTCCCAGCTTCACGGCACAGACACACCGATGGATATTGAGTGGGCGAAGGATGGTCTCACCAATCAGCTCTTTATTGTGCAGGCACGTCCTGAAACCGTTCATTCGCAGAAAACGCGCAATATTCTTCGCACCTATCATCTTCAAGAGCACAGCGAGGTTTTGATCACGGGTCGCAGTGTGGGTGAGGCGATCGGGCAGGGTAGCGCCAGAGTCATTTGGGAACCAGAGGACATCAACGAGTTTCAGGCAGGCGAAGTGCTTGTCACCAGCCGCACCGATCCCGACTGGGAGCCGATTATGAAACGAGCCAGCGCGATCGTCACCAATCAGGGTGGTCGTACCTGTCACGCTGCCATCATTGCTAGAGAGTTGGGCATTCCGGCGATCGTGGGTTGTACTAACGCAACCGACGTGCTGAAACCAGGGCAGGCGATCACGGTTTCCTGCTGCGAAGGCGAAGAAGGACGTGTCTATGCCGGATTGCTGCCCTACGAAGTCAACGAACTGGCGCTTGATACGCTCCCTCGTACCCGCACACAAGTCATGATGAATGTGGGCAATCCAGAGGAAGCCTTCCGACTGGCGGCAATTCCCAATGATGGAGTGGGGCTGGCACGTCAAGAGTTCATCATTGCTAACCAGATTCAAGCACATCCGCTGGCGTTGCTTCATTTCGACACGTTAGACGCAGCCGTCAAAGCAGAGTTAGAGCAGTTAACTCGGCTCTACAGTAGCAAACCAGAGTATTTTGTCGATCAGTTGGCTCAGGGTGTTGGCGCGATCGCCGCTGCCTTTTATCCCAAACCTGTCACCATTCGCCTGTCAGATTTCAAGACCAACGAATACAGCGATCTTTTGGGTGGTAGTCAATTTGAACCCAAAGAAGACAATCCGATGCTGGGCTGGCGCGGTGCCTCTCGCTACTACGACGATCGCTACCGGGCTGCGTTTGCCCTTGAGTGTCAGGCAATGAAGCGCGTCCGTGATGAGATGGGTTTGACCAACGTGATTCTCATGGTGCCCTTCTGCCGCACACCGGATGAAGGACGTAAGGTGCTGGCTGAAATGGCGCAACATGGCTTGGTGCAGGGCGAAAACGGCTTGCAGGTCTACGTGATGTGCGAACTGCCCAGCAATGTGTGGCTCGCCGATGAGTTTTGTGATGTGTTTGACGGCTTTTCGATCGGCTCCAATGATCTGACCCAACTGACACTCGGTTTAGACCGCGATTCTGCCCTCGTTGCCCACCTGTTTGATGAACGCAATCTCGCTGTGAAACGCATGATCGAGCATGTCATTGCGATCGCCAAAAAACGCGATCGTAAAATCGGCATTTGCGGACAAGCACCCAGCGATTACCCCGACTTCGCAAGCTTTCTGGTCGAGCAGGGCATCGACTCGATTAGCCTCAATCCCGATTCGGTGCTGAAGACAATACTGGCGATCGCGGAGGCGGAGAGGGGTATGGGGAGTGGAGAGTAGGGAGTGGAGAGTAGGGAGTCGGGAGTAGGGAGTCGGGAGTGGGGAGTGGGGAGTAGAGGTACTATACGCATACTTGCTTTGACCTAATATCCTCAGTTCCGTGGGACAGCTATGCATGGGGGTGCTTGTGGCTGCTGCTGTGGCATGACAGGAAAAGTCAGCGATCGTGCCTTAGCGAGGTGCGCTTGGTAGGGTAAAGTTACAGATATGTATGATGACGATGACCTGAGTGTCCTTGACTTTGAGGGTGATCTGGAGAGTCCTCTGGATCATATGGAACCTGTTGATGCTGGGTCAGAAGAGCCAAAGCCTGATCCGGACGAAATGTTGCGGCTGTTAGAGGCAACCGATACTAATCAGCGGATGCTGGCAACACGGGCATTTTGTGAGCTTCAGGATGATCGTGCGGTGCCCCGCCTGATTCAACTTTTGACTGATCCCTGTCCGCTGGTGCGCGTGAGTGCTGCCTACGCTCTGGGACGTAATCCGAGTCGGGATGCCGTCGAGCCATTAGTCACCCGCTTCAACGACGACTGGAATGGCTATGTTCGTAAGGGCGTTGTGTGGGCATTGGGCAATTGTCGCGATCGACGTGCCTTGCCAACCTTGATTGAGGCACTCAAAACGGATATTTCGGCAGTGCGGCTGTGGGCAGCGAGTTCCCTTGCACAAATGGCATCTGTGAGCTACGAAGCGGTCGTTGCAGCCATTCCGCCGTTGATTGGTTCAGTCCGGCAAGATCCGGTTGCTGCTGTGCGAAGCAATTGCGCCTGGGCACTGGGACAACTTTGCCGTGAGTTGCCGTCCAATGTTGTGTATGGCACGACGATCGACGCACTCTTAGAAGTGTTTGCTGAAGATGGCGAACTGGGTGTGCGAGAAGATGCCAAAGCCGCTCTGCTCAAAGTTGGTGACCCACGCGGTTTACAAGTCATTGAGGCACTAGAACGAGAATGGTTTCTTTGAAACCGCTTTCCTTCTTTGGATACATCCTGTCATGCTGTCATCGCAGTATTGTAAGTGCAACGCTCGCCTCTAACCCCCTTACAGCAAGGAAACTGTCGTGTTCAACTACCTCTTTCTGGCGCAACACTTCTTAGATCAACACCTTTTTCTGGCTCAACAAGCTGCTGATGTGCAGATCAATTTTCGGCTCAGTGGTATCGTTGCGCTCATTGCAGGCATTCTGATCCTGGCAATTCCCCGTCTGCTCAACCTTATCGTGGCGATCTACCTCATCCTGACTGGTTTAGTACAAGTGTTCAATCTGAGGATTTAATGTGATCCCACTTAAAGCGATCCCATCGCCTGCCCAGCGATCCAACCCGTTGTCCAGGCGCTTTGGAAGTTGAAGCCGCCCGTCACGCCGTCGATATCCAGAATTTCGCCTGCAAGGTGTAGTCCGGTGCAGCAGCGGCTCTCCATCGTTTTGAAGTCTATTTCCTTGAGGTTCACCCCGCCACAGGTGACAAACTCTTCCTTAAACGCACTTTTGCCGCTGATGGTGTACTCTCCACGCGTCAATTCCTGGATCAGTTGGTTCAGCGTCTTGTTGGAAAGTTCTGCCCAACGGGTTTCCGCAGCGATACCAGCGTAACGTGTGAGGTGCTCCCAAAGGCGACGCGGGATGAGCACCGGACAACTCGTAGCGATCGCTCGTCTGGGCAGTTGCGACTTCACTGCTAAAAGCTGCTGGCGGAGTGCTTCTGGATTGGACTGTGGCAACCAGTTAACCATCAATGTTGCTTGATAGTGGCTGTCATGCAACGCTCTGGCTCCCCAGGCAGAAAGCTTGAGGACAGATGGACCGCTCATGCCCCAATGCGTGACTAAAAGTGGACCTGTTTGCTCTAAGTAACTTTTTTCACCTGTTTGCAGGCGCAGATGGGCGCTCGTCACAGAGACTCCCGCCAAATCCCGCAAGCGCTCATCACTGATGTTAAAGGTAAAGAGAGACGGCACGGGTGGTTCGATCGTGTGCCCGAAGCTGCGGGCGATCGCATAGCCCTGGGGGCTGCTGCCAGTCGCAAGGAGGAGGCGATCGCACGTCAATACATCTGAGGCTTTGACCTCTACACAAAAGCGATCCTCCTTGCGGGACACTGCTTTCACAGCCGCGCCCTGCCAAAGCTTGACACCCATAGCTTTCGCGGTCTGCATCAAACAATCAACGATCGTTGCCGAGTCATCAGTGACCGGAAACATGCGCCCGTCTGCCTCGGTTTTGAGCTTGACACCGCAAGACTCAAACCACCCCACTGTATCGCGTGGTTGAAACCGACTGAAGGCGCTCCGCAACGCCTTGCCACCTCTAGGGTAATGCTGCACCAAAAGCGCTGGATCAAAACAGGCATGAGTAACATTGCAGCGTCCACCCCCCGAAACACGCACTTTAGCAAGGGGCTGACGGGCAGCTTCGAGCAGCGTCACCCGACTGTCAGGATACCGACTGGCACAGGCGATCGCTCCAAAAAAGCCAGCAGCCCCACCGCCAATCACAACAATAGATAACGGATCAGACGGCATAAGAACGGTTAGAGAAAAAAGGTCAGTGCTGAAAGGCTACCTGAAAAGCCATTAGGCAGTAAGCTAATGAGCCTCTAAGTTAAGTCGATTGCTCTAAGGCAGAAGGCAGAGGGCAGAGGGCAGAAGGCAAAAGGATGATGCAGATTTGAATGCCGATCAGCTTAAAAAGTCTCTGGTGTGCATTGCAAATGTAGTACACAGTGCCAAGAAAACCTTATAAATAAAGCGTATACGTATTTCCGCTACTGACGCAACGATCGGCTCTCAGTCAGCCGAGACTGTATGCGCCAATAGTTGATGCCTCTGTCTAACACTCTTCAGCTCAAAGGCAGTTCATCAAAAAAGCGGCTGATCCCGCCAGCCGCTAGAAAAAGTCCTATTCACAATCAACCGCGTCATAGCGATGACGCTTAATGCTTCAGCGACAGTGACTCTGATAGAGCGGCTTGCAACAGTGGTGCTTTATCAAGCTGTTCCCAGGGCAGATCCAGGTCGGTGCGACCCATGTGACCATAGGCTGCAACGTCCTGGTAGAAGCGACCATTGCGTTCTCCTGGAAGATGGCACAGATTGAAGGCTTGAATGATACCAGCGGGGCGAAGCTCAAAATGCTCTTTGACCAGCTCTAGCAAGCGATCGTCGCTGATTCTACCTGTCCCAAAGGTGTCAATCATGATACTGACTGGACGTGCGACCCCGATCGCATAGCTAAGCTGCACTTCACAGCGATCAGCCAAGCCAGCGGCGACAACATTTTTGGCGACATAGCGGCTAGCATAGGCAGCGCTGCGATCGACCTTTGTCGGATCTTTGCCTGAAAAAGCACCGCCACCGTGTCGGGAATACCCACCGTACGTATCGACGATGATCTTTCGTCCTGTTAGCCCCGAATCACCCTGAGGACCGCCAACGACAAATTTACCCGTTGGATTGACAAGAAAGCGAGTGCTGCTATCGGGCTTCAAGTCGATATCCCTAAAGACAGGCTGCACGACCAACGACCACAAATCCTCTTTAATCTTCGCTTGGACGGCTGCTTCATCTGTAAGGTCGCCGATCGTTGCTGTGTGCTGAGTCGAGACAAGAATCGTATCAATGCCGATCGGTTGGTTGTCTTCGTATAAAACGGTTACCTGAGTTTTACCATCAGGACGGAGGTAAGGAAGTTGCCCCGTTTTGCGAACGGTTGCCAACCGACGTGAAACCCGGTGCGCTAAAGAAATCGGCAACGGCATCAACTCAGGTGTTTCGTTGCAGGCAAACCCAAACATGATCCCCTGATCGCCAGCGCCAATCAGGTCAAGATCTTCGTCGCTTGCCTGTTCGCGGGTTTCGTGAGCAGCATCAACACCTTGAGCAATATCGGGCGATTGGGCATCCAGTGCGATCAAGACAGCACAGCTATTGGCTGAGAAGCCGCTATCAGTGCCAGAATAGCCAATCTCAGCGATCTTTTGCCGAGCTAAGTCAATGTAATTTACCTTAGCGTTAGAGCTGATTTCGCCAGTAATCAACACGAGACCTGTATTGACAACGACTTCAGCCGCAACCCGACTTTTAGGGTCTTGTGCCAAAAGAGCATCTAAGATTGTGTCTGAAATCTGGTCGCAAATCTTGTCGGGGTGTCCTTCGGTAACGGACTCAGAAGTAAAAAGATAGCGTCGGGACAAGCGTCAATCCTCTCTGGCGAACGACTATAAGATGACTATAAGCTGACCATAGATAGTCAACTTGTAGAAGTTGTGCTAAGTCGTGTGAAGTTTGCAGTAAGTTCAGCAGATTATAGCATCTGTCCTTGACGGGGAAAACTCGCACAGTCAAGTAGGAATTGTAACAACGAGTGAAAGTGCGTTTAAAGCTCCCTTTTTTAGAGAAGGGGTGCGTCAACCGGAGTTGGGGATCGCTTCTACGCAAGTTCTATCGTGATTGAACCTAGCGATCGAGGATCTGCATTTCTGCAAAGTGTGCGATTAAGGCATCTGCTTGAGCGAGCTGCGGAGGCTGTGTCCATCCCCATGTAACCGCTACGCAGCCTGCTGCGTTTGCCGCTTTTGCCATTTCAATATCAGCTACAGAATCACCGATCGCCAGCACCCGTTCGGGTGCAACCCCCAAGGCTACGCAAGCCTGCTGAAAGATCGTTGGGTCGGGTTTGCCAGGTCCACGATCGATCCCCAGGGCGACCTGAATACACGCTTCAAGCTCATAGCGTGCCACAAAATCCTCGACATTGGCGGTTGTATCAGCAGACACAATGCCCACTTTAATGCCAGCCGCTACAAGCGATTGTAGGACTTCGCGTGCGCCCTCAAACAACGGTGTGTTGTCTGCTTTGCGCTGAAACACTTTGTCTGCTTCTGCAAAGGACGATCGCACCAGGCTCAGCGACGTGACCCAATCGCGCCCTGTCTCTGCCACATACGCTGCCGCTGCGATTTCGTTTTCATACCGAGTTCCCAGTGCCAATAGCCCTGCTGGATTCAGTTGATCCCCATCCAGCCCAAATGCCATCAGCAGTGGCTCTTGCACTCCGGGAACTTGGGCATCAATCAAGCGCGATCGTCTCTGCCCCAGGTGCCGCAAGAATGCCTGAGAATCTGCCAGTGTACCGTCTTTGTCGAACAGTACTCCCTGAATTAACTGGAATTGAATTTTGCCGCACTGAATGGTCGCCAAAGGAATACTCCATGTAAGAGAACAAAGAAGAGGGGTACAAAAAAAGAGGGGGTTACCCTCCTCTCTGGTAGTGACAGGCACCGCTGCCTGTCACCTGCAATTTACCTGGAACGCCGCACTCTGAATCATTCAGCAGCAGACGGCAATTCCTCTAATTCGGCTTCTGGAATCGTCACAGCGATCGCCTGCTGCTGTTGAGCTGCAAGCACCTGCTCGCGGTATTTAGCCGCCATCTCCTCTGCCTTGTCATAGACAACCTGAGGATTCTTCACCATGTCACCAGGTTCGGGTTCCAGTTGCTTGGTAGACAGTGAAATTCGACCACGTTCTGCGTCCAAATCAATGATCATCACTTTTACCTCATCATTCACGTTGAACACGCTGTGAGGCGTATCAATGTGATCGTGAGAAATTTCAGAGATGTGAAGCAGACCACTGACTCCCCCAATATCGATAAAGGCACCATAAGGCTTGATCCCGCGAACAGTACCAATCACCACTTCGCCGACTTCCAGGCGGTTCATCTTACGCTCAACCAGCGCTCGACGGTGGCTCAGTACCAGTCGATTCCGTTCTTCATCGACTTCCAGAAACTTCAGTGGCAGATCTTCGCCAACCAAATCTTCCTTCGGTTTGCGGGTGCTAATGTGGGAGCCAGGAATAAAGCCACGCAAGCCCTCAATCCGCACCAATGCACCACCACGATTGGTAGCAAAGACACCAGAGCGAACCGTCGCATCTTCTGCCTGAAGCTGGCGTACCCGCTCCCAAGCACGCATGTACTCAATGCGTCGGATCGATAGAGTAAGCTGTCCATCCTCGTTCTCGTCAGCAAGGATGAAAAACTCGCGCGTTTCGTTGGACTGTAATACCTCTTCAGGACCATCAATTCGATTGATTGACATCTCCTGAATGGGGATATAGGCAGCCGTTTTTGCGCCAATGTCAATCAGTGCGCCCCTTGGCTCAAGACTAAACACCGTGCCAGCGACCACATCACCTGGGCTGAAGTGATAGTCGTACTTATCGAGTAGGGCAGCAAAATCCTCGTGGGTAAAGCCAACATCTATTTCTGTCGTTTCCTGATTGACCATGCGAATCGTTTCCTGGTAGTTATCTCCGTAAAATTTTGCCTCCTGTCGATGTATACGCACATTGGATTGTGCTGCCTACACCCACGTCTCCTCCAGTAAATGGTAGGAGAGCTAAATTTGGACAAATTAGTAGCTCAGAAGAACCATAATAACTCATGTCAGGTTACTTCACGTACTCTTTGCTAATTGATGCAACCTTGCTGCAGATGCGGGGCAAAAAGATGGAGCGCCGAACAGCATCCGCTTCATAGGGTCGTGGACTAGATGCGTTGCATCGCTTGACTGTGCCAAGCGTAACCCAACTAAAAAAAGTCGATAGTGTTTAGTTAATCGTCTTAAGCATAGCGAATCAGAGCAAGGGTTGCATGAGCAGCAAGCACGTTTCAACCGACTGTCCATAGCTTTCCACAGCAAACAGAAATGGCATAGCCTGCGGTCGTCAGCGATCGGGCGGCATAGTGTAAATGTTTATGACGAAGCGAGCACGGACGCATCATCAGTGCTTTCAAGCGGGTTCGCGTCTGCCAACATCGGACTTGTGTCGCTACGGAGATGATTAAGGGTGTCAACAAAATCACGGATACCCTGGAATTTGCGATAGACCGAGGCGAACCGAATGTAAGCAACTTCATTCAGGTTTCGCAAACTTTGGAGCACCAATTCACCGATCTCGTAGCTGTTGACTTCGCGGACTGCCCGCTGCTGCAATTCTGCCTCGATTTCATCCACTAAATTTTCGAGCTGTACAGAAGAGATGCCCGTCTTTTCACACGCTCGTACGATGCCGCGCAAAAGCTTGAAGCGATCGAAGGATTCACGATCGCCATCCCGCTTGATGACGGTGATGGGGACATATTCGATGCGCTCATACGTCGTGAAGCGACGTTCACAGCGAAGACACTCCCGCCGCCGCCGCACACTCTGACCCGCTTCTGCTGAGCGCGATTCAAGAACACGGTTATCAGTATATTGGCAGAAGGGACACCGCATGACTAGGGGAAACTCCAAGCGGAAAGAATAGTGCTTTGCTGTAAGCGTATGCGATACCGTTATAAACGCCAACCGCTGAAATGACACAAATCTAACAGGCTAAAATTTAACCAGAGTGTTTGGCGAGTCAGTATTAGATGCAGTTGGGCTACTTTAAAGAGTATGCGACTACACTATTATGCCTGCATTTGACAGAGACATGAGAATCGTACGGGGTGACAAGGGCGGCTTAACCAGAAATCACTACCAGGGCATACAAAAAGATTGCTAGAGAAACTAGCATGTGGGAAGTGCATCTACGCGTCAGAACAGGAGTTCGCTGTATCACAGCAGGATTGATTCAATTAATCTGAACCATGCAACGGGTGACGGATGACCTTAAGAGGGTGTTTGAAAAGGTATGGTCTGTAACGTTAAGCACTCAGCAATCCCCCCTAGCCCCCCTTCAAAAGGGGGGGGAAAGCTTTGGTCGTCCCCCTTTTGAAGGGGGATTGAGGGGGATCTAGCTTTTCGCTACTAACAGAAGGACTTTTAAAACATCCTCTAAGAGGCAGTCAGCGGAAGGTAGGACAGTTGCCTTTCAGCACGCCCCAGCTCTTAGGGGTTGCAAGCGTTACTGCCGTTTAAGTTTAGGTGCTGAGTTAAGATTTACGCCATTGCTTCGTGCTAATAGTATTTCTTCAACGTTCCTTCGGCGTGTGCAGGTTGCTGGCGGCTAGGTTTGCGATCGGACGTTAGAGAACGTGTCTCCTGGGGCAACCTGAGTGAGGATTCGTTAATGGATTTTGCTGACTTTGAGTTCGAATCCCATCGGAGTAATTGGTTGCCTTTGTACTGCTACCGTTTTCAGAGGATGATTTTGAGCGCTTTTTGCCTCAGACTGTGTGGTTTTCGGCATACTTCCATCACGTTGAAACGTTGGTTGAGCAAATTTGGCACTCAAATTTTAAGCCCTGGAAACCACTGTGTACGTAAGGGGCTTTGCGTGCAGCTCTTTGAATGTAGTAATCACATGCAGGCAACAGCGAGACGGCAGACAGTACAGCGAGACGATCGCGTTGATCAGGAGTGCCCAGCGCCCACGTTGACAAACGTTTGTGTTAACCAACGGCGGTGCGTCCAACTGCCCTCGCCTTTGGAGAGCGGCGTATGAAAACTCCTTCCGATCACAAGCCAAAACTGCTCGTTGTCGATGACGAACCAGACAATCTGGATCTGCTCTATCGCACATTCCACCGCGAGTTCAAAGTTCTGAGAGCCGAGAACGGGCCGATCGCCCTCGATCTGCTGGCGAAGGAGGGTGATATTGCGGTGATTATTTCGGATCAGCGGATGCCGCTCATGAGCGGAACCGAGTTTCTGAGCCTGACGGCGACGCAGTATCCCGACATTATGCGGATCATCCTCACGGGGTATACCGACGTTGAGGATCTGGTAGAAGCCATTAACTCCGGTAAAGTCTTCAAATACGTCACCAAACCCTGGGATGACGATGAGCTGAAAGGGGTCGTACGGCAGGCGGCAGACACGCATAGCGTCCTCAAAACACGGACGCGGGAGCTGCGGCGATCGCTGCGTCAAGAGTCGCTTCTCAATGCAGTCACCAGCACGATTCGGAGCGATCTCAGTTATCGGCAAATCCTGCACACGATCGGCGAAACCGTGGGTCACATTCTCGAAGTCAGTAGCTGTGTTGTGCGCCCTTTACAGGATGGACGGCTGAGTGATGATTGGTTTGTTTATGTTAACGAACAGGCAGCAGCAACTGATACGTGTGCGTTAGCCAAACTCAAAGCAACGCTGGCACAAACCGTGTGGGAAACACATCACATTGAGATGATTCAGGACGTTGAGACGGACGATCGGTGGCGAGACGATACTCCCGCACTCCAACAACGATGGAAAGCCTATGCAAGCGCAGGGATTCGCTCTAGCCTCATTGTGCCGCTGGTGTGTCAGCAGGAGTTGATGGCAGTACTGGCGCTCCATCAGTGCGGAGAAGTGCGCCTCTGGCAGGAAGACGAAGTGCAACTGCTGACGCTGGTAGCCGATCAGGCAGCGTTAGCACTCTTTCAGGCACGTACTTACGAACAGATACGTGCACTGGCGAAACGAGAAGCATTAATTAACACGATTACCACAGCCATTCGTTCTAGCCTTGATCCCCAGGAAATTTTTGCGGCAATTACGCAGCAGCTTGGGCAAGCACTCCATGCCGATGGGTGTGCCTTGTCCCTGTGGACGCAGGAAGATGAGTTTGTGCAGCTGGTTGGATTGCATGATGCGGCTCATAGCGGCTGGTCAACAACCACGGTGTCTCACGACTCTCATGGTCTCAGAGACATCAACGTTGCCACAGAAGCCTTGCCTGCCACTACGCCGCCGACAGAAGGAGATGGGATACCACGCCCGTTACCTCAATCGACGGTGCCGATCGAGGGCAACCCGGTACTGAAGCAACTCCTGCTAACCCAACAGCCTGTCGTCATTAGTGATTTAGAACAAGATCCAATGATGACGGTTTCCGAACAGCCGTTTCGCAATCCAGCGCGGGCGTTGCTGGTGGTGCCGTTGATTCTAGACGGTCAGATCATTGGCAGCATTTCGCTGCGGCAGAACCGCCAATCGCGTCGCTGGCAGCCTTCAGAGATTGAGCTGGCGCAGGCAGTGGCGGTGCAGGCGGCGATCGCGGTGCATCAGTCTCGCCTGTATCAGAAAACCCGTCAGCAAGCAGAGCAGCTTTTAGAGCTAGACCAGCAAAAAACGGAGTTCTTTCAAAATATCTCGCACGAATTTCGCACGCCGCTCACGCTGATGATTGGTCCGCTGGAGTCGGCGATCGCTCAACATCAGGGCTTGTCTCACGATCAGGCAACCGTGGCGCTACGAAACTCTCGCCGCTTGCTGCGGTTAGTCAACCAACTCCTTGACCTTCAGCGGCTGGACGCTGGACGGATGCAGCCCAGTTTTCGTCCGTGCGATCTGGTCGATTTTGTCAGTCAGACGGTTGACTCCTTCCGCCCCTACTGCGAGAAAAAGGGCATTGCGCTCACTACGCGCCTCACCTCCTGCCCACAGGTTTACCTGGATCTGGAAAAGTTTGACAAAGTGCTATACAACCTCTTGTCAAACGCCATGAAGTTCACACCGGAGGGTGGCACAATTACCGTGACGCTTCAGCCCGCTGGCGATCACTGCCTGCTCAAAGTGACCGACACAGGCATCGGCATTCGTCCTGACCAAATGCCTCACCTGTTTGAGCGGTTTCGACAGGCAGAGGGATCAGCCAACCGGAGCTATGAGGGTAGTGGACTGGGGTTGGCACTGGTGAAAGAACTGGTCGATCTGCACGGTGGGCAGATTTCAGTTGAGTCTGTCTATGGCTCAGGTACCACCTTTACGGTTTGGCTGCAAACGGGGATGACGCACTTGCCGCCTCAGCAACTGATCGAAGTGCAAGCAGAAGCCCAGCCTAGTCGTGCTTCTGTAGAGTTAGCCGACGTAGAAATGGAGCTGCACGAAGATCAGAGTGGCGAGAATGAGCTGTTGGCTGGCATTCCCACGCAGTCGGGTGCTGCACGCATCCTCATCGTGGATGACAATCCTGATTTACGCACCTACGTCTCAACCATTTTGCGTGAACAAGGCTATCGGATTTGGACGGCTCGTAATGGGGCTGAAGGCTTTCAGAGCGCACAAACGAATCGTCCACAGCTCATTGTGAGCGATTTGATGATGCCGCTGGTATCGGGACTGGATATGATTCGGATGATTCGAGAGGATGACGATCTCAAGGGCATTCCCATTATTCTTCTAACGGCAAAAGCCGACGAGGATACGCGCATTGAAGGCGTTGAGCGGGGAGCCGATGCCTACCTATCCAAACCGTTTAGCGATCGCGAACTGCTGGCAGAAGTCCGCAACCTACTGGCACTGAAAGCAAACGAACAGCGGGTTGCAGAACTCAACACCTACTTAACTGAATCGGTGCTCAAACGCTTTTTGCCCCCGTCGCTGGTACAACGTGCTGCACGCGGTGATCTGATTCTCGATCTGCGTCCTGAGCCACGTCTGGTGACCGTGTTGTTTAGCGATATTATCGGCTTTACACAACTGTCTAACACGCTGCGATCGCGCCGTGTCGCCGAGCTTTTGAACGAATATTTGGCAGAAATGACCCGCGCTGTTTTCGACAATGGCGGCACGGTGGATAAATTTATGGGTGATGCGATTCTGGCGCTGTTTGGCTCACCCGAAGAGATGACACCGAACGAACAGGTACGACGCGCGATCGCCGCTGCCCGACAGATGCAACGATCGCTCCACCGACTCAACGAACGCTGGCAAGCGCAAGGCATCAGTCAGGTGCAGTTTCGCTGTGGCATTCATCAAGGTACGGCTGTGGTGGGGATGTTTGGCGGTGCCGAGCGATCGGACTACACGGCGATCGGTCCCAGCGTCAACATTGCCTCTCGCATTCAAGAAGCCGCCGAACCTGACTGCATCCTTGTGTCAGCCGCTGTCGCTGACTATCTAGAGCAGGATGAAATCACCAAGTTCAGCCCCCTGCAACTGAGAGGGATAGACGAAACCGTTCTGACCTTTTCTGTTACCCCAGAGCCGAGTTTGCATAGTCGGAAAGGGGGGAGGGAGTAGGGAGTGGGGAGTGGGGGAATGGGAAGCAGAGGAAGCATGTGGAGCAGGGGAAGCAGCTAAAAACCTAGACTCAAAACCTCCGCTTTTAGCCTTCAGCGGTCAGCTTGCAGCCATCAGCATGAACCCAAACCGCAAACCTTCTCCCTTACTTCCTCTGCGTTTCCTTCCCCTCCGCTCCCATACTCCTTCCCCTCCCCACATCTCACCTCCCCAACTTAGCCTTCTGCAACTGCTGCTCTGCCTTCGTTGCCCAAGGGCTATTGCCTTGTTTGGCGTATAAATCTTTGGCGTAGGTTAAGACTTTTTGCGCGTCGGTAAATTTGTTCTGACGGATGAAGACTAATCCAGCAGCATAATAGGCGTTGGCGTAGTTGGAGTTTGCCTGCGCCGATCGCCGAAAAGCATTTAAAGCTCCGGTTAAATCACCCTGAGCAAAAAGCAGCGACCCAAGGTTATAGTGAGCTTCGGCATAATTGGGATCGATTTTGATCGCTTGCTCAAAGGCAGTGCGGGCTTCTTTCGCTTTGCGCTGCTGAGTATAAACTAGCCCCAGATGATAAGCAGGTTCGGGAGCAGTGGGACTGAGTGCGATCGCCCTTCTGTAAGCACCGATCGCTGGATCAAAGCTACCCTGCCGTTCTAGCACTAGCCCTAAGTTGTAGTGAGCCAGCCCTAGCTTGGGATTAAGTTCAACGGCACGTTGCAGATAATCTTTTGCTTGGGGCAAGTTGTTTCCCTCAAGTAGCGCCGCTCCGAGGTTGGCGTAGGCAAGGGCAAAGGTGGGATCGGTTTGTGTCGCCTGGTAGAAAGCAGTAGCAGCGGGCTGCAATTGTCCTTGCTGACGCAGCGCGAGACCCAGGTTGTAATGAGCGGCAGGCAGACGGGGATCGAGCTGAGTGGCACGGCGAAAGGCGGCGATCGCATCACTTAGCTTACCTTGCTGGATGTACTGAATCCCTTGATTGATAGCGCTTTCCGCAGTTTGAGCAGCCTGAGCCACCTGAATGGCTGGTAGCGCTATGACGATCGCTGGAGCTAGCAGCAAACTACTGCCGCAAACCATCAACCCAACAAACCCATTCATGTACCACTGCCGCTGTGTTTGCATCGATTCATTGCCCAATGTCTGCTGATTGCCCTTTGCCTGTGTTACCCAACAAATGTGGAGTAGGCAAAGGTTGACGCTATTCTACAGGAAGGAGCACAAAACCAACCCCCAAGCCAGATGAACTTCATGTTTAAGCGCGATCGCGTTCAAACGATACCACTAGATATAGCAGTCCTAAGAAGCTATCAGCTATCAGCTATCAGCTATCAGCTATCAGCTAGAAATTTTGAGCTGACTGCTGACTGCTGACTGCTGACCGCTGACTGCTGACCGCTGAAAGCTGACCGCTGAAAGCTGACTGCTGACTGCTGACTGCTGACCGCTGAAAGCTGACTGCTAAAAGCTCAAATATCTAAACCTGTGACGTTCAGCGTGGGCGCATGTTCCACAGTGAATTGATACGAAATGTCCTGCTGCTCTTTCGGTTTTAGGTAGAGCGACCATTCTAAAAGCCCCATGTCGCTGGGCAGAATTTGTGGACTCGTGCGGTTCAGACGCACTTTGATTTTCTCGTTGCGGCTGACTGGCAGTTGTTCAGTCAGGTTTAGTGTGGCTTCCCGATCGCGCAGATTGGTCACGCTCAAGCGGTAGGCGTAGGTGATGCGTCGCTGACCACCAATGAGTTGCTTATCCACTTTGCGTTCAACCAAATCGCGGGTCAGTTTCAAGCCTTCATCAATACCCAGGTTGAGCTTGAATTCTTGACCAGGAGCGACGTTTTCTAGGGGCGTGGTGCCAACAAAGCGGTTGTCACGAAAGATATTTGCCTGCCCTGGTAACAGCGTTGCACCGTCTGTGGGATTTGTAATGACAGCCTGTAAATAAGCGAAACTGACGAGCTTAGGAATAGAGAGATATTCCAAGTGCGATGGGTAATCGTCGTTGAAGATCGTAATTTTATGAAAGGCACCATCGCCAGGAATGTGGTTGTTGCCGTCGATCGCAAACGTGACAACGCCACCTTCATTTGTGATCTGCGCGGCTGGTGCTTCAGCCATTACCATTGGCTGCGTTGACTCAAACGCATCACTGCCTGCTAGCAGTATTGAGTCGTTGTCATCGTCATCGTCTTCGGGCACGGCTGAGGCAGACCGCTTGCGAGCCATCATCGGTGCTGGTGTGTAGGGTAAGGGATGAAAGATGTCTACGTACCACGGAGTTAGTTTGGGAGGTAGAGTGCCCAGTCCTGGTTTGGCAGTTGAGAGCGTCAGGGCAACAGCGCTCCAGTCTTCGCCAGTGGTTTGGGTTACGTCTGCGAGATAGGTCAGATGAACGCGGTTGTCCGTGCTGTTGACTCGCAAATCGTAGAGGGGTTTCCAACTGGCTCGATCGCACACATAGGACACCTCCAGTTCAAAGTTTCCAGCGCCTGCGGGCACAATGCCAACGGTTAAACTGTAGCTCTCCTTCGGACGTGGTGTTTGAACTTGCTGCAACTGTTGGCGGAGCGCCTGCATCTGTTTTTGAAGCTGCGTCTGTTCACGCTTATGCTGGGCGATCGCAGCTGATAAGTCGCTATAGCGCTGTCCCACAAAGTTCAGCAGATTGCGGGTTTCGGCAAGACTCACCTGTTGTTGGGCGAGACTGCGCGAGAAGCGATCGACCGCTTTTTCACTCAAGCTCTCGATAAATTTGCGTTGAATTGTATCGGCAGCAATGCTGTCGTCGATGGCTTGCTGCTCGTTGGTCAGTTGCTCAAGTTGTGCGGTTAGTTGAGCGATACGATCGACGACAGGCTCGGTCGCAAACACCCGTTCTGCCTGCACATCCCGTAGCTGCACAGCAACATTGCCGACTCCACCAGCGCGCACCGATTCAGGTTTGAGTGTCAGGGGCAGATGGGTTAGCGTTAGCGCTTGCTCTTGCCCGGTCAGCGTGACGTTCCCGCGCCGTGTAATAAGCGCCTGATCGGTGTAGACCGTCACAGCGACAATGCGAGTTTCTAAAGAAATGACAGTTGCGTCAGGCACGGTTGCATCGGACATTGCGAGTGTCTCCATTGCCACGAGGTTGCACGTTTAAGGCGGGTTAGTACGCCAACGCTAGCACATGCACCAACCGTTTTTAGACCTACGCTATCGTGCTGGAAACGGGTCTGAATAGCACTTTTAAACAGCGGTCAGCCATCAGCCATCAGCGGTCAGCCATCAGCAGCCAACCTTGGTCTGAACGCTAAAAGCTCAACGCTGAACGCTAAAAGCTGAACGCTGAACGCTGAAAGCTCCGCCAAGTTTTGCAGTCACACGATCGCCATCAGGCACATTCCCAACCGTTTTGCGTTTAGGGACAACGGTGCCAGCGTTAGGAACGATTTACACAATGGTCTCTCTGTGTAAACCTGATGAAAGGCAAGAACGGCAGCAATTTTCTCTAAGCAAGATGGTTTGCTGGGCAACCGCTCGCTGCGGCTGTTTTGTGTTTGTCTTCGTAATGACGGCAGTTCCTAACACGATCGCGGCTTTAGTGCTGGCATCGACTCCCTAACCCCAAATGTCTATGGTGACGACTGGCTACAATCAGCTTCTGCCTGAATTTTCAGGTCTCTTGCAGGTGCCGCCGCGATCGCTATCATTGGTGCAGGCATTTGACGGTACCCCAGAGGAGCAGGCAGGCTCGATTGTGGCAGTACGCTTCTCTCTGGTGGTGCCAACCTACAACGAGAGCCGTAACATTGAGCGTATTGTGGCGCTCTTGAGCCAGCAGTTGGATGCCGTGCTGCCTCACAACTACGAAATTATTGTGGTTGACGACGATAGTCCAGACGGCACCTGGCAATTGGCGCAGGCGCTGATGCCGAGCTATCCTTGCCTGCGTGTGATGCGCCGTCAGCAGGAGCGGGGGCTTTCAACAGCGGTCATTCGCGGCTGGCAGGTGGCGCGAGGCGAGCTTTTGGGAGTGATTGACGGTGATTTGCAGCATCCACCGGAAGTGTTGCAGCAACTACTTCTGGCGATCGCGCAGGGTGCCGATTTAGCGGTTGCCAGTCGTAATGCGGATGGCGGTGGTGTCAGTACCTGGAGTGCGATGCGACGCTTTTTGTCGCGGGGTGCTCAACTGCTGGGGCTTGTTTTGCTGCCGGGTGTCGTGAGTCGGGTGTCTGATCCAATGAGCGGCTATTTTTTGGTACGCCGTTGTGCGATCGCGGGACGATCACTCCATCCACTCGGTTACAAGATCTTGCTGGAAGTGCTGGGACGGGGCGAGATTGATCAGATTGCGGAAGTGGGCTATGTGTTTCAGGAGCGTGAGGCTGGCGAGAGCAAGGTCACCTGGAAGCAGTACCGCGACTACATCCATCATCTGGTGCGCTTGCGAGTGTCGTTAGGGCGGCTGGGTCGTATCAGCCAGCGGTTTAACTTCCTATTGGGGCGGTTTGTCCGCTTTGCCTTCGTGGGGTTAAGTGGACTGGTCGTGAATATGGGGTTGCTCTATCTCCTGCACGGCACGTTGGGCTTAGGGCTGACCCGTAGCGCGATCGTGGCTGGAGAACTGGCAATCATCAATAACTTTTTGTGGAACGATCGCTGGACGTTTGGCGATCTGTCGCAACGACAGCAAGCGCGGCATCAAGTCATCAGGCGGTTTGCCAAGTTCAACCTGATTTGCCTGATGGGGCTGATTCTCAACATTCTGATCTTAAATGTGCTCTTCAACGGGCTGCATCTCAACGCGTATCTGGCGAACTTTTTGGCGATCGTCGCAGTGACGCTCTGGAACTTCTGGATTAATTTGAAGCTAAGCTGGCGCGTGACGCAGGTGAAATGACGCTAATCAGCAGGCTGGTTGATTCTTAGCAGCGATCGGGCAATGCCTGAGTGACGTTGTGATTAATCGGGGCGCGATCGATCTGACCACAACCGAAAACGATCAAGCCGCCGCCATCAGCAGCGTAAGCTTCAACGGGGCACTTTTAGCGTGAAATGAGAACGTTTCTGTTTCAAGTAGGATGACTCCTGTTTCAAGTAGGACGATTCTTGTTTGAAATAGGAACAATGCAGGTCGAAACAGCAATGGTCTTGTTTCAAGTAGAAACATTCTTGTTTAAAGTGCGATCGTTCCTGTTTGAAGTGCGATCGTTCCTGTTTGAAGTGAGAACAATGCAGGTCAAAACAGCAATGGTCTTGTTTCAAGTAGCAACATTCCTGTTTGAAGTGCGATCGTTCCTGTCTCAAATAGAAACACTCCCGTTTCAAATGACATTGCTCTCATTTGAAGTAAAAATGGTGGTGTCTAAACGGTGAATGGTCTTGCCCTAACCTTCATGTCTGCTGATTTTTGCCGGAACCCCGAAATTTTGCGGCAGCCGCTTGATGGTTGAGATCACTCAGACAAGACACTTTTGCAGACGGTATAGATTGTGATCCCCCTCAGTCCCCCTTTAGAAGGGGGAAGCCGCAGGCAGGGGGATTTAGGGCGGAGCTTACCGTGTGATCGTTGTACAACCAGAGACTCAGATCCCGTTCCATCCCAGACCTTAAGCGTTGCAGCCCTGCATCATGAATGATTTTTTTGTGAGCTACAACCGCCACGATCGCGCTTGGGCAGAATGGATCGCCTGGACGCTGGAAGCAGCGGGATCTACGGTGGTCATTCAGGCATGGGGCTTCCGGGCGGGTGAAAATTTTGTGCTGGAGAGGCAAAAGGCGGCAAGTGAGGCAAAACGCACGATCGCAGTTTTATCAGACACCTACTTGAAGTCTGAATTTACAGCACCGGAATGGGCAGCAGCCTTTGCCCAAGACCCAACCGGGAAGCATCGAACGCTGATTCCGGTACGGTTGGGAACCTTGATCAGCTTTCGGTACACTCAAGCGATCGCTGCTGGTGCAACTTTCCTTCAACCGACGATCGCCGACGATCAAGATGCTACCCAACTGATTCAGCACTATTCAGACCAGGCAATTACTTTCTTCGATGCAACAACAACTGCAATAACTTAACGATTAAAACTTGCCATTTGGGCGTATGATTTCCACTTTGATGCAATGCAAGCAACCGTTTGGCGATGATGACGCGCCTTAGGCGTTTTTGAAGTGTCAAAGCATAAGCGTAGTAAAGCCAGTTGAACCAGAATATAGCCACTGCTGCTTGCTTTACTACGCTCGCTTTAGAGTATCAGGAACTAGAGGCTTAGAGGCTACAAACAGGCTTGTCGTTTGCGTTGAGCTTGATCGTACCTTCTGAGCCGCCAACGATGAAAGGCACCTGCTCATCGCCAACTTTTCTGACGAAGATTGGCTTCTGAAGCGAGCACTCTTTGATCTTAGCGCCCCAGGCTGCGTAGTCACTGGTTAGGCTATCAGTAATAGGCGTGTTTGTAGAGACTGCGGGATCTTTCACGATCGCCAATTCAATTGGTAGAGTGAAGTAAATAGGTGTAACAGGTGGTGTTGGCAGATCGACCGATCGACCACCCACAATGGTCTCCTTATCTGGAGAGTTAGTGACTGCCAATGGCGCTGCTGATGCAACCACAGCATGACCCATCGAAAGCGTAATAATGGCAGCGGCAGCAAATCGTTTCAACATAGCGGACTTCTCCTCAGTGAGTTTGTGATGGTTGACTTCTTCTGAGCAATCAACAATCAAGTTGACATCTCTGTAACTTATACAGCTACTGACTCATCGTTGTTCATCCCTCCAACGGGATAAAGCTTAAAAGATTGCTCATGTGGTAGGTAAACCCTATGCACATTACCATAGCTTAAGGGTTCCAACCACCACAATGGTACGTAGGCGAACACGGTAAGCGCGATCGTGCATTCAAAGCGGTTATCACTTAATGGATCAACGAGACGGCACGTTCCACCAGTGTCGCGGCAGTGATGCCGTTCACTGCCATGAGTTCGCTAGGGCTGGCAGTCGTCTCGCCCCGCTTCCAGGCGAACGTATCTCGTTTTGCGTTACTCCGCAGCATGATGGGTTCTAACATCCCGCTGGCACCGCCTGTAACACCAATGAGTGCATCACCGCTGAAGTACCGCTCAAACTCGGTGTCGCTGAGGAAGCGCTCGTCGGGTTCAGAGCAAAGTTTCCAGGCAACGTCCGACGAGCGGTACAGGCGACGCGGGTTAATCACAGAAACAATACGAACGCCGACTCCTTCTGCTGTCAGGCGTGTGGCAGCTTCAAACACTGGGATGAGAGGCATGTCGCCGATGACAGCAAACACAACGGTTTTTCTACCGCTGGCTTCATGGAGGGTAATGGCTCCGTTAGCGATCGCCTGTTGCGTCTGTGCAAACGTTGTCCGAATCGGTAACGGCGATTTACTGGCTGTGATCACAACGCCCTTATTTTTCTGAGTCAGTGCCCAGTCGTAGCAAACCTGAATGCTGTTGGCATCGGGTGGAAAGAGGGGAAAGACGTTGCCGTTTCGCATCATGGCGGCGAAATATGCCTCAATTTCTGGACGTTGATGCGTCCAACCGTTGCGTCCTTGCTCTAGCGCGCCAGCGGTGAAGAGTGTGACAGTAGCGGGTGTAGGGCGGCGAAGTTCTGCCATTGCTTGCGTCACGGTTTGCCAGATGGGTAACCCGTTAATGGCAAAGGATTCGTAGGAACACCAGAGCGATCGAGATCCCATCAGCGCTAACCCGGCTGCCAAGCCTGCACAAGCATCTTCGCTCAGCGGCTCATACACCTGACCGCCCGGTTTTTGGTAGTAAAGCGGATCGTCGGTGGGGTGAATAATTTTGAGCGCCTGATTGATGTTGGCGATGCCAGAGGCTTCGTTGCCGTCCGCGTTGGTAACGACGTAGCTAGAGTCAGCTTGCCCTACAGCAGCAACGAGCTTACCCATTGCGGTTGTAGACACTTTTGCATCGCCACCAACGGTAAATTCCTCTAACGGCAATTGACCTAAATCCATCAGCGGGAGAACGGACTCCGTAACGGCTGTTTTGCTGGCAGGTCCACCACCTGCACGTTCGCAGTTGGTTCGCACGAGCGACCAGGCAGCAGGAGAAAGCGCGCGGGTGTGTAGCGCCGCAATAATGTCGGGGTTCTCCAACGTGTGCTGAGCGTAAAGGTTGTGGGATTTTGCGCCACGAGCATGAACGCCAGCGCCCTTGAGTTGCTTGATGATGAGCACCGTGAGTTTGCCAGCGAGTGCAGAGCGCGCTGCTTCATGAGTTTTTGCTAGCACTGCCTGACCAAAGGCAAGTCGTTGTTCAAAGGAAAAGGCTGTGTTGTCTACGTATGCCCCAGGCTGATTCTGGTCGTCAAAGTCTTTCGCATCAATGAGTACAACCTGCTCAAACCCGTTGCCGCGCCAGTATGACTCCATCTGCTCGTTGGTTTTGAGCGACACCATGCTGTGGTGTTCTTGAGAGAAGCCGTTCCAAACGAGAACAGGTAAAAAGTTGGTCGCCTTGGGGTAGGCGGTGTGGAAGTGGGCGATCGCGCTCACAATGTACGGTTCACCCAAGCCGCCGTCGCCAACGGTGAAAGGGAACAGTTTGTCAGGGTGCAAAAGTGCCGCTGCCATCGCAAAATGCTGTCCTTGCCCTAACGGTCCAGCAGGCGCAAGAATGCCGGGGATAAAGCCGGAAAGATGTCCCAGTAACCCATGCTGTTCGCGGAAGCGATCGCGCAACTGCTGCACCGTAGTGATGCCCATGTCTTCCAACGAGCGATCCAGAAACATCGCGCTGTAGAAGCCAGGAGCATGATGCCCCACTTCGGTAATGATGTTTTTGTAGCCCAGCATGACCAGTGCAGCGTAGGCTTCTGCCTGACTCGCAAAGCCGCCTGGATGCCCAGATGCCTTGCTGGCTGTCACCTGTAGAATCAAGTAGCGTAAAGCATCCGCATACAGCAGCGTCTGATACGCAGCAGTGGGATCGGCAACATCGGCGATCGCGGTTTTTCCCTCTCCAATCACCGGAGCTTTGCCGTAGACATCAAAACCGGAGACAGAATCGCTGAAATATTGGATGCCTTCACAAAAGGCTGGAGCGCTAACGGATGGGGGGTTGGGAGTAACTGCGGTCATGCTTCACATACCTACTGCAACGAAAAGTCTAGCGGCGATCGCCTTCTAACAATAGTACACAGCCCACTACTTAAAAAGATGACGGGAGTTTTAATGGTTGCTCTTGAAGGTATCTATGTATGCGATCATCAGCCGCTAGGCAGTGTTTTAAAACTCCTAATTGCTTTGTTACCGAGAACTTCTGCCCCCTCAATCCCCCAATTCTGGGGGACTTTGAAGCTGGTTTGTAAGCCCCCAAGTTTGGGGGTTGGGGGCTTTCGAGGGTTTTAAAACACGCCCTAGGGCTTTGCGGTTTAATAACCGACCAATGAACCAGGTTTCGACGGCGCTCAACCTTCAGTCATAGCGGGTTGAGCGTAGCCGAATGCCTTAACAGTTTCCAAAGCGCGATTCTTTACAGTTGCACACATTACTCTGATGGTGAAGGAGCAAATGTTTACGGTGCTTCGTCTACCACAACCTGCGCGATCGCACCCTTTTGATTAATCTGAAGCGCCTGTACCTGCACTAAAAAGTCCTGGTTTGCCCAGGCAGTGGCGATCGCCTCTTTCACAGCCGTTGCCGTTTGTGGCGCTGCTAATGCCAAAAGTGTTGGTCCTGCACCACTAATGACCATGCCATACGCTCCAGCTTGTATAGCGGCGGCTTGTACCGTTTCATACCCTGGAATCAATACCTGTCGATAGGGTTGATGCAGACGATCTTGCATTGCCGCCTTGAGCCACTCACCCCTTCCCGTTTCTAATCCACGTAGCAACAACCCCAGATGCGCCACGTTGAAGATCGCATCGGCGCGGCTATACGTTTTAGGTAGCACTTGTCGAGCGATTTTTGTGGAAAGCTCAAAGGCAGGAATGGCGACGATCGGTATCACATTCACATCCCAGGGGATCTCGCAAATCTCCCAGCCCGTGTCAATACTGTTAGCAGCAAGGTGACATCCACCGATGAGTGCTGGCACGACATTATCGGGATGTCCTTCGATCGCGATCGCCAATCGCATCACCTCATCTATCGTCAGCGGCGACCCTGCCAACGCATTTGCTCCCACCAGTCCACCGACGATCGCCGTTGCCGAACTGCCCAACCCACGTGACAGCGGTACACCTAATTGAATCTCAATCTGCACGGGCGGAGGCACCTGCTTCAGTTGTTCGTAAACCTTGACAAACGCTTGATATACCAGGTTGTCAGCACCCGTGGTGACTTGCTCCGCTTCAGCACCGATCGCTGTAATGCTCACATCCCTCTCACCCAACCGCAGCCGCGAAAAGCGAAACCGATTTGAGAGCGTCAGTGCCGCTCCCAAGCAATCAAATCCTGGTCCTAAATTTGCTGTCGTCGCTGGAACGGTAACAGTAACAGTCGTCACGAATGCGCCACAGTGTAGAACAACTCATTTTCTCACGATCGGGTAAGGGGAGTGGGGAGTGGGGAGTAGGGAGTGGGGGAGTTTTGGTTTTAAGTTTTAAGTCAAGCGGTCAGCCCTTAGCCTCTTGCCTCCTGCCTCCTGCCTTCTTCCTGCCTTCTGCCTTCTGCCTTCTGCCTCCTCCTTTATCCCTCTCCCACCACCCGAAACCCAATGTCATACAAATGCGTTTCCGGGTTGAGTTTGCTGCGAAAGGCAGAGCGACAGACCTTTGGACTACCGTTCCAGGAGCCGCCGCGTAACACGCGCTGGTCAGTCGTGCCGTTTTCTATCCAGGCAGACCCATCGTCTGGTGCGCCGTCGTAGCTGTCATGCCAGCGATCGACGCACCATTCGCGCACTAGTCCATGCATGTCATAGAGTCCAAACGCGTTGGCGATCGCAAAACTGCCCACGTCGGTTGTCTCGCGGCGATCGCTCCCCGTTGCGCCTTTGCCATAGGAGCCTTTGCTGCACACTCTACCTTCGTACTCCCAGTCAACGCCAGAATAGTTCGCTAGCTCAGTAGTGATCGTCTCACCACACCAGAACGGCGTTGTCGTTGTCGCACTCTGCACTTTCCCGCGCTCTAGCGTTCCGCTGGTCAGAATCGGGGCACGGCAGGCGTATTCCCACTCCGCTTCGCTGGGCAGTCGGTAGCGGCGATGTGTATGGATAGAAAGACGAGCGCAAAACTCGATCGCATCCTGCCAGGAAACCTGCTCCACCGGGCGATTTGCACCTGTAAAGCAGGATGGCTTCGGTGGTAGAGGATGCTTGACGTTTGGCAAGGCAGCCACCACGCTCCATTGCGCCTGAGTGACGGGATATTTGCCCATCCAGAAGGGGGCGATCGCGACCGTATGTTGCGGGCTTTGGCTCGGATGCCACCCTTCCTCCGTTTTGGGCGCTCCCATCACAAACGTGCCGCCTGGAATGGCGACCAACTCTAAAGTAAGCCCGTGTCCCAAGTCTTCAAGACGATGCTCAACCGACTGGCGGCGTTGCTCGTAGGTCTGCCCATATACATCAACCGTAAGAGTGTCAAACTCACAAACGGACGCATCAGCCATAAAGGGGAATGATCACTGAATCGACGGAGTACTGTCATCTAGAAGATATCTGTGCCCAAAAGAACATTACCAGATACAGCCTCAATAACTGCATCCTGCTTCATGTATGATTCGCCTCTGCTGTAGAGTTCAGGCGATGCCAGTCAGTTTGCTCCCTCCTCACCCGTCTCTCCTTGCCTCAACCGCTGTGCCCTAACACGGCAAAAACCTGACGCTGCTCAAACAACTCCACCAAATCGCCATTTAGTTTAGATTGTGCCGCTTCTTGCTTCAAGATTTTGAGCGCCATGGGCAGAGAAAGACTGCGTTTATACGGACGATCGCCAGCTGTCAACGCATCGTAAATATCTGCGATCGCCATCATCTGTGACTGAATGGGAATATCTGCCTGCTTTAAGCCGAGTGGGTAACCGCTACCGTCTAGCTTTTCGTGATGTCCGTAGGCGATCGCGGGCACATTCTGAAGCTGTTTCGTCCAGGGAATCTGCTTCAAAAACTCATAGGTATGGGTGACGTGCGATTGAATCACTTCCCGTTCCGCTAGCGTAAGCGTGCCACGTTGGACTGAAAGCTGCGTCATTTCCGCTTCCGACAGCAGCGGCTTCAGCGTACCGTCAATGTCCCGGTAGGTATACTGTGCCAGTTCGCGCAACTGTGCCAGGGGTGCTTCAGCTAGAATACGCGGTTCGTTTGTTTCCAGCAGCACCGTCCAGTAGTGATCAAGCTGGGCGATCGCCTGCGCCAATTTTTCATCCAATCGTTTGAGTTGCTGGCAATGAGAACAAGCGGCTTCACCATGATGCCTACCCTGATGGCTCGGATGCTCAATTAAATGCCTAAACTTTGACTGAGCGCACTCCATTTCTAAGGTTCGTTGAGCCAGGGCAAACCGATTTCGCACGACCTCAAGCTGCATCGGAAACAGCTTCTTCTGCTTGCCCAAAATGGCTTCTGGCACACCTACCTTACCGAAGTCGTGCAATAACGCTGCATAACGAATCTCTTGAGTTTGTCGATCGTTGAAGTAGATCGGCTGGAGTTTACCGATCGTCACCGCACTTGCTTCCTGGCTCAGCCGCACGGTCAAGTCTGCGACGCGCTCTGAGTGACCAGAGGTGCAAGGATCGCGGGTTTCAATAATCTGCACTGATGCTTTGACAAAGCCCTCAAACAGGTTTTCAATGCTCTCCTGCAACTGGTTCCGCTCGATGCAGATGGCGGCTTGACTGGCAAGTGATTGCAGGACTCGCTTTTCCCAATCCAAGTAAGGTTGGGTTACGTCAAGAGCATTCTCAGCCGTAATTTTGGTATCTGGCTTACGCTTGCGGTTAATCAACTGAAGCACACCAATCATCTCGCGCTCCTGATTCTGCATCGGCAGCACAAGTACAGAACGTGTTCGGTAGGAAATGCTGCGATCGAAGCTGCGATCGAGCTGATACGGCACCCCTTCCGGCAAATTATACGCATCTGGTATATTTAAGCTCTCACCCGTCAGTGCCACATAACCCGCCAGACTTTTTGGGGTCATGGGCATCGCAAATTCTTGAAATGATGCGGCGGGCTGCGAAAAGTTTTGTGCCACTTTGAACCATAGCAGCGGCTCCTGTCCACTGCGATCGACCAAGTAAACACTCCCTGCATCGCTACAGGTAATTTCACGGCTCTTCGCCAAAATTAAAGTGAGCAACGCTCCCAGGTCATGTGTGCTTGAAAGCGCCGTACCGATCGCCAGAAGTTGTTCAATTAATCCAGAGCGCTCAGTCGATTCATTGGACTGATCCCGGCTATCAGTCATATCCAACCTCAGAGGGACAAACGATACTCATCCTGAGTGTTTCAAGAAGGCAGGTCGATCTGCTTCAATTAAGCACTTTTAAGCTTAACGAAGCAAGGCAATTGCTCCATTAGGCAGTAAGGTGGCTAACTTCCTCATAATTAACAAACATCAACTCAACAAGCAACGTCAGCATTACCGAAAGACTGTCTGAGCGAGCGTGCTTGACAAGTGGTCTAGTGAATAGAATAATCTGAGCAAAAATATTTATAGAAACCAATCGCAAGACTTAATCAAATCTCTATTTAATTGAAGCTTTAAATATAAAAAACTAGATGAAGGTGCCCAAGAGCTTTAAACAACCAATAAAAGTACCCCTTTAAAAAACTATCCGCTCCCACCCGGCGTTCAAATTAGTAGAACAGCTTCGGTGGGAGCGGTGTAGCGGGTCTTCAAACTGAAACCAGACTGCCGGAAGGAACTCCGAATCAGCCAGTTGATCTTCGTGTACTTAATTCCACTCAGAATCCAGGTTGACTGTTAGAGCACAGCCCCGGCACGCAGCCGGCTAACTTCAGCTTGATGACCCAGGCATTTACTACTATCTGGCATGGGCATCACCTCCTTAATCCTGAACGGTGTAGTTTCAAAAGATTGGAGCACGCTCCAAGTGGTTTTCCACCTGTAGTAAAGATAACACATGCTCATTGGAACTGGGGAGCGTGAGGCGCAATTTTGTGAGTCCCAACAAGAAACGAGTCTCAATAAAAAGCCCTCGCACGATCGCGAGGGCAGCTACCCGACTAAAACAAGTTGAACGTTAATTCAGTGAAACGCTAAACCCTAGAGAGCGTTACCACGTGGGAGTACCTCTTCGGGGAAGCTAAAGTGTTCATGG
>NZ_JCACKI010000032.1:0-62942 GCF_059505325.1 Tildeniella sp.
GTAGGAGAACTGCAAAGACTCTACTTCTCCATCATTACATCTTGAGCACTACCATCAACATCAATTGCAAAAACCAAAAGCGGTTTATATTTTTCTCGATTCTTAACATAATGATCAACAATCCGGTTATTGCGAAGCTTAGACAGAGCAATCTTCTTAGCAATTTCTTTCGGTAGTTTATCAAAAACCTCAATCGCTTTAATATCTTTGTAAGTCAACTCCCTAGAAAAATCTAGTTGTGTTTCCAAGCTTTCAAAAATTGGTTCGGCAAGAATTCCTCTGTTGATGAGTGTTCTTAAGTGTTCTGAGAAGATAATATCTTGAGGAAAAACTTCCTTAAGTAAGCCTTTCTCGCCTTCATCAGTTCTAAACGGAGTAGCTGTTAAACCTAACATCCTGAAGCCACCTGATTTCCCTCGACTCTTAAAATCTTCCTCAATGGTTTCGACCAATTTACGATACGTTTTTGCTGTTGCGTGATGCGCTTCATCAACTACCAGGAGAATGGAATCAGAGTGCTTAACCCAATTCTCAAGGAGATGGTTTAACCCACTATTGAGACTATCTTTGCTAGCAATAATAATGTCGTCAGTTGCTCGGATATTAATAGGGCGATCGTGCTTAGGATGACCAGAAATCACACGGTATCTAAATTTTTCGACATCATGCAGCAATGACGGATAAGCGCTGAACTTCAAAGCCTCAAATGCTTGGTCAAGCAACTCATGCCGATGAGCGATCCACAAAACCTTCTTGCGTTTGCCAATAAAGTTACGCAGTAGCCAATGAACTGCTGTCAGTGTCTTTCCACCACCTGTAGGTAAAACCAACAAGCCCTTAAAGGGAGACTGGCTTTGCTGATCTAGTGCTTTGATTGCCTCGTTCTGGTGAGCGTAAAGTTCTCTAGGGTTATCACCTGTGTTGACTTGGATCTGACCTGAGTACTCAACTTGAACCGTTTGCATGGTGTTGGAAGCCTAAAGATGATTACGGATGTGAGTCTTGTTTACTCGTTTATAACCTTGCACCCTTAATCACAGCTTTCCCAAGCTGATCGCAATCAGCACAGATTTTAGTGCAATTGCCCTATCGATCAACTCAAGGTAAACCGCCTCTAGATACTAACAAATAGGACTTCGGCTGTCTCTTAACCAATAATTTCAGGAGTTAATAAGCCGTTTCTCAAAAATACCTAAGCGATCGCCCGATCGCCCATTGCTGCCAAAATGCCTTCAAATAATGGCAATCCATCCGTACCACCCAGCATTGGATCAGAGGCGCGTTCTGGATGTGGCATCATGCCCAACACATTGCCCTTGCGGTTGCAGATGCCTGCAATGTTGTTGAGTGAACCGTTGGGATTGTTGAACTGAGCATCAGTGGCATAGCGGAACACAATTTGACCGTTTGCTTCGAGGTCTGCCAGCGTGTCTACATCGGCATAATAGTTGCCTTCACCATGCGCGATCGGCAGCGTTACAACCTCGCCATTCTGATAGTTTTGCGTCCAGGGTAAATCGGTTCGCTCTACACGAAGGGGCACGCGATCGCAAATGAAATGTAAATCTCGATTGCGTACCAGGGCACCTGGCAGTAAGCCCGCTTCAGTGAGGACCTGAAACCCGTTGCAGATGCCCAGAACGAGCTTGCCCTGTTCGGCGTGTTTGATGGTTGCTTGCATGGCGGGTGAGAACCGCGCGATCGCTCCACATCGCAAGTAATCCCCATAGCTAAAGCCACCGGGAACGATGATGACATCCAGATCAGCCACGTCGCTTTCCTCATGCCAGATCATGCGCGTGGGCTGCTGCAAGAGCGATTGAGTGACATACGCCACATCGCGATCGCAATTGGAACCAGGAAAGACAATCACACCAAATTTAACCATGACGCTTTATTACGAATCGAACGGAATGCCTGCTTGCTGAAAAACTTGCTCTGCGGTGAATGCCAACCCCTCGAAGAGCGGATCTGTCAACAGTGTATCGCCCATGTAGGTTTGAGGTGGCGCATCGGGGTAGAAGACGGTGATGCTTCTGGCTTTGCTATCGACAACCCAAAGGCGCAATACATTAGCATCCAGATACGCCCTTGCTTTTGCAGCTAATTGACCAAATGTTTGACCGGGCGAAATGATTTCGATCGCGAGATCAGGGGGGACTGGGCAAACCGTATTTTCTTGCCAACTAGCGGGTAAGCGCTCGTAAGAAATATAGGTGAGGTCAGGCGTGGGTACCCAGTCTCTTCCTTGCCATGTCAACGCGATGCCTAGCTCTGGATAAACCTCGCCGCGCCCTTCAAACTCACGACACAACAGGAAGAGAAAGGCACGGGTAAGGCAAGAGTGGAATTTTTTCGGAGACATTTTGGGAATTGCCTGACCATCAACCAACTCATAAGTCAGATCATTCTCATCTGGCGGGAGAGCTAAAAATTCCTCAAGCGATAGTAACCCCTTTGCTTGAACAACCATAGTGCGTGAACCATTACATCAGTTCTCATTCTAGAGGGATTCTGCTTGATGCAAGATGAGCCAATTCCCATCGGGGTCGTAGGCATAGATTTCACTGCCGTGAGAGGCAGTGATGATGGTTCCCAGTGGCGGGCAGCCGAGTTGGGTGAGGTGGGCGATCGCCGCTTCCAGATTCTCCACTTCCAAACATAAGCTCATGCCAGTGGGAGAAGGGGGAGTGGGGAGTGGGGAGTGGGGAGTCGTTTTAGGGCGAAAAATGCCAAGTTTGAGATGGGGCAGATGGAATTCGGCGTAAACATTGGGGAGTAAGACCACTGGTTCTAAGCTTAGAAGCTGGCTATAAAACTGTGCTAAGGCATCGAAGTGAGAAGTTGCTAGTGTGAGTAAGGCAGCGGTGCAACGAAGCGGCATCAGCAGATTCCGGTAGAATAAGTTTGGTTTTGAAGCACGATCGCAAAGGCAGACTTCGATATGGTAGACCTTCCCCAATGGACACCAGAAGCAGAAGCAAAACTTAAGCAAATTCCCTTTTTTGTCCGTGCCCAGGCAAGAGAACGGATTGAACATTTAGCCCGCACGGCTGAACTGGATGTGATTACCGTTGCTTTGGTTGAGCAAGCGCGGCTAGAGTTTGGGCAATAAGCGATAGTAAGGATGGACTGTTCACAACGCAGCTCATGCCCGAAGGACCTGAAATTAAACAAGCGGCTGATGCGGTGGCGCAGGCGATCGTTCAAACGCCGCTCCTCCACATTTCGTTCGCCTTTGAACGCTTGCAACCCTACGAAGCCATTCTCGTGAATGAGCAAATTTGGGCAGTCCAAGCAAAAGGCAAAGCGATGCTGATTCGCTTTCAGAATCAGCTCAATATTTATAGCCACAACCAGCTTTACGGGAAGTGGTACATCCAAAAAGCAAACGCCTACCCGGTGACAAACCGTCAACTACGGCTGGCAATTCACACGCAGCAAAAAGCCGCTCTCCTTTACAGCGCTTCCGATATCGATGTCATCACAAACGAACAAGTTGCCAGCCATCCCTTTCTCAGTCGCCTCGGACTTGATGTGCTGGATGATGACACAACTGTAGAACAGGTGCGCGATCGCCTCCTTGACAAACGCTTCCATCGACGGGGCTTAGTTAGCCTCTTGCTCGATCAAGGTTTTCTATGCGGACTCGGCAACTATCTCCGCAGCGAAGTGCTGTTTGTTGCCAGAGTACATCCATCTCTGCGCCCCGTTGACTGTACACCTGAGCAAATTGATGGGGTAGCAGCAGGGGCGATCGCCGTGAGCCGTCAATCTTATCTCACCAAAGGCATCACCAACGACCTGGAAATGGTCGCTCAACTCAAACAGCAGGGTTATTCGCGCCAGCAGTACCGCTTTTACGTCTTCAACCGCGATGGCAAGCCCTGCTATAGTTGCGGCACTGTAATTCTTAAAGATAGCGCAGGCGGTCGCCGTATCTATTACTGCCCTTACTGTCAAAAGCGATGAGATCATGTGTGGCAAGCAATAGTGGCAAACAATACGGCAACCATAGGAGCGCTTCTTAGGGGTTGTACAGAACTAACAGCATGGTCTGTAGCCGTCAGCGAAAAGCTGATAGCCGATAGCTGATAGCTGATAGCCGATAGCTGATAGCTAATCCAAAAGTGTGCAGTGATTTTTTAGCAAGCTGTTAGTATTGCACCCGACCAGTGCGTTCACAGTGTGTATGGCGCTCCTAAGAGATGGCGCTGCTAAGAGGGATAACAGGCGTATCCATCAACGTGCTAAAAGTTGTATAGAAATCAGTATTGAGGAGCATGTCTCTCATGACTGGAAGCAGCCAGAACACTCAAGATGCCTCTGTCACTGTCGTCATCTCTCGACGAGTGAAGCCAGGCTGTGAAACTGCTTTTGAGGCGTTTTTAGTTGGAGTCACAGCCGCTTGCAGTCAGTTTCCAGGGTATTTGGGTAGCAGCATCTTCCGTCCAGCTAGCGTTGACGATCCTGAGTACCGCGTCATTTTCAAGTTTGATCAACTAAGCAATTTACGTCATTGGGAAGCTTCGGCAGAGCGGCAAATATGGTTTAACCAGGCAGACACTCTCACTGTGTGCCCTCCCAACGTGCAAGTTTTGACGGGTCTAGAAACCTGGTTTACCTTACCTGGCAAGGCTGCCATTGTTCCTCCTCCTCGCTACAAAATGTCGCTGGTCACTTGGCTAGCCGTTTTTCCGCTCATTACGGCGCTTTCTACTTTGTTTCAAACGCAGCTTGCACTGCTGCCGATCGTCTGCCGGGTGATGGTCATCACTGCGATCGTTGTACCGACGATGACCTACCTCCTAATGCCCCAAATGACGCGCCTATTTGCCTGGTGGCTATATCCCATACCCTCTGCACTGCCAACCGATGCACTGCCAACGGAGCAGACGCAAGCAGCACCTGTCCTTGCACCCAGCACCATAGCGCCGCTTCCCATCATGCAATCTGTGCCAATTGAGCTAGAAGCTGGGTAGTGCGCTCGATCGCAACGAGGAAAGTGATCACAAAAAGAAAAGTGTTGACTATCTGGCTTTTAAGCACCACCGTACTTAAAAAACGCTGGTGAACGTGTGGCGATTCCAACTACCACTAATAATGATGCTTAGGAATTGTACAGAAATAACAGCAGGGTCTGTAGCTGTCAGCCGCCAGCCATCAGCGAAAAGCTGATCGCTGATCGCTGACAGCTAATCCAAAAGTGTGCAGTAATTTTTTAGCAAGCGCTGAAGCAACGGCGATCACCTGGGTTCGTTCGTTGTAACCCGCCTGCTTAGAGAAGTAGACACTCTGGCAAGTGGTCGCAGCGATCGAGACAGTAGTTCAAAAAGGTTCCCCATATTTCTTTTGCAAACCTTATGTGAATCAAGTCCATCTATCTCTAAAATTTATGCGTTATGGATTAGATGGGAACCGCACAACCCTAACAAGAAAGCGTTGCATTTCCTTCTGGAGAGGATGTTTTGCATGATCAGGGCAGTGGTCAAGACTCAGAGCGTACAAGTAAAAGTACCAGCAAACTAACACGACCCAATTGGCGCGGGGCTGTCAAAGGGATGGTGCCACTTAATCAATCTCGTTGTTGACACAAATAAAACTGGCAGCCCTTGGCTTGGCACTGAAGCGTGATGCTTCTAGTGTCTAAAGTCGAAAAGCTGACGGTTTAAGTGCTCTACCAGGCGAGAAAAACCCATACGTTTTGTAAGAGCATCAGGCGCACATGTCCAAACAGCGAGTAGAGTTAAACCCCGAAAATGCCGCGATCGTGAATGAGTTGGTGACGCTGGGGTTTTTTAGAACCCCGACGATCGCGGCTAATTATCTCCTGTCACTGGTTGGTAAACGAGCACTGCATCGACTGCGCAGGAAGCTCAAGCAGCGCTTGTTAGAACGCGATGAGCAACAGCGCCTTGCAGAATGATCTTTAACGATTAGCGAACGTCCTCTAACACACTCCCTAGCAGCAATCAGCGGGATCACAGCATGAGCTAGCAGCGTTTGTGATTGTCACGCGGTATTCTGTGCCTTTGGTTTCACGGGCATGACGGACGCGATCGCCTGCACAGTTGAACGGTTCCGCCGTTGCTAAAGAAATATCCATTTGCGGTAGAACGGGGATGATGTCCTGCTGATAGGGACTTTTCGGATCGGTATAGATCTGGAAAGTTTTGTCACACACTGCCATTCGCTGACCGCGATAGAGCGTGTGTCCGTCGTCATCCTGCACCGCTTTCCAGGGACCTTTGTAAACAACTGCCTGGTTGCGTTCCCAGCAGGCACCCTCTTTGCCCTTGAACGCACGTACCGTCATTGAGCGGAACTCAATGCCGTCGATGACTTGCCAGGGTTCTGCCTGCCGCACCAGAATTTCCACACCGTAAAAGCCCGCTTGCTCAAACATATCCAAAAAGGCATCTTCGCGGAACGCTCCTGCAATGCAGCCGCTCCAGAGGTTGGGGTCATTCAAAATGTCTGGTGTCGGGTCTTCATCGCAGACGATATCCGAAATGACCGCTCGCCCACCCCGCTTGAGGACGCGGTAGATTTCTTGAAAAAGCTGCTGTTTGTCCTGAGGGCGCACCAGGTTGAGGACGCAGTTAGAAATGACGACATCCACACTACTGTCAGCAATTAACGGTTCGTCCTGCCGCCACCGATCGCACTCCACTTCAAAGACACTCAATTGATCGAGCGCCGTGATGGGATGCTGCGAGAGCCAGTCTTGGGCGCGATCGCGATTCAGCGCCAGGTCTTGAATCTTGCCTTTCACAAACGAAACATTGCGGTAGCCGAGCGTCTCTGCCATCACATCAAGATATTTGCGCGACAGCGACAGCATTTCATCATTGAAGTCAACGCCAATCACCTGTCCTGTTGCGCCAACCTTTTGAGCCAGAATGTAGCAATTTTTGCCAGCACCGGAACCGAGATCAACGACCGTTTCACCGATCGCTACGTACTTTGTTGGATCGCCACAGCCATAGTCCTTCTCAACGATTTCGGCGGGAAGTTTGGCGAGATACTGAGCATCGTAGCCATCGGTGGGGCAGCAGAGCGCAGCTTCGGGCTGACGTGCCCCCGCTTCATAGCGTTCTAAGACTGCCTGTTCCACGTCGTAGGCAACGGTTTCGGACGGTTCGCAGCAGGGTATCGGTTGGGTTATTGCAATCTCAGCCATCGTGTCTTCTTGCTCATTGCTACGGAGGGAATCGCTTTTAGTGTAGTCATTTTGAGCGGTCAGCGGTCAGCGGTCAGCGGTCAGCGGTCAGCGGTCAGCGGTCAGCGGTTAGCCGTCAGCGGTCAGCGGTCAGCCGTCAGCGGTCAGCGGTGTGTTACACCAAATCAAATTGCAAAGGCTACAGATCTTTTGCCCTCATCCCCAGCCCTTCTCCCTAGGGAGAAAGGAGCTAAAGGCAAAGTCCTCGCCTCTTGGTCGAGGGATTTAGCGATTATCTTGAAAGTCAAGCGGGAAAGGTAACTATTTCGGGTTTAGCGTCTGCGGTAGGAGACACCCAAGCCTTGCCCTGCTTGACGATTGCATTCAAAATGATGAGCAGCTTGTGCATACAAGCTACTAAGAGGCTGTTTGAAAAGGGGGCGGGGTGTGACAAATTACGCCAACCGCCGCACCATCAGTCGAATCATGGCGAGATAAATCATCGTTTCAGCCGTTGCTGGTAAGGCTTCGTAGTCGTAGTTGAGGCGGCGATACCATTGCCACCAGCCAAACGTCCGTTCCACAATCCACCGTTTTTTGAGCAGCATAAAGCCTTGAGTCTGTTCCGGTCTAAGCACCGCGTGCACGACCCAACGCAAGTGATCCATCACCCATTGCAGAAAGGGCTGCCCACTATAGCCACCATCAACCCAGACTAAGTAGAGCCGACTGACTTTAGCCCCTAATGCAGATAGGCGCTGCAACACTTGTTTGCCGCCTTCGCGCTCGGGCACACTGGCGGCTGTGACCAAGACGCACATGACCAAGCCCAAGGTATCCACGACCGTATGGCGTTTGCGTCCCTTCGTCATTTTGAACTGGTCAAAGCCGACCGCTTGCTGCACCATGGCTGGTGTGGGAACACTTTGACTATCGAGAATCACTGCCGAAGGACTTTCAGCGCGTCCAACCGCTGCCCGTGTCCACGCTCGTAACCGCTCGTGGATCGCTTTCCAGGTACCGTCTTTGCGCCAGTTGCGGAAGTAGGTATACACCGTTTGCCAGGCGGGAAAATCACCAGGGATATCGCGCCACTTACACCCTTGCGTGACCACGTAAAAAATGGCGTTGAGCACCGCCCACAGGCTGGTACTGCGGCGACGACCGCCAGGTTTGGCAGGCGGCAGCAGCGGTTGGATTAAGTCAAATTGGGCGCGGGTCAGGTTGCTTGAGTAGAATTTAACCATCGCTCTCACGGTGCTGGAGTTCACTACTGACAGCCTAACCGTGTGAGCTTTTTTACGGTCGATCCGGCTTTTAAAACAGCCCCTCATAGCATTCTAAAATCGCTGATAACATTGATGTGAGGCTATCATAAACTATGCCTTCATCGTGAAAAACAAAATAAATAGGTGCTTTATCTTGCTTTTCGCGGCGACAATAAGCACCATAAAACTCACCCTGAAAACTGAATAATGGTAGTAGGTTGGGAATGATCGTTGGATCATCATCGCCAAGGACTCTCCAGGTTAAATTCATCTGGTACTCTTCAAGAGCCTTGTGTAAGGGCAGAAAATAGTGATAGTGGAATAAGAAATCATCATGAACTTCAACGTTCATCCCATCACGCCATTGATATAATTCCTCGACTTCCCTTGGTAGACGGAATGGAAAAGCATGAGTTATCTGCTTAATCTGTGTTCTTGAAAGCCCTTTTCGTAAATTAGCTCTCAAGATGGGATTAGCCTTGGCTGTGTGATTAAGAATTTGTCTTAGGATTCCAGCAATTGTTGAAGGGCTACTCATACCTATCCAGACCAACTCATTAAAATCTGATTTTTCTACTGATTGCAAAATATGCGGATCTACTGCATTACAGCTTTTTTGTAGAGAATCAACAGAAACTTGACCAACGATGCGCTCACTCAGAACTAAAGCTACATAATTATTATTCGGCTGAAAGCTTCTGCATAACACCCCAAATCAGCTAGATAGGCGGAGAGTCTCTGTATACACCCCAAGTTGGATAGATAGGCAGATCGTCTCGTAAGATCGTGCTACCTCAAGAAAATAAGCAGAGACTAAAGATTTTAAGGTGTAGCCCGCTCATCCTTCTCTCTACGTCATTTGCTCCACAATCTTTAACTTCCGCTCAGATGGACGACTAACTCGCGGGTATGGCTGTGCTGGCGATATTCCCACAGGTAAATGCCTTGCCAAGTGCCTAGCATCAGACGACCGTTGGCTGGCGCTTGCACTGAGTTTGATTACGTCTTGTGAGCTTCTGCATAAATCCGTAGTGCCGCAGCCATTTTCTTTTCGTAATCCTCGCCTTGAGCTTGAAACCAGGCGAGTGTGTTGGGATCTACTTGAACCAGAACGCTTAATGACTCTACAGGTTTCCACCATCGCGACTTGTTGAAAAACTCCTCCGTCAATGGCGGAATATCAGAGGTATCGATCTCCTCTTCTGTCAGCGAATCAACTTTCTCCCAATTCGTTTCTGAGGAACTGTTCATAGCGTTTTTGTTCATAGGGCAGAGCTTTACGAAGTGAAATAATACGAATTGTTTGGTCGCCTAGTTCTGTAAAAACTACAACGACTACACGCCCATCAAGCATCCCGATACCAATCCATCGATCCTCTCCGTAGTTTTGCCGCTCATCCAGGGAAATACGGAGGGGTAGGCGGAAGACTCTCGGTGCGTCTGCAAAATCAAGCTTATGCCTGGCAACATTTGCCGTGTTCTTTTGCTGATCCCACTCAAATTTCATGCTTTGATTCTATGAGATTTTCATCCGTGTCTCAAGAACTGCTTCTCTAGACTCAAAGCATCGATCGCACGGTTATTTAATCTCTTAACTTCCGATCAGGTGAATAACCAACTCTCGGATCTGACCATGCTGCCGATGTTCCCATAGGTAAATACCTTGCCAGATGCCTAGAACAAGCCGACCGTTGGCGATCGGAATTTGCTCCGATGTTTTCGTCAGCGCGGTGCGAATATGGGCAGGCATATCGTCTGGACCTTCGGTGCTGTGGATGTAGTTTTCCCACTCTGGCACCAGCTTGGCAAAAAAGTTTTCTAGATCCTTTAGTACGTCCGGATCGGCATTTTCTTGAATCAGTAAGCTCGCCGATGTGTGACGCAAAAAGAGCGTGCAAAGTCCCGTTTGAATTTGCGATTCAGCGACGATCGCCTGCACTTTCTGAGTCACTCTGCAAAGTGATTTGCCTGTTGTTTGAAGCTTCAGTACCTGCTGATGTTGGCGCATGGAAGGTGAGGGGAGAGGAGTGAGGAGTGAGGGGTAGGAAAGTTTTGAGTTGTGAGTTTTGCGTTTTGAGTTGCAAGAAAGGGAGGTGAGGGTTCTCCTTAAGCAAACGTCCCTCAATATGAGAGTGAGGGATTTAGCTAGGCTTCATGTGCGCTAACCGAACGTGGCGGTGGAGTTAGAAGCTGTCCCTTAAGTGGCGGCGATCGGGTTTACGCCAAGCTGCTGTAGGATGCCGAGTTGGTCGGAGCTACCCCACCGCTCGACAATCTGACCATGCTCAAAGCGCGCGATTTGCACACCACGGGCTTTGATTGGGCGACCTGTTGCTGGAATACCGAGGAAGTCGCCTTGATGGGTGCCGGTAATGGTGTAGGCGATCGCGATATTATCGTCATCAGCAACCATTTGTTCCACACCGATGCTGAGATCTGGGAAGGCAGCCCGAAAACCCGTGAAAAACTGGATGAAGCCTTCTGGTCCTGGAAGCTGATCGGAGCCTGGATCGCGATCGATCACATTTGGTGCAAAGACTTCGTGTAAGACATCGAGATTGCCACTGTTCACGGCTTCACCGAGGCGCTGCGTTGCGGCAATATTGGCTTGCTGGCTCATGGCTTCTCCTGGAGTTTGTACAGATGGATCTCTTGCAAATTATAGGAGGTCTAAGCCAGTCGATCGCCCGCTTGATATCTTTCTCGGTCAAAATTAGCTTAGTTTCCATATATTTCAAGCCTCTGTTTTAAGTTTGGGTGCGATCAACCTTTGCTCTAGTTGAGTTGAGGTTACAAAACCCAATCTCTTCTGGGTCGTTGGATTTCATGCTTCTACCCAACTTACTAAGCTTTCATATCTTCTTCAGTGCTTGAAACTCTAAATCTCCTAAGTTTTGAATCCAGCAAGGTAAGTTTGTTTTAGCATTTTGGGAAGATTTCTCCTGAACTTTCTGGCGTACCTCTGCAATTCCCATTAAAAGGTTTTCAAATGCTGATCCCTCAGGGACATCACGAATGTCTAATGATCTAGCTCTTTCTTCGTTCTTCCTTAAATCGCTTATTGTCTTGTCCATATTCCGGTAATCAGCAGTTTTTGAAATACGAAGTCCAAGTTGTGCAGACCCCACTAATGCTTTAGCACAAGCATCAGTGGGGTGCTGGTGCAATTCAAAGAAGCATAAACCAATGTTTGAAAGATACACCATCGCATTTTCTTTGTTCAAGGATTTTGGGGTGCTATCTGATAAAGCAACTGCATACAACCAAGCTGCAAATTCGTAATTCTTACTGTCGCGTTCTGCTGTAGCCCACTCAGAATAAAACTTTCTATCTCTTTGGCTGTCCGTGAAAGAAGACTCACGAAAGAGTGTCGTAGTTTGTTTGAGTCTATTGTCTTTGCGGTAAAATTGAGCGAGATGAGTAAACAACTGATGCGATCGCTCTACTTTATAGAGAGCTTCAGCGATACAAATAGCCACACTAATCCTTGAATTTTCTGCGTTCTCGGCGAAGTGTTTTGGAAAATCGTATCTCCACTTCATTATTTCATTTTCACTCAAAGAAGGGCTTAAAGTTTCGGCTGCCCCGGCTAAGCGCGGATATATATCATCTTCAAACTTTTTTGAATATGGCGCGCTCGATAGAATTTTAACCGCAGTCTCCGCTATTACTTGATGACGCACCAAAATGGGAGTATCTGAGCCAGATGCGACGATTTCATTTCCTAGCTTTTCTAAAATATCCTCTTGAAGTTTACTGGGTTGGTATTCAATTGCTTTTGCTAAAATAGCAGGCTTCAGCAGCTTAAGTCCTTCAGCATGCATTGCAGCAATACAGGCATAGGCATCAACAAGACTGTCACCATTGGGTGAGCATTTCATATCCTCCAGAATTCTTCCAACTCTCTCTTCTAAAGTTTGATTCTTTCGTACTTGTAGCATTGCCGCTAAGAAGGCAGCCTTGTCTGATTTTTGCTTTTTCAGTAATTCTTGTGTCGCCTCCTCTTCAGATTTGTTTTCTAACGCTCCTGCTTCTTTCCATGCCCTGACAATTTGTTGAGCTTCCTCTTGCTTCAATTTGGGCATGGGTTTTCTTGTGAATTGCGCTCCCCAATCTAAAGGTTTGCCATAATTCTCCCACACTGTGTCACGGCAACAGATTAAAAACTGAATATCTTTTCGATCTATTGGGGTTAAACGTAATTTATTAATCGATTCAATGACTTGAGAAGAGGGGTCGTCACTAACAATTAACCATTTAGAAGTATTGTCTAGTTTAGGTAGCTTACTCAAGATGTTTCTCATTTCAGAAATGTCTGGATCTTCCCACCAAACAATGTGGAAACCTGAATCCTCCTTAACCAGCCGACAAACTACTTGCCGCAGCGCAGTTGACTTTCCCTCACCTCCAGGTCCGACAAGTAAAGTAACCCGAAATCCTCGATCTCGATGAGTCTGCAAAGTATGAGTTAATTGCTTAACAATCTCTCGATGCGGAATGCAGTTAGTGAGTATTTCTTCCCATCCAGGATCATATCCTTCAAAGTACAAATTAAGAGTTTCTTTGTTAATAGTTTTAGGTGTTCGTTGGTCAAGAAAATCATTAGTTATGGGCAAACACCCGCTTGGTGGTTCTCTATAAAAATCAGCTAAAGAATTTGTCTCTACTGATTGTTGAGTTGGGCGTACAGGTGGTGTTAGAAGACGAGGCGCTGTAGTGTTTTTCTGTCTTTGAACAGGTGTTCGTGATGTAGATGTTGATTTAGCAGTATCTTTGGAAACTGGAACAATCTCATCTGATGGCTTGCCACTAAGGTTTAGCTGCAAATTTTCGTGAATCGCTTTTTGAAGACGTTCAGTTTCTTGACGTACTATTTGTAGTCTTGAAGAGTCAAATTCGGCTATTCTCCACCATACATCGATCAAATCCCTCGCTCTAGTAATGTCTCCACTCTGTTCAGCTTGCGACGTACTACTTTGTAAACTTTCAATATCTTTTTCAGTGATACATTTCGGAAACAGAGGGAGGTCGCACTTCCCAATAGATTCAGGGATGATGAGAGGAGTTTGAGTCGGTTTTCCATGTTTACGGTTAAGTTCTGGCACTTCTCGTTTCAAGTAGGTCTCCAGATATCGTGGAATTGTATGCTGCTTTAACCCTTCCAAAAGCTGACATGTGAAAGCTCCATGCTCAAGGTCAGCAATTTCATAAGATCGCTCGCCTTTACTGCAAGAAAATAGGGTGACAATGCCTTGTTGTTTAGCAATCTCAACCGTTCTGCTGCCCACAGCATCTCCAGCACTCCTGCTAGAATATGAGCTTTCATTACGACACATGTCAAAAATAAGAACAGCATTCCTGGCTTGACGATCTCTTATTTGATTGATTACAAATTGAGTTGAAATGGCGGTTTCTTCTAAATCGTTGGGATCAACATCGTATGGCAGCAGATAATCCTGTTTATCTGCTCCGACTGCTCCATGCCCTGCAAAGAAGAAGCATAAGCAATCAGCTTGCACAGGTATTTTCTCGCGTAGCAATATCCGTAAATAAGATCGTGAAGGGCGAGTAGGTGAATTGTTGATTGGTGCAGAATTATCGGAACACAGTAAGACATTATCTTTTGGAAATCCTGCTTGCTCACACAAAAATCTTCTAATTTCCTCTGCGTCACGAGTGGCGAACTTTAGATGCGCTTCTTCAGGCAAGAATTCGTATTTGTTAATGCCAACAACAATTGCCCAATTATTCATTATGTTGTGCTTCAAAACGCTTAAATTTTAATGTAATCGCACCCTTTCCGGTTGCCTTTCCCCCAGCAACTAATTTAATCTCGCCTTCTCCACCAATCTCAACTAACAATTCCACTTCATCCAACTGCATAGATGATTGCGAACCAATCTGATCATCCACTTGCTTGAACAGTCTTCCCACAAGTTGGAGAAACTCGTTCATCTTCTGCTCAAGGTCAGCAATTGGTAACTTTACTTCCTTGTATTTCAGTACTTTTTGGCGTAGTTGATCACCCCAACCACCTCTCTCACCCTCTGTTGAGGTAGGGACAGCATCATCTGTCACAATCCAAATGTAATCCTTCGTCATACCTAAATATGAACCTCTTTTGTTCTTATCCTCCTGTTCAAATCTATTATGTGTTAAAGCTCACCGAGGTGCCAAGATTAAAGTTGTGTAACTACTAAACATCCGGTTGACAAGGTCAGCGTAGCCAACAACCGTGTTCGGTTAGTGGTGATGCAAAATTTTCTAGCTGCCGCTGGCTTTTGCCGTTAGACTGAGAACTTTCGGATAACACCACAAATCAGCCAGATAGACAGAATGTCTCTATATGAACACTCCAAGTTGGGTAGATAGCAGATCACCTCAGAAACTTGTGCTATCTCAAGAAATAAGCAGAGAATAGAGACTTGAAGGGGAAGTCCGATCGCCCTTTTCCCTGAGTCATTTGCTCCACCATCTTTAACTTCCGCTCAGGTGAACCACCAACTCGCGGATGTGACCGTGTTGGCGATGTTCCCACAGGTAAATGCCTTGCTAGGTGCCGAGAAGAAGGCGACCGTTGGCGCGATCGGAATTTGCTTCGATGTATGCGTCAGTGTAGTGCGAATGTGAGCCGGCATATCGTCGGGTCCTTCGGTGCTGTGGATGTAGTTTTCCCACTCTGGCACTAGCTTGGCAAAAAAGTTTTCTAGATCCTTCAACACATCAGGATCGGCATTTTCCTGAATCACTAAACTAGCCGATGTATGGCGTAAAAAGAGAGTACACAGTCCGGTTTGCATTTGCGACTCGGCAACGATCGCCTGCACTTTCTGGGTCACTCTGCAAAGCGATTTGCCTGTGGTTTGAAGCTTGAGTACCTGCTGGTATTGGCGCATGGTAGTGAGAAGTAAGAGTAATGGCGGAGGACTCCTTAAGCAAAAGTCCCCCGCCATTACAGCGAGGGACTTTTGCTACATTGCTACAGCACTAACGTTGCTTGATATGCGCTAGCCGAACTTGGCTGCTGTAGCAGAGATCAAGAAGGCAGCGTAGGTAAGGATGTAACCAACCGTGAAGTGAGCGAGACCAACCACACGAGCCTGGACGATCGAGAGCGCAACGGGCTTATCTTTCCAGCGAACCAGGTTCGCCAGTGGGGTGCGCTCATGTGCCCAAACCAGGGTTTCGATCAGCTCTTGCCAATAGCCTCTCCAGGAGATCAGGAACATGAAGCCCGTTGCCCAAACCAGGTGCCCAAACAGGAACATCCAGGACCAGACCGACAGGTTATTCATGCCATACGGGTTGTACCCGTTAATGGTCGCACCAGAGTAGAGCCAAAGGTAATCGCGGAGCCAGCCCATGAGATAGGTCGAGCTTTCGTTGAACTGAGACACGTTACCAGACCAGACAGCCAGATGTTTCCAGTGCCAGTAGAACGTCACCCAGCCGATCGTATTGAGCATCCAGAACATCGCCAGGTAGAACGAATCCCACGCTGAGATGTCGCAAGTACCGCCCCGTCCAGGACCATCGCAAGGGAAGGCATAGCCGAAGTCTTTTTTGTCCGGCATCAGCTTTGAGCCACGTGCATCCAGCGCACCCTTGACCAAGATCAGGGTGGTGGTGTGCAGACCCAGCGCGATCGCATGGTGAACCAAGAAATCGCCAGGACCAATGGTGAGGAACAAGGAGTTTGTACCGCTGTTGATGGCATCCAACCAACCGGGCAACCAGACGTTACCGTAGTTGGGCCAGGCAGTGGTTGCAATACTGTCAGGGTTCGACAGCAGCGCATCCATGCCGTACAGCACCTTGCCGTGCGATGCCTGAATGAACTGTGCGAACACAGGCTCAATCAGAATCTGCTTTTCGGGCGTACCGAAGGCAACAACGACATCATTGTGCACGTATAGCCCCAGCGTGTGGAACCCGAGGAACAGCGAAACCCAGCTCAGGTGAGAGATGATGGCTTCTTTGTGCTGTAGCACTCGATCCAACACGTTGCCTTTGTTCTGGTCTGGATCGTAATCCCGTACCCAGAAGATGGCTCCGTGAGCAAACGCACCGACCATCAAGAACCCAGCAATGTACTGGTGATGGGTATACAGGGATGCCTGCGTCGTGAAGTCTTTCGCCAGAAAAGCGTAAGGTGGCAGCGCATACATATGCTGCGCGACTAGAGACGTAATCACACCCAATGCCGCCAGGTGGATGCCCAACTGGAAGTGCAGCGAGTTGTTGTAGGTTTCGTACAAGCCCTGGTGAGGCAGGTTGAACTGACCTTCACTGCTGCTAGACAACAAACCTTTCTTGCTGTCCAGCATTTCTTTGATGCTGTGACCGATACCAAAGTTGGTGCGGTACATGTGACCAGCAACGATGAACAGGACGGCGATCGCCAGATGGTGATGCGCCATATCCGTCAACCAGAGCGATTCAGTCTGTGGATGGAAGCCACCCAGGAAGGTCAGAATCGCCGTACCAGCACCTTGAGATGTGCTAAACACATGCCCAGGGGTGTCAGGGTTTTCGGCATACACGCCCCAGTTACCGCTGAAGAAGGGAGCTAAACCAGCCGGATGCGGTGGGGTAGAGAGGAAGTTATCCCAACCTACATGCTGTCCGCGCGCTTCGGGAATCGCCACGTGGATCAGGTGACCTGCCCATGCCAGCGAACTCACGCCAAACAGACCTGCCAGGTGGTGATTCAACCGCGATTCGGCATTCTTAAACCAGGCAAGCGACGGGCGGAACTTGGGTTGCAAGTGCAGCCAGCCAGCAAACAGAAAGACCGCCGATAGGAACAAGAGAAAGAGCGAACCCGCGTAGAGTTCACCATTCGTCCGCATCCCGATCGTGTACCACCACTGGTAAACACCAGAGTAAGAGATATCAACCGGGTAGTTGACTCCACCTTGAGTGAAGGCATCGACCGCTGGCTGACCGAATTGAGGGTCCCAAATCGCGTGGGCGATGGGACGGATGTTCAATGGATCTTTGATCCACTGTTCAAAGTTGCCTTGCCACGCTACGTGGAACAGGGAGCCAGAGGTCCACAGGAAGATGATTGCCAGGTGACCGAAGTGAGAGGCGAAAATCTTTTGGTAAAGATTCTCTTCCGTCATCCCGTCGTGGCTTTCAAAGTCGTGGGCAGTGGCGATCCCATACCAGATCCGACGAGTGGTCGGATCTTGAGCGAGGTCCTGGCTAAATTTGGGAAATTTAGTTGCCATAGTTCTACTTCGTTCTCCTCGCGCTTATCCAAGTGCCAGTGCACGAGCCAGGAAGAATGCCCACGTTGTGACAATCCCTCCCAGGAGGTAATGTGCTACCCCCACAGCCCGACCCTGAATGATGCTCAGTGCGCGGGGCTGAATTGCCGGGGCAACCTTCAGCTTATTGTGCGCCCAAACAATCGATTCGATCAACTCCTGCCAGTAGCCGCGACCGCTAAACAGGAACATCAAGCTGAATGCCCACACAAAGTGTGCACCCAGGAAGAGTAAGCCGTAAGCCGAGAGCGCTGAACCGTAGGAGGTAATCACCTGCGTTGCCTGTGCCCAGAGGAAGTCGCGTAACCAACCGTTGATGTTGATCGCACTCTGAGCAAAGTTGCCGCCTGTAATGTGAGCGATCGTGCCGTCTGGATTGACCGTTCCCCACACATCTGACTGCATCTTCCAACTGAAGTGGAAAATCACGATCGACAGCGAGTTGTACATCCAGAACAGACCGAGGAAGACGTGATCCCAACCAGAAACCTGGCAGGTGCCGCCACGACCAGGTCCGTCGCAAGGGAAGCGGAAGCCCAAATTCGCTTTATCTGGAATCAGACGCGAACTACGGGCATACAGCACACCTTTCAGCAGAATCAGCACGGTGACGTGGATGGTGAACGCATGGATGTGATGCACCAGGAAGTCCGCCGTACCAAGCGGAATCGGCGCGATCGCCACCTTACCCGCAATCGCAATTGTCTCACCACCGAACACATAGCTGGCTGGAGCAAGCGCATTGGGAGCGGTTGTACCTGGGGCAAGCGTATGCAGGTTTTGGATCCACTGCGCGAACACAGGCTGCAATTGAATCGCAGTATCTGAGAACATATCTTGAGGACGACCCAGCGCCTGCATCGTGTCGTTGTGCACGTACAGACCAAAGCTATGGAAGCCCAGGAAGATACACACCCAGTTCAGGTGCGAAATAATCGCATCCCGATGGCGCAGCACGCGATCGAGCAGATTGTTCTGATTCACGACAGGGTCGTAGTCGCGCACCATGAAGATGGCACCGTGCGCTGCTCCACCTACGATGAAGAAACCACCGAGCCACATGTGATGCGTAAACAGAGACAACTGCGTCGCATAGTCCGTCGCCATATAAGGGTAGGGCGGCATGGCGTACATATGCTGGGCAACGATGATGCTCAAAGAGCCGACCATTGCCAGGTTGATTGCCAATTGAGCATGCCAGGAAGTCGTCAGCACTTCATAGAGACCCTTGTGACCTTCGCCAGTAAAGGGACCTTTGTGTGCTTCCAGAATTTCCTTGATGCTGTGCCCAATACCCCAATTGGTGCGGTATTGATGTCCCGCAATGATGAACAGAACCGCGATCGCCAGATGGTGGTGTGCTGTATCCGACAGCCACAGACCACCTGTAACGGGGTTCAAGCCACCCTTAAAGGTCAGAAAGTCCGAATATTCTGCCCAATTGAGGGTGAAGAAGGGGGTTAAACCTTTCGCAAAACTGGGGTATAAATCCGCCATCAGCTTCGAGTTCAAGATGAACTCATGGGGCAAGGGAATGTCCTTCGGAGCGACCCCTGCATCCAGCAGCTTGTTGATGGGCAGCGAGACGTGAATCTGGTGCCCCGCCCAACCGAGCGAACCAAGACCGAACAAACCAGACAAGTGGTGGTTCAGCATCGATTCCACATTCTGGAACCATTCCAGTTTGGGTGCCCGCTTGTGGTAGTGGAACCAGCCAGCAAACAGCATCAGACCCGCCATGACTAGACCGCCGATCGCGGTGCAGTAAAGCTGGAAGCTGTTGGTAAAGCCAGATGCCCGCCACAGGTAGAAAAAGCCAGATGTAATTTGGATACCGTGGAAACCACCGCCCACATCTGCATTCAAAATTTCTTGTCCGAAAATCGGCCACACAACCTGGGCACTGGGCTTAATGCCAGTCGGGTTGGTGAGCCAAGCCTCGTAGTTTGAAAACTTAGCGCCATGAAAATACATGCCGCTGAGCCAGATGAACACAACAGCCAGATGACCGAAGTGAGCACTGAAAATTTTACGAGAAACGTCTTCTAAGTCGCTAGTATGGCTATCAAAATCATGAGCGTTGGCGTGAAGATTCCAAATCCAGGTGGTGGTTTTGGGACCTCTAGCCAGGGTGCGATCGAAATGACCAGGCTGCGACCACTTCTCAAAAGAAGTTGGCACCGGATCGTTGTCAACCGTAACCTTGACCTTCGCTTCGCGCTCCCGTGGAGTAATTGTCATTGAGACTCTCCTCTCTCTAGACAAGGAACGAGGAATCCCCCCTGCCAGCCGCTGCCCTGATGCTGACAAACAGCCTTTTGCCCTAGTGAGCAGCCATCCGTGTGCATCGGAATCGCTTCCAAGCTCACTGAATGACATAAGACTGCAAGCAGCGATCGCAGTTCTAAGAACGGAGCAACGATCGCCATCAGAACCCGTGAGGTTCGTGCTGGCAATACAAACAGACTGGTAGAGGTTCTCATCGTGTCATTATAGGACTCGTGTTACGCCGAACTTGAACGCAATTAACAATAATTCAAACTCCTCCGATCGCGGCTGTAGATGAGCTTCAGAATCTGAGCCGAACCAAAAAGTCAAGCAAGATCACGATTGTGTTTGTAAAACTAAATAATCTGAAAACTAGAGACATATTCTCTGGGATCACGGCTCTCAGGCAACCGAAGATGAAACAATTTTTTAAGAGAGAGTTGTATGATGTGTGCCGCTAATTACTGTGGTGGAGCGATCGCGCCTTCTGCTAAATCTGTAGACTGCATAGAACTTATTTCACCTGATGGGAAACCTTTACTACCGAGGTATGGCAGAAGCAAACGGCAAACCCAAAATTGGTCGTAGCGCTCGACTGCTAGGAATCCGACCCGGCATTGACATTGATGTGGCACAAAGACCCAGCAACTGGATAGACAAACAAGGGTACTTGCGGGCGGAAACGAATCTCGATCCTTCGGCTGAGTCTGTAACTGTAGCCCTTAGAAACGGAAAGGGATGTCTGCCTCACTCTCGATCGAAGGCTTACCAGCATTCCGTCGGTCTGCTGCGTTTGGCGGTACAGGCAGAGACCAGCTTTGGCAAATTGACGAGAGCAAAATCAGTGGCGACCTTGAAGCAGTACAGGATCACTCGACACACGTCAGCATTCTGCCAAAAGCTACAATGCTCTTAGAGAACTATGAAACAGCATTGGCAAAAACCAGGGACGATTGGGTAAAGGTTTGACGGAACAAGGCAGTGAACGGAGGGCGGTGATGGCATGGATTTTTAGTCTGTCGGCTGAATGTGGCGGGGAACAGGTTGCAGCGGTGCAATTTGCTCAGCACTTCGACGCTGTTGCCTGGATGCTCTCAAACGGTAGACAGGTACTGTGTCAGGCTGAAGTCTTTCAAGCTCTGGACGCAAACTGGTGGTGTCGAGTTTATCCAAGTGGCATCAGTGAGGTTGGCATCAACACACCAGAGACTGCTTACTTGATGACCGAGCTAGGCATCTTACTGTATCAACGCTTGCGATCGGCTCCAACCTTTCGTTACGCCCTGGTTGGTGTCGAAGTGGACGAGTTTAGAACCTATAGTGAGTTACTTGAGGATGCCTCTACCATAGCTTTTCCAGGCTTGGTCATGGCTGACACAGTTTGGCGAGTCATGGGTTCCGCTCCAGCATTCCGACCCTTCACCTTTGGGTATGTTTGGACACCCTACGAAGGTGAAGCTTACAAGCCATTGCTGTCGTCTTCGACGTTGAAGCGCCAACTGAACGAATTACTGCTTGCTGGGTAAGGCAAAAAGACAGGAGCGATCGACATCAATCCCATCCTCACCTTTTAGCAGAAAACTAGCGACCCAAAAACTAGCGACGAAACTTTGCAGGGGAGGCTGGGTCTTTTCCGCTATAGTTCCCTATGGGCAGCTTTGAGGAGTGGATTCTGTGTTGGGAATGAAGCGCTGGCAGACCGTCGCCAAAATCTTGTTTGCACTTGTGTCGATCGTGCTGGTCACGGCGGGTTGGGGACGTGTTGATAAAGCACATGCCGCTTTTTGGGGGCGATCGCGCTCCGCAGCCACTCAAACAACCATCAAAACCACGGGGAAAATTGCAGAAGCCTCACCACCGATCGCCCTGCAAGAGCTACGGCAGGCATTAGACGATTACCAGCCCCAGGTGACGATCCTCAGTCCCCGTAAAAACGAAGTCCTGTCTGATAACACGGTCTCTATCCGCTTCCTTGTCAAAGATCTGCCCCTCTTTAAAAATGAGACGTTTGGGTTGGGTCCGCACCTGCACGTCCTGCTGGATAATCGCGCGTACCAGGCAGTTTACGATACCAGCCAGCCACTCATCTTTAACGATCTAGAGGCTGGAACTCACACCATTCGCGCCTTTGCCTCCCGTCCCTGGCACGAAAGCTTCAAAAATGACGGTGCCTTCGTGCAGACGACTTTTCACGTTTTCACCAAAACTCAGGATAATAGCCCCAATCCTGAACTGCCGCTGCTGACCTACAGCCGACCGCAAGGCACCTATGGCGCAGAGCCAATTTTGCTGGACTTTTACCTGACGAATGCGCCCCTCCATTTCGTTGCTCAGACAGATAACACCGATGATATTGCCGACTGGCGCATTCGCTGCACGGTGAATGGCGACAGCTTTGTGATCGATCGCTGGCAACCGTTGTACCTCAAAGGCTTTAAGCCGGGTAAAAACTGGGTGCAGCTTGAGTATCTTGACGACAAAGGTGACCCAGTACCAAACGTATTCAACAATACGGTACGCATCGTGGAGTACCAACCGAATGGCGATGATCCTCTCTCAAAGCTCATGCGAGGAGAGTTTTCCGCCGCTGATGTGCGTGGCATTGTTGACCCCAACTACACTCCACCAGCGCCCACCGTTGAACCGATACCAGAACCATCTCCCAGTCCCTCAGAGACACCGTTGCTGGAACCAACGCCTATTCCAGAGTCAACGCCCGTTCCAGAACCCACACCCACTCCAGAATCCACACCCAGTTTGGATCTTCCCGATCGCCCCAGTTCGATCGCACCTCTAATCCCGATCCCAGAACCGTCTCCTCCCAGCCCTGAACCAACCCCAGAGGCGGCACCGTCAGATGAAACAGAAAGGCAGGACGCGATCGCCCCTCCAGTCCCGTCGCCAGAGCGTCCGTCAGAGCCAGAAACAGAGCCAATTTCCCCAACTCCACCAGACGATGCAACCCCGCCAGCAGCAGCTTCCGTAAGTGGACAAGAACGCTTGCGGCAAGTGTGGCAGCAACTCAGTCGCTATTTACCACAGAGACGCAGCGCGATACGTGCTCCGCACACACAAGTGAACGCGCCCTCCGTCAATACCGTGCCAAATGCTGAGTTAAATCCGACTGAGTTAAATCCGACTGAGCCAAACCCGACTGAGCCAAATCCGCTCCCCAGAGTGTCGATCCCGTCCCCCTTGCCGCCAACGCTGCCCGAAATTATTGATGCTGCTCCAGATGCGTCTTCTGCGGTGGAATCAGAGCCATCGGTAACCGGGAAACCTCGGGGTCACTAGGCGATCGCCACACTGCCTACCCTGAGGGTATTCACAAAACAGTTAAATATAGTACTATTGTACCTATCGAGGCGTTGAGAAGCTGCTAAACTCGATTCGCACTCTGTATTTTGGCGAATGCGTAGACGAAATTATTTACGGTAGTCTGGGAAACAGAGCTGCCTCTGATCAAAGGGTATGAGTTCATGTGTGGCGTAATGACCCATCAACCGATCGCTCATCAGCGTTCTAGGGTTGATACATCAGGGCTTGTTTCGCTATGCCTCACCTGGCAACAGTGCCATTACCTGGTCAATAAACGCTCGATAGTCCACTACGGGTTTAGAAATATAGTCGTCGGCACCGCTTTGCTGTAGGGAGTTTTCTTTGTCGCCAATCATGGCATGTGCCGTCACCAGAATAATGGGCACGGAGGCGGTACTAGGGTCGCTTTTCAGCAGTTGAGTCAGCTTAATGCCGTCGACTGCTTTACCCTGGTAAAGGCTATGCGACAGCGACACATCCATCAGAACCAGATCTGCTTGCCCCGCTTTGACAATCTGCATCACCTCATCGGCATCTTCGGTATGCTTTACCGTCAAACCACCCAGTTTGGTCAAATAGCGCGAAAACACCCGCACGTTACCCAAATCATCTTCAACCAGCAAAACAGTTTTCGTCATTGGTTCCTACCCTGTAGGCAACAGCGCCATAATCTGATCGACAAACGCTTGATGATCCACAACGGGCTTGGAGATGTATGCATCAGCGCCACTCTGCTTCAGAAAGCTTTCGCGATCGCCCTCCATCGCATGGGCTGTTACCAGAATGATCGGCAACTTCGCCGTCATCGGATCCGCTTTCAGCATCTGGGTGATTTTGATACCATCGACCGCTTTCCCCAAGTAAACACTGCGCGACAGCGATACATCCATCAGGATAATATCGGCTTCCTGAGCATGGGCAATTTGCATCACTTCTTCCACATTTTCAGTATGCTTGACCGCCAAACCGCCTCGCTTCGTCAAGATTTTAGAAAAGACGCGTGCGTTAATCAGATCGTCTTCGACAATCAGAACGGTTTTCATTGTGGTTTCCTTGGAACATGACTCAGATGCAGCCACTTCATTATCCGCGCCGATTTTACTGTGAAATGGACACAGGAGCGTTGGGGATTGCCCCCATCGTAAACGTCACTTGCTGCAAATGCTACAAAGCTTTTATGAAATCAATGCTGAAGGAATCAAGCTCATGGCTGTAATTACCACTGCTCTGCATACAGAGATGCAGCAGTCATATCTGGAATATGCCATGAGCGTCATTGTGGGACGCGCTTTACCCGACGTGCGCGATGGGCTGAAGCCAGTGCATCGACGAATTTTGTATGCGATGCACGAACTGGGTTTAACCCCCGATCGCCCCTACCGCAAGTGCGCCCGCGTCGTTGGAGATGTACTGGGTAAATACCATCCCCACGGTGATCAGGCAGTTTACGATGCGCTGGTACGGTTAGTGCAGGAGTTTTCGAGTCGCTATCCGCTGCTGGGTGGTCATGGCAACTTTGGCTCGGTAGACAACGATCCACCTGCTGCCATGCGGTATACCGAAACGCGACTGGCACCGATCGGTAACGAAGCACTCCTTACCGAAATTGGCGAGGCAACCGTCGATTTTGTCGGCAACTTTGACAATTCGCAACAGGAGCCAACCGTACTCCCAGCGCAACTTCCCGTCCTCTTGCTCAACGGCAGTTCGGGGATTGCAGTTGGCATGGCGACCAACATTCCACCCCACAATCTAGGAGAAATTGTCGATGGCTTAGTGGCGCTGATTGATCACCCTGATCTGCCCGATGCCAAGCTGTTTGAACTGATCCCTGGACCCGACTTTCCCACGGGTGGCGAAATTATTGGTACCGATGGCATTCAGGAGGCATACACCACGGGGCGCGGCAGCATTCCGGTACGGGGCATTGCTCAGGTGGAAGAACTCCAGATTGGTCGTGGGCGGCACCGACGGACGGCACTGATTGTCACAGAGTTGCCCTACCAGGTGAATAAAGCCGCCTGGATTGAAAAGATGGCAGAGCTAGTGAATCTGGGACGACTGGAAGGTATTGCCGATCTACGCGATGAGAGCGATCGCGATGGCATTCGGGTCGTCATTGAGCTACGCCGCGATGTCAGTCCTCAGAAAGTGCTGACCAATCTCTATCGTCAAACCGCACTACAGTCAAACTTCGGCACCATTATGCTGGCACTTGCCGATGGGCAACCGCGTCAGATGCCACTACGGGAGTTACTCCAGCAGTTTTTGCGTTTCCGGGAAGACACGCTCACCCGTCGCTATCGCCACGAACTGAGTCAGGCAGAAACGCGCCTTCACATTGTCGAAGGGTTAGTGCTGGCGCTGAATAACCTGGATGCGGTAATTGATATTTTGCGCCAAGCGCCTGATGGCAGCACCGCTAAGATGCAGTTTCAGGAACGGCTTGACCTGAGCGATCGCCAGGCAGATGCCATTCTCTCGATGCCGCTGCGACGGTTGATTGCCACGGAACGGCAAAGCTTGCAAACCGAATTTGACGAGTTGACCGCACGGATGCGCGAACTCCAACGGTTGCTGGACGATCGGCGCGAACTGCTCAAAGTGTTGAAAAAAGATCTGCGATCGCTCAAGAAAAAGTACGCTGATCCCCGACGGACAAAGATTATTGCAGTCAGCGGTCAGCGGTCAGCGGTCAGCGGTCAGCAGTTAGAAATTGGCGAACAGCTCATCCTCGATCGACCGTCACTGACCACTCACAACCAGCCGCTAGACACTGATAATCAACAACCAACAACGGTCACTCCGACCCACGAAGCCGAAGTCGAAGAAACAGTCGTCGAACTCACTCAACGGGGCTATGCTCGCCGACTGACAGCCAAAGCCTTTCAACGCAACCAGAGCAAAGCGGCAAGCAAGCCGACTCAGATGCTAGAAGAGAGCGACGACTTTGTTGCTCAAACCGAATTTGCAACGACGATTCAAACGCTGGTCATCCTCACTCGCAGCGGCAAGGCGTATCCTCTCAGTGTTAAAGATGTGCCCCAGGTATCGGGTAAATCACGCGGCACGCCCCTGGTAACATTGCTCCCGCCTTCGGCTCAAAGTGATCCTGCATCGATCGTCGGTTGTTTTGTGCTGCCCGATGAGCGAGACGACATCGATCTCTTGTTAGTCACGCAGCAAGGACGCATCAAGCGGTTGCCACTAGCAGAGTTAGACGAATTAACAGGGCGAGGACTCACCGTATTGAAGTTAAAGCCAGATGACCAGTTAGCCTACGTTAGCCTGGCAGAAGTTGGCGATCAGCTTGTATTGGCAACAGCGGGTGGGCGCTTACTGCGCTTGGCAGTCAACGACGAGCAACTACCCTCACTAAGCCGAGTTGCACAGGGCAATCTGGCGATTCGGTTGCGCAAACAAGAAAAACTGGTCGGCTATACGCTGATTTATCAAGGCGACGACCTCTTCTTAATGTCAGAGCAAGGGTATGCTAAGCGTTTGGCGATCGACACCATCCGTCTCTCCACAGTTGGTGACCTCGGCACTCAATCATTTAAATTTACTGGTAAAACCGATGCCCTTGTTGGTATGGTCGCTGCTGCACCGCATACGGCAATCACGCTGCTAACGAACACTAACCGTCTGTCGCGCTTAACAGGTAGCCTCGTACCACTCAAAGGTCGGGATGAACCGGGCGATCGTCCGCTTAGTCTTGACCCCGACGAACGTGTTATCAGTTTAACGATCCCAAAACTGCCGCTGCCTGACGCAGAAGACGACAGCGTTGAGGCGTAGCTGGCTTTTCAAATGAGCTTGGGCGCGTATGAATCCAGAAAATTGCCTGTCGAGGCTGCTTCACAGCGATTCAAACTGAGCGGTAAAGCCGTCCAGCGTCATACATTCATCTTGAAAGGCTTCCGCCTCGCTCACGTCTTCTACCTGAAAGGTCATGATGCGCCGCTCATCCTCTTTCATCTTTTTGGTGGAAAGTGGCTTGACCGTATAGTGCGCCATGATTGCGTTGAAGGCGTTCGCATCGTTGCGCCAGCTCTCAGCCGAACAGTAAACCGTTACAAGCCACATGATGGTTCATTTTTTAGTTGTAGGAGTGATGATACGCGATCGATCAACTCACTTCCCAACAGTCTTCTTTCAACACACCTCAATGTACTGACACAAACTCGACGGTTCAGGAATCGATTCACGATTTAACTCCATTCCTTCAAGATGGAATTCGATCGCCTCCCGAATCATCTGCTGTATCTCTTCTAGCGTGTCCCCTACGGCAATACAGCCTGGAAGATCAGGCACATACGCTGAATAGTTTCCCGCTGCTTTTTCAATCACAACTGCGTAACGCACTGGCTTTCATCCTCCAGTTGAGCCTGCCTCCTGATACTTTTAAGCGTACCTGTAGCTAAGTCTTTCGACAACTTACCTGGAACAGTAACGGTTCCCGACTTAGTAGGATGGCGATATTGACGGTGACTGCCTTTCGTTTGATCTAGATACCAACCATCTGCCTCTAATCGTTTGATCAGATCTTTGACCTTCATGCTGTATCACTTCCCAAGCAAAAGCCAAAATTCGGCTCCCTAGCACATCAGGAATATCAACAAATCTCAGTGTAGGTATAACTTGACACACGAGCATACAAGCTACCGAGGTTAATCAAATCCTTTCATGAACGTGAACGATCAGGAATTACGTCAGTGGGTGCAGCAGCATTTTGGCATACGTCCGCAGGATCTAAACAAATATCGGAGAGCACTTACCATCCGGCAGTACGAGGTGCTTGAGTTTTTTGGTGATGCAGTCCTAGCTTTCGTTGTTTCTGAGTATTTGGTTTCAAAGTACTTAATTGATCGACCAGAATGGTTTACGAACGTTAGAGCAGAGATCGTTAAGAACGATAATTTGACTCAAATTGGTCAAAAAATTGATATTGTTTCCGTTGCCAATATTCCTCAAAGTCAGATCACCGATAGAGTGATTGCCGATTTGGTTGAGGCATTGATAGGAGCGATCTATCAGGATTGCGGGCTAAAGAAATGTGAGACTGCCATTAGACAAGCATTTGATTTGGCGACGGTAGATTCTGAAGCGAGACAACGAGTTGAGGCAAAAGTCAGAAAAGATATCGCTGAATTAGAACGTAAACAGCCCGTTTCGGCATTGCAAGAATTTTTGGCAGACAAAGGCGAACTGAAGCCTGACTATTCTGAGCTAAATCGAGTAGGGACACCTAATCTACCAATTTTCACCTTTGAGGCAACCTGTAAATTTGAGCGGAAGACCTACACAGCAGAAGGTCAGGGAGGATCAAAAGCTAAAGCGAAGCAGAACGCTGCACAGAACCTTTTTGCTGAAATGCTGAAAGTATATAAGAAGTCTTGGGGTATTGACTGATGGTCTGAGTTGCCGCAGGAACGAACATCATGACGATCACGCCCACCCATACTATTCGTCAACTAAATGGCTTTTCGCTATGCTGAAGACAGTATTTAAGCGATCGGCTTTCGGCTCTGGAGTTGAGCAAATGAGCAACGATTTATTGACTATATCCATTGCGGGGCTAGAGACTCAGCCGACTCGACTGGATAACTACTTTGACTTTTTGAGTTCGGACGATATTCGGGTTAAAGGTACACGAGTGGGAATTGAGAGCATCCTGCACCGCTATATTTACAGTGCTGAGACACCTGAGGAAATTGTCACCCATTTCTACACGGTGACGCTGGAGCAAGTTTACGCCACTATTCTCTACTATCTCCATCATAAAGAAGCCGTTGGCAAATATGTAGCAGATTGGTTAGCGTTGGGGCAGCGAATGCGTGAAGAACAGAGGATTAACCCATCTCCAACTGTGCAACGATTGATGAAACTAAAGGCTGAACGCGAGGCAGCACAGCAGGAAAATGGCGCTTCGCTATCTCATGGATGAAAACGTCGATCCGCTTTACCAAAAGCAATTGCGACGGCTAAATCCTGATTTGGTTGTTTGGGCAGTCGGTGATCCGGGTGCTCCCGCCAAAGGTACGCTCGATCCTGAAATACTGCATTGGTGCGAGGAACACACGTTCATCCTCGTAACAAATAACCGTGCATCAATGCCACTCCATCTGGCTGACCATATCGCTCACGATCGTCATATACCTGGAATCTTTATTCTTAGCAGTGATTTAAGTGTTGGACAAAGCCTTGATGAATTGCAGCTTATTGCGGAAGCTTCACTAGAAGGCGAGTATCAGGATCAGATGATCTATCTACCCACGTTACGGTAGGCGCGATCGACCCACCAACGCTTCAAAGACGATCGCGCTCAACAGCCCGATACATTCTGTTCTAGTGAAGAATTTTGTCTATTGTTGAGGGAACGACGTTGCCTCGATCGGCTGTGCTAGATTGAGCATAATCTTTTGCAGTTTCTCCTCTAGCTCAGTCTTATGGCAGTCACGAAACGTGGGCTTGTTCTCGCTTCTACAGCGATCGCAGTTAGTGCAGTCACCATTACCGGAGCCGGCATTCACCTATCCGAAGGGCAAGCTTTCTTCCAGGAAAGCCCAAAAGGACTCGTTGATGAAGTTTGGCAGATCATCGATCGTACCTATGTTGATGGCACCTTTAACAAGGTTGACTGGAAGGCGACTCGCAGTGAATATCTGAACAAGCCCTATGCCAACAAAGAGGAGGCATATAAAGCAGTGCGCGAAATGCTCAAAAAGTTGGGCGACCCCTACACTCGCTTTATGGATCCGCAAGAGTACAAGAATATGCAGATTGATACCTCTGGGGAGCTTACCGGAGTCGGTATTCAGCTTGCAGCCGATGAAAAAACAAAAAAGCTGACCGTCATCGCACCGATCGAAGATTCGCCTGCATTCACAGCGGGCATTTTGGCAAAAGACATTATTACCAAAATTGATGCCCAGAGCACCGATGGTATGGAGCTGAACAAAGCAGTGACGCTCATTCGTGGCAATCCTGGCACTAGCGTTAAGCTGACCGTGCAGCGTGGTGATAAGCAGATGGAATATCAGCTTAAGCGGGCAAAAATTGAGATCCACCCCGTCCGTGCTAGCTATCGGAAAGACGAGGCTCAAGGCGGAGTCGGTTACATTCGGCTGGTGCAGTTTAGCGCCAACGCACCTGCTGAGATGAGGAGCGCCATTCAGAAGTTAGAGAAGCAAAACGTGAGCGGTTACATTCTCGACCTGCGTTCTAACCCAGGTGGGTTGCTCTTTACCAGCATTGAAATCGCTCAGATGTGGTTAAAACAAGGTGCTATTGTTTCGACAGTCAATCGTCAAGGAGAGCAGGATCGAGAGAAGGCAAACAACCGGGCGCTGACCGATAAGCCTCTGGTGGTGCTGGTTGATGGTGGCTCTGCGAGTGCCAGCGAAATTCTCTCTGGTGCCTTGCAGGATAATAAACGCGCCACGTTGGTTGGCACCAAAACGTTTGGTAAAGGCTTAGTGCAGTCTGTCGGTAGGCTGGGTGATGGTTCTGGCTTGGCAGTCACGATCGCTAAATATCTGACACCCAGTGGTCGAGACATCAACAAAAACGGCATCGAGCCAGATGTGGAAGTCAAGCTGTCTGATGAGCAACGACAAACGCTGAGTGGCGATCGAGAGAAAATCGGCACGTCCGCTGATTTACAATATGCTAAAGCCCTTGAAATTCTGACCCAACGCATCAAGGCTGAACAGCCCACTGCGCCAAAGTCCTGAAGCGGTCTGGGGCAGACAATGAGTCGGTTCGCTGGTTGTGGATGGCATACTCCACCACAGTCTTGTTTGTTGACTCGGCTGCCCTGAGCGTTAAAGCCTAGCTTTAAAAAAGAAAGCTCCTAGCTTCTGCTATTTATCCTGCCAGACCGTCCATGCTGCGCCTCACTGAAATCAAACTCCCACTGGAGCATACTGAAGCAGATATCCAATCCGCGATTCTCAAAAAATTGCACCTTGTCCCAGACGATCTAATTGGCTACACCATCTTCAAACGTAGCTATGACGCTCGTAAACGTGGTTCCGTTTCCTTTGTTTATATTTTAGATATCGAAACGCCGAAACAAGCACGACTGCTCCAGCGCTTCAAGCACGATCCGCATGTGGTGCCTACCCCTGATACGACCTACCGCTACGTTGCCCAAGCACCCTCTGCACTGAAGGTACGTCCTATCATCATCGGTAACGGTCCTTCTGGCATGTTTGCGGGTCTATTACTAGCACAGATGGGGTTTCGTCCGTTGATTTTAGAGCGGGGAAAAGCCGTCCACGATCGCTCCGTTGATACATTCGGTTTCTGGAGCAAGCGCAAATTCAACCCGGAGTCAAACGCCCAATTTGGGGAAGGCGGCGCAGGCACTTTCTCAGATGGCAAGCTCTACAGCCGAATTAAAGATGCCAATCGTCAGGGGCGGAAAGTTCTTACCGAGTTGGTCAATGCGGGTGCTGCCCCTGAGATTCTTTACGTCAACAAACCCCACATTGGCACTTATCGGCTCGTCAAGATTGTCGAGCACATGCGCCACACGATCGAGTCTTTAGGCGGCGAAATCCGCTTTCAAAGCCGAGTGGACACGATCGACGTTGAGCAAGGGCAGGTATGCGGCGTGATTCTCGCCAATGGAGAGTACATCCGCAGTGACCACGTTATTCTGGCGATCGGACACAGTGCCCGCGACACCTTTGAGATGCTGCATCGGCAAGGTGTTTATATCGAACCCAAGCCGTTTTCGATTGGCTTTCGGGTCGAGCATCCGCAAGCATTAATTAACCAGTGTCGGTTGGGATCGCAGACAGGTCATCCCCTGTTGGGTGCAGCGGATTATCAATTGGTACACCACTGCTCGAATGGGCGATCGGTCTACAGCTTTTGCATGTGTCCGGGAGGGCAAGTCGTTGCGGCAACATCCGAACGCGGGCGTGTAGTCACTAACGGTATGAGCCAGTACGAGCGGAGCGGCAAAAATGCCAACAGCGGCATTGTCGTTGGCATCACGCCAGAGGATTATCCAGGTAGCCCCTTAGCTGGGATAGACTTGCAGCGTCGCTTGGAGGAACGTGCTTTTGAGTTAGGTGGCAGCACCTATGAAGCTCCGGGTCAGCTAGTCGGTGATTTTCTGGCGCGACAGTCGTCTACTCAGTTAGGAAGCGTGAAGCCATCCTACAAGCCAGGGGTGCATTTGTGCGATTTGAGTTCCAGCTTGCCGGATTATGCGATCGCTGCAATCCGTGAAGCGATCCCCATATTCGACCAGCAAATCAAGGGGTTTGCCATGCATGATGCTGTCCTTACGGGAGTAGAAACCCGCACTTCGTCACCCATTTGTATTAAGCGTGGCGCTGACTGCCAAAGTATCAACACGAAAGGGCTATATCCAGCAGGCGAAGGAGCTGGCTATGCGGGAGGCATTCTTTCTGCTGGTGTAGACGGTATTAAAGTCGCTGAAGCAGTTGCTTTGAGCCTTGTGGCAGCCAACGGTCAGCTATCAGCTATCAGCAGTTAGAGAAACGCTGATAGCTGATGACAAACTATGCCGTTATTTCCTAATCAGTCTCCTTCGCGTGTTTTAGGTTTGTGGATACGGGTTCAGCGATCGGCTCGCTCTCTTGCAGAATCCTCTGTGGTAGAACGTCCTCTGGTAAAACGCCTGCTGCAATTAAATCGCCAGTGAGACGCTTTGCCACTTGATCGTGCCGATCGAACAGCATGAGTAAGCCTTGCGCCTCCAGATCGTCAATAGTTTGCTTCACCACTGTCAATGGCTCTGCTTGAGTCAATTCTGATCGAGCAGCTTGCTCTGCTTCTAAGTGAGCAGGCTGATCAGAACCCGTTTTGCTGACGATCGCGTGCAGCGATTTGTGTGCTGCCGCTGTAGCATTTCCGTTGCGCGTCTGGGCTGTCGGCTCAACAACGTCAACAGCACTAGCCTTAGAAAATGAGAACTGCATGGCATACCCTCTTGAGACTGACTAGAAGAACATTGCCCGCCTGCTCAAGGTGCGTGGTGACCGCATAGACGAGCGATCGACGGGTAGATAAAAAGTGAAGAAAAACGAGTGTTGCTGAATGGCGGGATGCATTGCCCTCATCCCCTTTCTTGAATGACCGAAGGGCTATACCCTTCTCCCCAGGGAAAAGGGAGCAAGAACTCTGGTTCCCTCTCCTTTTGGGAGAGGGCTAGGGTGAGGGTCAGTCAGATGGATTCATCCCATCAGCGATGCCGAAAAACGCACGTCAGACGCTTGCAGGCGGTATCGAAGTGAAATAGACGTGAAGGTTTAGAGAGTGTCATCGAAAAGACGACTATTGGGGGCTTGGGGTCTAGAACAATGCCTGAGGACTGGCAGCGTCGCTTGTATTAGTACCAGTTCAAGTACCTCTGAGAGACCAATAGCGTCAAGACTAGCAGAAAGGTGAAATATCCTCGCCACAGGCATCTGCTAAATAGCAAAGAGCACGAAAACGCAGCGCCACCAACTCATCATAGAAAGGGTTGAGTTTGCAAAGGGGCGGAATCGAAAGTAGCGTGCGTCCAAAAAGCTGAAAAGTACGCTCGAAGGGACATCGAGCCGGGATGAGCAAGCAAAGCGATCGCGCCATTCGGCGATCGTGTAGTTCAAGGTTTGCTAACCACTGCCGAATCGGTTGCAGCGGCGCGAAGCGTATCTGTAAGCCCAGGTGACTGCCCACCGTTGGATCGATCACTGGATTGGAAGCAACGTCTGGGCAACGATCGCTTTGAGAGTGATTAGTTGTTTGAGCGGTTGAAAGCAGAATCATGCCTCGTTTGTGTTGAATAGAACTCAAGGCAGCACAGGAAACCCTCCTGTCATCCTTGCTTTACTTAGCGTTGCCAGCCATGTAAGCCCAGGTACCTAAAGTGGACGCTAAGAGCCAGCCAGTTAAGACGATCGTCGTTAAAAGCAACATATGCACCTCCATTGGTAGATAAAGAATCGTGGGTCTCAACCCATGCACAAGCTAACAACCGGATCAAAAGGCTGCAATATTTATTAATGGAATCAGGAAATTGTTACATCTTTCTACATCTCTCTCAGCGATACCCGTAAAGAGCGCTGTCTACGTAAGAGTGGCTCTAACAGAGAAGATGGAAGGGTCTGCTCTAGTGTCGATCAAACGGTAGCATGCGTAGCACTATGAGAACGGTAGCGCTGCGGTGCTGCAATCTGAGGCAAGTCGGGAGAACTCGATCGGATAGCAGGCTCCATCGTCAAGATGAATCACACTGGGGCACAGCACACGGCGCATAAGTACGATTAGCGGTACAAAAGCAAAACCTGCTTGTCGCTCACGACTCACTAAAGATTGGCTCTACGATGAGATTCACAAAAATCAGGTAAAAAATTTGGGTAATTAATTTTGGTCATTATCAAATCTTCACAGCAATCATCGGGACTTTGCCCTCAGGACGGAGAATGCTGAAACAGGCATGAATGAGTGGCTCAACGCAACCTGATAGACACGCAGAGTTCAACCATTCTCTTCTAGCATCAAAGAAAAATCAGGCGTTGCCTCTTGGCTGAAGTTAGCATTCACAGTTCATTTTGGATACAATTAGAAACCACAAAATATGACACGGAGGTTATCTTAAATGCGACATGACGGGAACAGCAAGCAACCCGTTCTGCTCATTGCTGGAATGCATCGATCAGGCACGTCTCTCACGGCATCGCTTCTACAAAGCGCAGGTGTAGATGTTGGTCAACACCTTCTTGAAGGAAACACTGGCAACTTAAAAGGACACTTTGAAAACCTTGATTTTTTGAATTTTCATCAAGATGTTCTACGTTCAACGGGAATTTGTGAAGCTGGTTGGACATTGAAAAAAAGTATTAATGTCCCTGAATATTATATTGATGCAGCAAAGTTACTTGTCTCCAAAAATGCGTCGCTAACGCAGCCTTGGGCATGGAAAGATCCTAGAACAACTCTTTTCTTGAATTTTTGGGGCAACTTAATCCCAGAAGCAAAGTTTATATTCATTTATCGATCGCCCTGGGAAGTGGTTGATTCTCTATACCGTAGAGGCGATGAAGTATTTAGTCACAATCCTCAATTTGCTCTCGATCTATGGACAAATTACAATCAAGTTGTCTTAGATTTTTACAGCTCTTTTTCAGACAGATGCTTTTTAATACATCTCAATCAAATTACTAGTGATCCTACTGCTTTTATCGAGTCAGTGAGTCAACAATTCAGCCTTTCACTTAATCCTCCCAAAGAGGAGCTTTACGATGCCTCTTCTTTAAAGACCCAGACATCGTATTCTCAGCGCGCCCTAATGATTCAGCGCTATTTTCCAGACGCTTACTCGTTATATCAGCAGCTCAACAACGCAGCAGGTTTTAGTGATGATTCAACGCACATCAATCAAGAGCTAGTTTCACCAACTGCCTGGTTACTTAAAGATTGGCTAGATTTACAGGGCTTGAGCAATCGAGTTGCCGACCTGCAAAGTCACTTCTCTGCTTCTCAGGCAGAGCTGGTAAAAATGGCTCAAGAGCGTCACCAGCTTCAAGATGCGAATCAGCAGCTTCAAGATGCAAATCGGCAGCTTCAAAATGCAAATCAGCAGCTTCAAGAAGTGAACCAAGCACTCCAAAAAGATGTTTCTACATGTATAGAGAGTACCAATGATCTTAAAGAGCAACTCAGCCACCAGCTTGACCAAACGCACGCTGCCATTGCAGCGATGAAGACCAGCAAGTTCTGGAAGCTAAGAACACAGTGGATTCAATTTAAGCAGCTATTTCATCTTAAAGAGTAGTAAGCTCAAACGCTGTAAGGGACAGACTTAGCAACAACTTTTTGACACCAGGTAGATTGAGCTAAAGGCTGAGTTGATTCATGAAGACGAATGGTATGGTCATTTGGTTAACTGGGCTAAGTGGTGCAGGGAAAACTACGATCGCGCAAACTTTAGAGCGCTTATTTTTAACATGGCAGCTTAATGTGGAGTTGCTGGATGGTGATGTCATCCGCACAAACTTATCCAAAGGGCTTGGCTATACAAAAGACGATCGCGATACCAACATTAGACGAGTGGGCTTTGTGGCAAATTTGCTGAGCCGCAATGGGGTAATTGTGATCGTTGCAACGATTAGCCCTCATCGCTTGGTGCGTGATGAAATGAAAGCAATGATTCCTAACTTTCTCGAAGTTTACGTTAATGCGCCTCTCAACGTTTGTGAATCGCGCGATGTTAAAGGTTTATATGCAGCAGCAAGAAGGGGAAAAATAAAGGAGTTTACAGGTATTGATGCTCCTTATGAAGCTCCTTTTAATCCTGACATTAACTGTTTCACTGACCAGGAAACGGTAGAAGAGAGTGTCGCTAAAATCATGCAAGCGTTGAAGTCTGCCAGCTTTTGGCACGACATGCAGCCAGAGACACCTACAGAGATACCTACAGTGCAGCACCAGACAGCCTTGAATCGGTTGCCAACGCGTCGGCAAAAAGCGTGATCTGCCAAAACTGAAACGCATTAGCGCGCAATAGTAAGCAACGTATGTCAGGCAGGCTGACATTTGCCAGCGCGAATCAAACCGACGCGGCGGGCGATCGCCTCCTGCTGCGAGTCGTAGGGTCCCCAATGCTCTGAGGCAGAAGACTCCTCCGTTTTTTGTAGAGGCTCAACGTCATTGCCAGACAAAATGACACATTGACCATTCGCTTGCTTCACGACATACCAGGCTTCGGTGTCACTCATAAACTTATTTTCACGAGATTCAACATAGAAATGATAGGACAACAGTCGTTGTGGGAAAACTGCTCTAGAGATGGGTGTCTGTTATTTTGGTAGAGACGCGCAGCCTAGACGAACGATCGCAGTTGCCTGAGCAAGCATGGGTGCATCACACGGGTTATCCAGGCACGTTCTACAGGCGTTGTTTTGCTCCTCAGCCACCATCGCTATCAGTACAACGGTACGGGTCTTGATCAAGAGTCCGTCGATCGCTTTTATCGCTCTACGCTCCGTAGAGAAGTAGCACATGACAGAATCACAGCGTCCACCGATATCGCCGCCACCTCCGCGTGTTCCGCCAGCACCACCACCGCCAGCGCGCACGCCTGCCAACAACGGCACTACGATCGCTGCCACGCAACAGATGACATCCGCTATGCCCCCTGCTGGAGCAACACCGACGATTATCTCTGCGCCTGCTGGTACGTCACTTCCCATGATGGGTTCAACTCAACCTGCTGGTGCTGCCACGCCAACCGTTGTCTCGTCTCATGCCCAGCAGCCTGCGGCATCTCAAACGGTCGTTTCTGCGCCTGCGACACCCCCTGCCGGACATCGTCCCACTGCGCCACCATCGGTACCCGCGAACGTGCGCAAGCCGAATAACGGTTCCCCGACGCTGGCAGAAATTGTGCGACATGCTTTCGACAAAGGCTATTCAGACGTTCACGCTGGCGTTGGAGAAGTCCCGCGCTTTCGGAACCGGGGCGAGATTGATCCAACAGACTGGCCCGTCACCGATCGCGAAACTTTCTATAGCTGGCTGCACGAGATTCTTAGCGAAGAAGACATTCACGAGTTTGAGGAGACCCTGGACTTTGACGCTGCCACTCAGTATGACTTTGCTCGTGTGCGGATCAATATCTTCGACTCGTTGCACGGTCCTGCCATGGTGCTACGGTTAATTCCGCTCAAAATTTTGACGATGGAGCAGCTTAACCTTCCCCCTGTGTTCAAAGACGTTTGTCACTACCACAAAGGTTTGGTGCTGGTTACAGGTCCTACGGGTTCTGGTAAGTCCACCACTATGGCAGCCATGATTGACTACATCAACAAGGAGATGCCAAAGCACATCATTACCATTGAAGACCCGATCGAATTTGTACATAAAAGTCAAAAGGCATTGATTAAACACCGAGAGGTCGGTATTCACACCCGCAAATTCGACAATGCGCTGAAAGCAGCTCTGCGGGAAGATCCAGATTTAATTCTGGTGGGTGAGATGCGGGATAAAGAAACCGTTAACACGGCTCTCAAAGCGGCACAAACGGGGCACCTCGTCATGGGAACGTTGCACACTAACAGTGCGGTCAAGACGATCGAACGGATTCTGCAACTGTTTGAACCAGAGCAGCAGGAACCCATTCGGATCTCGCTAGCCGAATCAATGGTTGCCGTTATTTCTCAAGGTCTGTGCCGCACGACCGATGGCAAACGCGCTGCCTTTCACGATATTCTGATTAACACAGACGCGATTAAAGATTTCATTCGGCGCGGTGAAATTGAGGAGATTGAGCAAATTATTCCTCGCTGTACCTTCGACGGTATGTGTACGATGAACCAGTCTCTCTACAAACTCTATGAAGCGGGACGAATTACAGAAGAAGTCGCTTTGGAGATGTCGCCAAAGCCAAACGAAATGGCGCAGTCGCTGAGAGGGCGCGTGTAGCCACCTATAGGAAAAGACGTTGAACCCAGATTCCGCTCCTAACCCTGGTGTCTTTAAGGGCATTGCGCTGTTTACACCCGGTGGCGGTTTAATTTACGGCATCGATTATAAGAAGCAGGAACGCTGGCACCTGCATCTTTGCGTCGCGCTACGCGATCTTTTGGGTTTGCCAGAACCGCCTCACTTTTTGGTGCCCTGCTATACTGCAACGGTCGATCGCTGGCTTGACTCGCGAACACAGCAACTGTTGACGGTCGCTGAGGCATCACCACTGGTGCTTCGCTATCAGACTTTACTGAATGTCGTCTTCGGTCTGGATGATCTAAACTGGCAACCGTCTGCACTGAAAGAAGGCTTGTGTGATGCTGTGATTTTAGCGACCTATCGCAAACAGTTTCCGCAACTTTGGGAACCCCACGATTTAATGGTGCGGTATGAACAGACCGATCCCTATGCCCAGCTCTATGAAGTGCCACAGACCGCAATTGTAGAACCGATTGCACCAGAGACAGAGACGAAAGGCTACGTCCTACGACTTTTTGTTTCAGGACACAGCACAGCAACAGAACGGACGCTGCAAACCCTGCATCGGTTGCTAGAAGAATCTCTCAGCCATCCGTATACGCTTAAGATCATTGATGTGTCGCAGCATCCTGAGCAGGCAGAGCTTGATCAGGTCTCGGCAACACCAACGCTGGTCAAAGCATGGCCTCATCCTGTACGCCGTATTGTTGGCGACCTGGACAACGTTGACCAACTTCTACGTATTTTAGGGTCGTAGTGAACTGCTTACTGTCTGGAAGCTGAGTCAAGTAGCGATCGCGCCTTGATCGCGGCGGCGGATGGTAACAACGGCAGGAATCGGCGGCTCGTTGGGCTGTTTGGTGGGCCAGTTAGAGCCGATCGGCACTTTGCGCGTTTGCATAAATGACTGTCCAGCAGGCATCCGCATTGAGTACTGGCGGGTTTCGGCTGCCATCTCTTTGCGAGTGCCGTTTAATTCGCCGGGGTGCTGCACTGATAAAAAGAGCGTTTTGGCATCGGGCGCAAAGTAGGGTCCGGTGAGTTCTGCATCCATGGGAGCAGTGCCGAACAGGAAAGGTGTCCCTGCCGCTTCGCCCGCTAAGGGAATGCACCAGAGCGAGTTGTTGCCAAACAGACCGCGCAGGTTGGTTGCCTTGACAGGCACACCGTTTTTTTCCAGGCGATCGGCAGGCACCGGGTAATTCATCTTGTCTGAGGGCATGTCCGTCACAATCCAGAGATTGCCGTTGGGGTCAAACGCCAGATTATCGGGGTTAGAGAAGCCCAAGCCACCTGCCGCTGGTTCGCCGCCTGTTGCCATCATCTCCCACTTGAACGACATTGCGGCTGGCTCATTGCCATCCTCGCTTAAACGCATGACCCAACCATATTCGTAAGCAGAACTGCCGTCTGGACCTTTGAAGATACGAACATCGGGGCTGCCATCTTCCTTGCTGATGGCTCCCGATGTGAAGGCGATTAAGAGTGAACCATCCGGGGCAATTTCGGTATCTTCAGGACGAGCAGTACAGGTTGCGCCAGCTGCGTTTCCGGCATAGTGTGCGTCGATGAGAATTGCGCCCTGCTTTTCTGCGTCGCTGCCAGTATAAAGTTGACCAAGCGTTTTGAATTTCTTCTGGAAAGCTGTAATTTGTTCATCGTCCTCAACCTGCATCACGCCGCCTTTGGGACGTTGCGGTAAGGGCAGCATTCCTCCAGCCATGCGTCCGGGCGCTTCGGGTGCAACAGGTGTGCTGGGAGACAGCGCAATCCAGCGTCCCGTACCGTCTGCGTTAAACTTAGCGGCGTAGAGCATTCCCTCGGTCAACAGTTTGGAGTTTGCTTTATCTTTTGGGTCGCTTACTTTGCTCTTGCTGACGAACTTATAGAGATGTCCACCGCGCCGATCGCACCCCGAATAGAACACTAGGCGCTTACCTGCTTCTGCCCGAATGCCGACTGCCTCGTGGCGGTAGCGTCCCAGCCAGGTATGTTTCGTACCGTAATCGTCGGGGTTTGCCGGATCGATTTCCACCATCCAACCGTACTTGTTGCCAGCCAGCCCAAACACATTCCCCAAGCCACTGATTTCTTCATCTGTAATATTGAACGGGCGATAAATGGGGTCAAACGACGTGCCATCTGCGTGTACGGGTTCGGGTACCTGCCCCTGAATGTTTTCTTCAGCGCTTAAAACCGTGCCCCACGGGGTTGTGCCACCCGCACAGTTTTGCATGGTGCCGATAATTTTGGCTCCCAGTTTATCGACATAACCCTGCCCTTTGGTCTTACTAAAGATGGCAACAGCGGGTCCAGTTGCTTTCAAATAGCGTCCATCAGTGAGACCGGAGATGCCAGTGACGCGGCGATCGGCAACATTCGTTCTCACCCAGCGACCATCCGACTCGCGCTGCACTGAGAGCACACCCAACCCCAGATCGGTCAGAGCTTCCTGGGCAATTAGCTTCACTTTCGCTTTCACAGGATCGCTGTCTGCTAGCGCAAACGCATTTAGTCCTGGTACCTTGTCATCTTTAATCGCTTTGATGGCGGCTCTCACCGCTTTATCGACTTCTCGCAACGGTAGCGCTTTGCCGATCACTTTTTCGTAGGTCTGCTGCCAGGAAACCGCGCTGATATATTCAAAGTTGACTGTCAAAAAGCCTTTGCCAGCGCTGGTTTCTACAAGCGAGAGGTAATCATTGTTGTAACCAAAGCGTGAATCGCCGACTTTATCGCCCCACTTTGCCAGGATGTCGTAGGTGTAGCCCTCTGGCAGCACCAGATCGTCTATTACTTCGTAGCTGGCGAAATCAGCTGCAATTTGTTGTTCACTGTTGGCGGTGAAGGAAACCTGTTTTACGCCCACTGAATCATTGTTGGACAGCGGTATGGGGCTTTTGAGTGGGTTGAATCCCAGCAGCGTTTTACTGCTCATCGCGCCAGTGGTGGATGATTGCCCCGTTAAAACTGACGATCGCTGACCGGGTAGCCCGTTACAGGCAACGGTACCTGCACTCGCACCCAAAAAAAGAAGAAAGTGTCTGCGGTTAATTGCCATGCCGTTTCAGCCCAAAGGTAGATGTGACAGTTCAGGAAAAATCCAACTGGATTTAGGCTAACTCAACTGCTTTAAGAAATGGTAAAAGGTTACAACCCCTTCCTCCATGCATGTTTAGATGCACGCAGTTAGAAGGTGTGCTTGAGCATGGCGAACTTGTAGGCGCGAGATTAACCGGGTGAGTTCAACGCCTTGAGTCAGTAAGGCTGAGGGTGCTGGTTCCCTTGACTGGTTTTGCGATGACGATCGCACGTAAGAGTCACCGCCTTGAGAAGGCTGCGTGGGCGCTCCCCAAAGCGATGACCCTGTTATTTAGTCAGGCTCGTATGTCCTCACCACATGACCGTCACGTCTAGAAACCAGTCAAGCCTTGATTCTCAAGCAACTTTTGCGACGTGCGTGGTTAAGCCTGCCTTCTCTTGCGATTTCTTCTTTTGCGGTTTCTTCTTTTGCAGTTTGAGGAGACTAGCGATCGACCGATCCCATCACCACGTCAACGCTGCCCAAAATTGCAAAGATATCTGCGACCTTGTTGCCTCTCACTAAACTCGGTAGCACTTGCAGATTGTTGAAATCACCAGGACGGATCTTCCAGCGCCAGGGAAAAACGGTATCGTTCCCGACGATGAAGATCCCCATTTCACCCCGACCCGCTTCTAGGCGGACGTAATGTTCGCCTTTGGGGATTTTGAAAGTAGGTGCAATCTTCTTGCCGATGTACTGGTAGTCAAACCCGTTCCATTCTGACTTGGGACCTGCTTCCATGCGTTTTGCTTCCAGGTTCTCAAAGGGACCACCGGGAAGCCCTGCGATCGCCTGCTGGATAATCTTCACCGACTCGCGCATTTCCCCCATCCGCACCACGTAGCGCGCCAAACAGTCGCCTTCCGTTGCCCAAATCACCTTCCAGTCAAAGTCGTCGTAGCATTCATAGTGGTCTACTTTACGCAGATCCCACTGTACGCCAGAGGCTCTGAGCATGGGACCCGAACAGCCCCAGTTGATGGCTTCTTCACGGGTTAAAACGCCTACGCCTTCTAAGCGACGACGAAAGATGGGGTTGTTGGTGATGAGTCTTTCGTACTCATCAATGACGGGCATAAAGTACGTGGCGAAGTCTTCGCACTTATCGACCCAACCGTAAGGCACATCGGCAGCAACACCCCCAATGCGGAAATAGTTGTGATTGACCATGCGATAGCCTGTTGCCGCTTCGTACAGGTCGAGAATCATCTCGCGATCGCGCAACGTATAGAAAAACGGCGTTTGCGCTCCCAAGTCAGCCACAAACGGTCCTAACCACAGCAGATGATTCACCAGCCGCGCTAACTCCAGCATGATGACGCGAATGTAGCTGGCGCGTTTAGGCACGGGCACGTTGGCAAGTTTTTCGACCGCATTGACGGTGATTGCCTCGTTAAACATCCCACCGTAGTAGTCCCAACGGCTGGTGTAGGGGACGTACATGATGTTGGTACGGTTTTCGGCAATCTTCTCCATGCCTCGATGCAGGTAGCCCAATACAGGCTCACAGTCGATGACGTTTTCACCATCCAACGTCACAACCAGCCGAAAGCAGCCGTGAGTCGAGGGATGGTGAGGACCCATGTTGATCACCATGGGTTCTGTCTTCGTCTCGATCATTGTCATAGATGAACAGTCTCCCGTGTGAGCAGTTGGATGAGTTGTTGGTTGTTAGTTGTAGGTTGTTAGTGAAGAGGTTTCCAACAACTAACAACTAATCTCTAACAACTTAGTGGTTCTCTTAGATTATACGGATTGATTGACTGGAGAAGGTGTTAAAGCTAACGGCGATCGTCATCAAGCTTTGAGAGGAAAACGATAGAGTAGGGTCGAATGCTCTTCTTTAGCGGTCAGCTATCAGCTATCAGCTATCAGCGGTCAGCTATCAGCGGTCAGCTATCAGCATTCACCCTGCTTCCTCCGCCCCCTCTCTTCACACCTCCTGATGGCACCTGTACAAGACATACCCAACGACGCATCCGATTTGCCTGACTCGCCTGTAGAAACTGCATTCGTGCATATCCCTGTCCTGAGTCGTGAGGTGCTAGAAGGTTTAGCTGTGCGATCGGGCGGACACTATCTAGATGCAACGGTTGGCGGCGGTGGACACAGTGCGCTCATTCTGGCTGCTGCGCTAGATGTACAGGTAACGGCGATCGATCAAGATGAGCAGGCGATCGCGGCAGCACAAATCAAACTGGCTGAGTTTAACGATCGCGTCCAGTTCCACCGCACGAACTTTGCGGCATTTCAACCGGGCGACCAGCAATTTGACGGCATCCTTGCAGATTTGGGCGTGAGTTCCGCACAGTTCGATATCCCCGATCGCGGCTTCAGCTTTCGCCACGAAGCACCGCTGGACATGCGGATGGATCAGCAGCAAGATCTCACTGCCGCTGATGTAATCAACCACTGGGATGAAGTGAAGCTGGCAGACATCTTTTACACCTACGGTGAAGAGCGGCTGTCGCGCCGGATTGCCCGCCGCATTGTCGATCGGCGACCCTTTGAAACCACAACAGAACTGGCAGAGGCGATCGCCTACTCTGTGCCCAAGTCATATCGGTACGGGCGCATCCATCCCGCCACTCGCGTTTTCCAGGCATTAAGAATTGCCGTCAATCAAGAACTGACCGTGCTGGAAACCTTCATCGATCGTGCCCCTCACTGGCTCAAACCAGACGGCAAAATCGCCATCATCAGCTTCCACAGCCTCGAAGACCGCATCGTCAAACATCGGTTCCGCGAATCAGAGTTGCTGAAAGTGCTGACCAAGAAGCCCATTCTGCCCCAGGATGATGAAGTGGCGGAGAATGTGAGAGCGCGATCGGCGAAGCTGCGAATGGCGGAGAAGATGGGAAGTGGGGAGTAGGGAGTGGGGAGTAGGAAAGAATTTTGAGTTTTGATTTCCCTCTGCGCCTCTGCGCCTCTGCGGTAGCTTCATGATTCCGAAACCTCATTTCAAAATCCTTTATGTCAAATCAATCCATCAATCTCGACGATCGACTTTACAGCTACTTCCAATCGGTTTCCCTACGAGAGCCAGAGATCCTCACGCAGCTACGGCAGGAAACGGCACAGCATTCTATGAGCCAGATGCAGATTTCGCCAGAGCAAGGGCAATTGATGGCGCTGCTAGTGCAGTTGATGGGCGCAAAGAAAACGCTGGAAGTGGGAGTCTTTACTGGCTATAGTTCACTGGTCGTGGCACTAGCGTTGCCGTCTGATGGCAAGGTTGTTGCGTGTGATGTGAGTGAGGAGTACACCGCGATCGCCCGTCGTTACTGGCAACAGGCAGGCGTAGCGGACAAAATTGATCTCCACATTGCTCCTGCACTTGAAACCATGGATCAACTGCTGGCGACTGGACATGCAGGCACGTTTGACTTTGCGTTTATCGATGCAGACAAGAGCAACTACGACGGTTACTACGAGCGATCGCTCCAATTGGTGCGATCGGGCGGACTGGTGACGATCGATAACGTCCTCTGGTATGGGCGGGTTGGCGATCCTCAAGTGCAAGACAATAGCACTAACTGCATTCGCGCCTTGAACGAAAAACTACATCAAGATGCGCGGGTGAGTCTTAGCCTGGTGCCGATCGGGGATGGGCTGACGCTGGCGAGAAAGCGTTAGGTAAGGGGTTGGTATCGCAGAGGCGCGGAGAGAACCTAAAACTCAAACTCAAATGCCCCTGTGCGATTGCTGTTGTCGTGCTTCTTGCCGCGATCACTTCTTCTCTGTCAGGTTACTGGCGCAATGAGGACAGGCGATCCCATACTCATAGTTTGGAGCAGCCTTGTCCGCCTCTGAAAGGGGATGTCCACAACTGCGACACAGATCATGGGTTCCGGGTTCTAGCCCATGCTGCACGGCAACCCGCTGATCAAAGACAAAGCATTCGCCTTCCCATAGGCTTTCGTCGATCGGCACTGCTTCTAAGTACTTCAGAATGCCGCCTTTGAGATGATAGACTTCCTCGAAGCCTTGAGCCAGCATGAGCGCAGAGGCTTTTTCGCAACGGATGCCGCCTGTGCAGAAGAGCGCTACTTTCTTATGTTGAGCTGGATCGAGGTGTGTGCGGACATACTCCGGAAACTGGCGAAACGATCGCGTCTGCGGATTTTCTGCTCCCTGAAAACTGCCAATACTCACCTCGTAAGCATTGCGCGTGTCAATAACAGTCACATCGGGATCAGCGATCAACGTGTTCCACTCTTCTGGATCAACATAGGTGCCGACTTGCATATTCGGATCGGCTTCAGGTACACCGATCGTCACAATTTCTGCTTTGAGGCGAACCTTCAGACGATCGAACGGCTGCACGTCTGCGAACGATTCCTTATGCTCCAGATCAGCAAGACGGGGATCGGCGCGAAGAAAGGACAACACTGCATCGATCGCCATTCTTGAACCCGCGATCGTGCCATTGATTCCTTCTTCTGCCAGCAAAATGGTGCCCTTCACCCCTTGCTGCTGGCACTGCGACAATAAGATCGGCTGCATCATGGCTGCATCCGGGAGTCTGACAAATTTGTAAAGCGTAGCAACAACCAACACCATGTCTTCCTGAAATGTGTTTCAGATCCCCGACTTCTCTAAAAAGTCAGGGATCTACAAGGTGGGGATCTGACCTGGGACAGGGAATCTTAGAGCCAGTTTAGCTATTCTAGTAAAGACGATCGCACGAAAACGGTGGTTCTATGTAGTCACCAGAACCGAGCATCGTGACCCGATCAAACTATACATGAATGGCACTGACTTAAGGAAAATGCTACCGAAGAAGCCCCCTGAATCCCCCAATGCTGGGGGACTTTGAAAGCTCTGCTCCCCCAGCATTGGGGGTTGGGGGGCAAGTTGGATCGTTATTTCAGTGACATTCAACTATACATAGTCTGTGATCACGTCTTAAGTTGCATCAAGCACTATTGCCGATCGAAATCTTGCAGTAGCGCTTACAGAAGCACCGTTGACGCTTATAACTAAAGCAGGGAACGAGGAAATCAGGGAATGAGGAGACTTTAAATGAACAATCAAATTCAATCGCAAGCGACCAAGGTTTGGGGCATTGTCAAAGACCCCGCAACGGGCGCAACCTACAGCCAAACTGTTTCTACAACCTGGATGATTCTGAAGGAAACAGGCTATCTGCTCTGGTTAGTTATTTGCCTGACGCTGGTATTGGGCGACTGGATTTGGCGCACGGGCTACCGCACAGGCTGGAGCACTCGCGAATGGATCAATAACTTTGAAAAACCCAACACCGATCGCATGGCTCAAGATGCCGGACAGGGGTTGTTAGAGGCAAGCAGATCAGCCGTGTCAAGCGCGATCGCCACAGCCAAAAATCAGCTCGGCATCGAAGCCAAGCACGAACCTCTTCTAGCTAGCGAACCACCCACTCCAACGCCTACGCCAGCTCCTACACCCACTCCAGCGCCTGCACCACCATTTACGCCTTCAACGCCTCCCACACCCAAAACAGAGGAATTGGATTCTGAATAGCCGCTGGGTGCCCTACCTTACCTACGACACCGGAATGGATGCGATAGACTAGCACTTCAGAAATGATTGCGAGGTCAGGAAAGCATGGGGGCACGGTCAACGGCTGCAAAGGCTGATTCGGAACGGGAAGCGGTAGAGCCAACCGATCGACAAACGGTTAAAGCTAAACACCAGGCTGCGAATGGGTCAGCCTTAGAGCCTGCACCTAAAGCCTGGTCGATCGAGAGAAGCGAGGAACTTTACCGGATTACAGGTTGGGGCGAACCGTACTTTTCGATCAATGCCGCCGGACACGTTACCGTTTCTCCCGAAGGCGATCGCGGTGGTTCCCTGGATCTTTTTGAACTCGTCAATGCGCTTAAACAGCGGAATCTAGGCTTACCACTATTGATCCGGTTTTCCGACATCCTGGAAGACCGGATTGAGCGCTTGAATGCGGCTTTTGCCAAGGCGATCGCGCGGTACAACTATCCCGGTGTGTATCGGGGTGTGTTTCCCGTCAAGTGCAATCAGCAACGGCATTTAGTTGAGGCATTGGTTCGTTTCGGCAAGCCCCATCAGTTTGGCTTAGAGGCAGGTTCCAAGCCTGAACTCATGATTGCACTGGCAACCTTAAAAACGCCCGGTGCACTGCTGATCTGCAACGGCTATAAAGACCGCGAATACATCGAAATGGCAATTTTGGCGCAGCAGCTAGGGCAAACCCCCATCATTGTGCTGGAGCAAATTGAAGAAGTGCCGCTGGTCATTGAAGCGGGTCGCAAACTGGGCATTCGTCCTATTCTCGGTGTTCGCGCCAAATTAAGCAGCAAAGGCGTAGGACGCTGGGGCACCTCAGCAGGCGATCGCGCCAAATTTGGCTTAACCGTGCCCGAAATTCTCAGCACGGTGGAGCAACTCAGCGCGGCGGACATGCTGGATTCGCTGCAACTCTTGCACTATCACATTGGTTCCCAAATTTCGTCGATCGCCGTCGTCAAAACCGCCATTCAAGAGGCAAGCCAGATCTATGTGGAACTGGCAAAACTGGGCGCAGACATGAAATACCTGGATGTGGGTGGCGGCTTGGGTGTAGATTACGACGGCTCCAAAACCAACTTCTACGCCTCCAAAAACTACAACATTCAGAACTACGCCAACGATGTCATTGCGGAAGTCAAAGAGGCTTGCGACGAACGTAAATTGCCTGTACCAACGCTCGTGAGTGAAAGTGGACGGGCGATCGCCTCCCATCAATCTGTCCTCGTGTTCGATGTCCTCAGCACCAGCGAAGTGCCCTCTGGCATTCCCGAACCCGTACAGGAAACCGAGCATCTCATCATCCGCAATCTCTACGAAACCTACGAATCCATTACCGTCGAGAACTATCAAGAGGCGTATCACGACGCAACCCAGTTCAAAGAAGAAGCCATCAGCCTGTTCAACTTTGGCTACGTCAGCCTGCCCGAACGCGCCAGAGCCGAACGCCTCTACTGGGTTTGCTGTGAGAAAATTCTGGCGATCGCCCGTCAGCAAGAATATGTCCCCGATGACCTGGAAGATCTAGAAAAGATCATGGCATCGATTTATTACATCAATCTCTCAGTGTTTCAATCGGCACCGGATAGCTGGGCGATCGACCAACTTTTTCCCATCATGCCCATCCACCGTTTGGACGAAGAACCCACCAAACGCGCCACCCTCGCCGACCTCACCTGCGACAGCGACGGCAAAATCGACCAATTCATCGACCTGAAAGATGTGAAACCCGTTTTGGAGTTACACGCATTGCGAAAGGCAGAAGGCAGAGGGCAGAAGGCAGGGGAAGCAGAGGGAGCAAGGGGGGCAGGGGAAGCAGCCTTAACTTTAAACTCTTTACCCCCACACCCCACACCCCACACCCCACACCCCCACGAACCCTACTACCTGGCGATGTTCCTCGGCGGTGCCTACCAGGAAATCATGGGCAACCTGCACAACCTGTTTGGCGATACCAACGCGGTACACATTCACCTCACGCCCAAAGGCTACGAGATTGAACACGTGGTTAAAGGCGACACGATGACAGAAGTGTTGGGCTATGTGCAGTACGACTCCGAAGACCTGATCGAAAGCATTCGTCAGCAGACCGAACTGGCATTACGAGAAAAACGCATCACGCTGCAAGATGCCCAACTGCTGCTGCAAAACTATGAGCGCAGCTTGAGCCGCTATACGTACCTCTCTGCCTGAGTGCGATAATGAGAAGCAACCAGTGGGTAATGGACAATGGCAACCGTCGTTCAAGCTCCAGCGATCGCCCTTGACGAGTTCAACAATCATCCGCTTGATCATGTTGAATGGATCGATGGCACGCTCATTGAAAAACCGGAAATGACGGCAAAAACTGGACGCATTCAAGCGAGGCTTGCGCGCTATTGGGGGAATCACAAAGATGCGACCCATCAAGGTGGTGAAGTGTATACCGAAACCCATTGCCGCACCGTCGATCGCACCCGTTGTCCCGATGTTGCCTATCTATCGCCTGATCTGGTTGCCCAGTATGGAGACTTCAAGGTACTGCCCCACAGCTTTCCTTTAGTGGCTGAAATCATTTCGCCCACGGATATAGCGGAAGAGGTCTTTACGAAAGCGCGTGAATATTTAGAGTCAGCCTGTCAGGAGGTCTGGTTAATCTTTCCTGATAGTCAGTGCATCTTAGTCATGACACCGCAGCAACAAAGGCTCTATGGCATAAGTGATACCGTTAGCACTCAAAACGTCTTGCTCGAATTTAGCGTTGCTGTTGGCGAGTTGATTGCCTGAACGATCGTACTAGATAAGCAAAGAAACGTTTTGCCTTAAACACAAACTGAGTACGGGCGTGTCAAAAACAGTTGCAGATTCGTAGGGACGTTACATGTAACGTCCCTACAGAAGGTTAAACTCTATAAAATGCGATCGTATGACTCCCTCCTCCACGCCTCTGATAAATGCGATGACTGATCCCGGAACCCCCAACGCACCCGATAAAATTGACATTCTGATTGATCGGGTCGGACACTTCACCGAGGGGTTAACAGAACTCAAATTGCTGGTACATGAACAGGCAGAAACAGCTAAGCAACAGGCAGAAACAGCCAAACAACAACTAGCTGCGATCGAGAAGCAGGGCGAACGTATAGAGAAGCAGAGCGATCGCTTCGACCACATTGATGAACGCCTTGATCGAATAGCTCTAGCCGTCGAGCAGCAAAGTCAGAACATTGAACGGATTGTTACCGTGATGGAGGAAAGTAACCGCAGTCAAGCGGAAACCATTAACCGCCTAGTGAGTGTTGTCGATCGCCTGTTGCCACCGTTGCCTTAGAAGAAAATGCTGGCTGGCGTGGGCGATCACACGACTAACACATGGATCAGTCGCCAGAAAGTAGTCAGAAGGTGAAATAATAGCAAACGGATACCCAACGTTTCGTCACGAGCGATCGCGACCAGTTGCAACCAACTCAGCCCTCCAGCCGTCACCAACATCTTGGGTATAGACCTTCGTAGCTACGTGTATATCGATCGCCTGCAAGCGCAACATGCGGCTTACATGGGCACTGTTTCCATTGGATTCTTACCCCTTCCGGGCGATGCGTCCCTGTGGATCGAAATTTCTCCTGGTATCGAAATCAATCGCATCACCGATGTCGCGCTTAAATCGGCAGTCGTCCGTCCCGGTGTCCTGGTTGTTGAACGACTGTATGGTTTGCTAGAGGTGCATTCCAGCAATCAAGGTGAAATTCAAGCAGCGGGCAGAGCCATTTTGGATGCATTGGGTGTGCGGCGGCAAGATTGCCTCAAGCCCCGCGTGCTGTCCAGTCAAATTATTCGCAACATCGACCCACATCATACGCAGCTCATCAACCGCAACCGACGCGGACAGATGATTATGGCAGGGCAAACGCTGTACGTGATGGAGGTCGAGCCTGCCGCCTATGCTGCACTTGCCGCCAACGAAGCGGAAAAAGCAGCCCTGATCAACATCCTGCAAATCTCCGCAGTGGGTAGCTTTGGGCGGCTCTACCTGGGCGGCGAAGAGCGCGACATCATAGCGGCAGCCGGAGCCGTTGTAGAAGCAATGGAAAATGTCTCTGGACGGAATCATCCCGACGATCGTCGCCAAGAATAAGTGTGATGAGCTGTAATTCATGGATGAACTGTTAGTACCGATCGGGCAAAGGACGCAAGCATGGCAAATCCAGAGCATCTTGCACTACTAGACTGTGGTGTAGCGCAGTGGAACGAGTGGCGACAGCGATCGCCCCAAACGTTGCCTGACCTTAGCAACGCCGATTTGAGCGGTAAGCAGTTTGCAGGCATCGACTTAAGCTGCGCCAGCCTCAATGGAACGCTCCTTTGTAACACTAATTTGAATGGCGCTGATTGCACTAAAGCCACGTTTAATAACGCTAATCTCATGCGAGCCAGCCTGGAAAAAGCAACCCTGAAGCAGGCAGAGCTAGTCAATGCGACCCTTAGTGTTGCCAATCTCAACGGTGCCAATCTTGCTTATGCCGTCCTGATCGGTGCCGATCTGAAGGTGGCACTTTTGAGACACGCAGATCTAAGCCATGCTGATTTAAGTGCGACCGAACTGTACGGGGCAGATCTACGATCGGCGGATCTGGACGAAGCAAATCTCAGCCGCGCTAATTTGAGTACCGCGAGGCTCATTGCTGCCAACCTCAGTATGGCAAATCTCACTCGTGCAAACCTCGATCGGGCTGAAATGGGGCAAGCTACCCTCTACCGCTCCAACCTGTACGCCGCGAATTTAACCGATGCACACATTGTTGGGGCTTCTCTGTTGGGAGCCGATCTGAGCCATACCAATCTATTACGAGCCAATTTTTCCTGGTCGAATCTTAGACGGGTGAATTTGGCGAATGTGCATGGTTGGAGAGCCAATCTACGGGGTGCAGACTTAAGCCGCGCTGATTTGAGTGATGCTGATCTTACAGACGCAAATTTGCGTGGGGTCAATCTTAACGAGGCAATCCTTATCGGCACGACGTTGAGCGGTGCCGATTTGAGTGATACGAAGCATGATCGCCCCTAGTTCAAAGGTGCGATCATGCCCAGCATGAGCTTCCATTGACAATAGAACAACATAAAGCTGTTTGCCACTTAACCTCTTTATGCGCCAACTGCCTCTTTCGCGGCATAGAGCACTTCAGCGGTGATCACTTCAATGTTGCGATCGCGCGCAAATTTCTCGGTATTCCGCTTCACCTTGCCGCGCACAAAACCAGGGATTTTGTTGAGTTCTGCCTGTCCGTCTTTGCTCCAGGCAAGATCAGAATCCGCAGAAATCCCTTTGGTGATGCCTTCTTTGGTATCGTGACCGCCGAAAATTTCCAGTAGATGGTCTTCCATCCCCAGGGTGAAGGAGTTGTAGATCAAATCCACAAGCTGGTTGGTACCTTCATAGCCGAGGAAGGGCTTGTAGCCGATCGGGAAGTTCTGGACATGAATCGGTGCCGAAATCACGCCGCAGGGAATATCCAACCGCTTACCGACATGGCGTTCCATCTGGGTGCCGAAGATGGCGCTCGGCTCCACACGGGCGATCGCGTCTCCTACCGCACCGTGATCATCGGTAATCAGCACTTCATCGCAGTATTCGCTAACCTCTGCGCGGAACCAGGCTTCGTCATTCTTACAAAAGGTGCCTGCCCAGACGACGTGGATACCCATTTCACGCGCCAGCACCTTGGTAATGGCAGCGGCATGAGTGCTATCGCCATAAACGACCGCTTTTTTGCCTGTGAGGTTCTGGCAGTCGATCGACCTTGAAAACCAGGCAGCTTGCGAGACGTGCAGGGTTTGCTCATTAATGTAATCTTCGTAGTCCACATTGGCACCCTGAGCATTGAGGATTGCCTGAATTTTGCGGATGCAGCGCGCCGTTTCGACGACTCCCATCGGCGTAATGTCTACAAAGGGGGTGCCAAATTCTTGCTCTAGATACGCGGCTGACAGCGGACCCAATTCGCGGTAAGGCACAAGGTTAAACCAGGCGCGGGACAGGTTTTTGATGTTGTGAACGGAGGCACCTTCGGGAATGACTTCGTTGACTTCAATACCGAGGTCTGCCATCAAGCGCTTCAACTCAGTACAGTCGTGGTTGTTGTGGAAGCCGAGGGTGGAGATGCCAAAAATGTTGACGCTGGGCTTCGCGGTTTTGTCGGTGGGCAGTTCGCCTTTGCGACGGGCTTTCTCAATGTAGAACTGCACAATTTGCTGAAGGGTGCGATCGGCAGCCTGTAATTCATTCACGCGGTAATGGTTGACATCTGCCAGCATGACATCGCCTTTGGACTCAATCTGAGCGCGTTCCACAAAATTTTGCAGGTCTTCTTGCAGAATGCTGGAGGTGCAGGTGGGCGTGAGCACAATCAGGTCGGGATGCTCTTCGGCATCTTTGCGCGTGATGTTGTCTACCACCTTTTCTTGCGAACCCCGCGCCAAAACGTTGCGATCGACCACGCTGGTGGTCACAGGCGTAAAGTTGCGTTCCCGTGACAGCATGGAGCGCATGACGTTGAAGTAGTCATCGCCGATCGGTGCATGCATGATGGCGTGAACGTTCTTGAAGGAACTGGCGACGCGGAGTGTGCCAATGTGGGCGGGACCTGCATACATCCAGTAAGCCAATTTCATAGAGTGCCTCGGTGGGGGAGTGGGGAGTGGGAGAAGCAGAGGGAGATAGGGAGATGGGGAGATGGGGGAGCGGGGGAAGCCGATTTCAAAGGGATAGGGAAGTTAAGGGGATGGAAAAGTTCTTCTCTTGCCTCCCTTGCTTCCCCTGCCGCCTCTGCCCCCTATGCCGACTGTAGTGCCGCAGCACGATCGCTATTTCATAAGCGCCTATCGATTTTCTCAGACATCTTGCGTTGTTGAGCGATCGCTCATTCAGAGGCTTGCATTTATGGCAGCGCTCAAAATCACTCAAAAGCCTTGCTGTGTCTAAGTTTTAATGATGCGTAAAGCACTAACTCGTTGAGTTGGCTGTCATCATTCTTAATGCTGGCGCGATGCTGTAATGCCTTGCAAAAGATTCGCTACTCATACGCCTGCTTGACTAATAAAACTGCTGAAACCCCGAGAGATTTGTCGGTCAGCCAGGATTTGCACTATCCATCACACCTGTTGCGAGCAGGCTGAAGCGATTTGCTCCTTCACAGCAAGTCTCTAACTAATTGTTTGACATAGAACAGTTTGCAATGCAATAATAAATTCATCAACAGTTCAGATATTTACTAAACAAGTGCCGACTGTTGAATCTCTAACTACTATTTCGGAGGTTGACCATGAAACGCTTCATTCTCGCTGGTTTAACCACATTGGCTCTCTGTACTGCAATGGTTTCCACTGCAAACGCTGAACCAACAGCTCTCAATCCCTACACCGCTGCCAGCACTGCCAACGATCGCATCCCCCCATCTGATCTCGTCTCGATGGCACAACGCGGCTACCTGAAGCCCCAAGGCATTCCTGGCTACCTCGGCTTGGCTTCGGCGTATACGCTGGGTCAAATTGGTGCCAAAGAGGTCGTACAGGGCGCTGTGAATGCCCAATTGCTACCTGCTACAGCCGTAAACGACCAGGGCTATCTGAACCTAGTAGATGCCCAACTACAATCGCAGATCAGAGTGCGATAAGGGCGACAGATCCCCGACTTCTTTGAGAAGTCGGGGATCTACAGAAAAGCGTGATTTGCTAGGCTGGGCACACACCAACCCATCGCGTTGGTCTCAGAAGCCTGCATGAAATTATTGACGAAAAAGCGCGGTTTGCTGGCAGTGGCGATCGCGTTCCTTATGATCTGTCACTATGGACAAAGTTGCTCCATCTCTTCTGCCATGACTAACCCTAACCAAACGTTTGTCTATCCTCAGCCTCGTCAGGCGAATCAGGTCGATCACTACCACGGTACGCAGGTTGCCGACCCATATCGCTGGCTTGAAGATCCCGATTCTGGCGAAACTAAAGCCTGGGTGGAGGCAGAGAACAAAGTGACCTTTGGGTTATTGGAGCAAATTCCAGCGCGCGATCGCCTCAAGCAGCGCCTCACCCAACTGTGGAACTACGAAAAATACGGCATTCCCTTTAAGCAAGGCACCCGCTACTTCTACTTCAAAAATGACGGATTGCAAAACCAGAATGTTCTCTATACGCTGAAGTCCCTGGAGGATGAACCCGTTGTTTTGCTCGATCCAAACACCTTATCCGAGGACGGCACCGTAGCTCTATCTGGGCTTTCCATAAGCGAAGATGGAAAATACCTTGCTTATGGCTTGTCCACCTCTGGTTCTGACTGGCAGGAGTGGAAGGTGCGCGAGGTGGAGAGCGGCAACGATACGGACGATCGCGTGCAGTGGGTCAAATTCTCCGGTGCCACGTGGACGCATGACGGCAAGGGCTTTTTCTACTCCCGCTACGACGAACCGAACGAAAAGTCGAAACACGAAGACGTTAACTATTTCCAGAAGCTCTACTACCATCGCCTCGGCACATCGCAAGCAGAGGATACGCTGATTTACGATCGTCCCGACCAGAAAGACTGGGGCTTCAACGGTGGCGTGAGCGAAGATGGACGCTGGCTCATCATTTCCGTTTGGCTGGGCACCGACCCGCGCAATCTGGTGTTCTATAAGGATTTGTCAGTTGCCAATGCGCCGATCGTCGAACTCATCAACACCTTTGAAGCCAGCTATAGCTTCATCGACAATGAGGGCGATCGCTTTTGGTTCAGCACCGACCTGGATGCGCCGCGTAGTCGTGTAATTGCGATCGATACGAAGAAACCCGATCGTGACGACTGGCAAGAAGTCATTCCTCAAGCAGCGGAAACCCTCGAAGGCGTAGGCATTCTCAACAACCAGTTCGTCGCCTCTTACCTGAAAGATGCCCACAGTCAGGTGAAGCTCTTTGACCTGAACGGCACTCCAGTCCACGAAATTGAGTTTCCTGGACTTGGCTCGGTGGGCGGTTTTGATGGCAAACGTCACGACACCGAAACCTTCTACAGTTTCACCAGCTTCACCACGCCTACGACCATCTATCGCTACGACCTGGTAAAAAATGAAAGCCGCGTTTTCCGCCAGCCGAACGTAGACTTCAACCCCGACGACTACGAAACGAAGCAAGTCTTCTACCCCAGCAAAGACGGCACCCAGATTCCCATGTTCATCGTCCACAAAAAAGGGCTGGTTCTGGATGGAACGAACCCAACTTACCTCACAGGCTATGGTGGCTTTGGGATATCGCTCACGCCCATTTTCTCTGTCAGCACGTTGGTCTGGTTAGAAACAGGCGGCATCCTGGCTCTGCCAAACCTACGTGGTGGCGGCGAGTATGGCGAAGATTGGCATCAGGCAGGCACCAAGCTGAAAAAGCAGAATGTCTTTGATGATTTCATCGCGGCAGCAGAATGGCTGATTGCGAACAAATACACGTCATCGAAAAAACTGGCGATCGCAGGTGGCAGCAATGGCGGTTTACTCGTCGGTGCCTGCATGACCCAACGCCCCGATCTCTTTGGCGCAGCTTTGCCTGCCGTTGGCGTGCTGGATATGCTGCGGTTCCACAAGTTCACGATCGGTTGGGCATGGATTCCGGAATATGGCACACCCGAAGACCCAGCAGAGTTCAAAGCACTCTATGCATACTCGCCTCTGCATAACCTCAAAAGTGGGACTGCCTATCCCGCCACGCTGATTACTACTGCCGACCACGACGATCGCGTGGTGCCTGCCCACAGCTTCAAATTCGCCGCCGCCCTCCAAACTGCTCACAAAGGTGGGAATCCCGTCATGATTCGCATTGAAACCAAAGCAGGACACGGCGCAGGCAAACCTACCGCCAAAATCATCGAAGAAAGCGCCGATAAATGGGCATTTTTGGTGAAAGTGTTGGCGATCGAGAGCTAGCTTGGTTCAAGGATTCTTTGCTCAAACGAAAGGCTGAACCTTGTCATACTCTCATCGGTTGCTACTTGCTGGCTAGAATATGGCAGTAGTTCTTTATGCTGGCTAATGAACACTCCAATTGCAAAGCGACAGCAGATTATTGAGGAAATTGACACGTTGCCAGAAGATGCTCTTTCTGAACTGGTTAGTTTTATTGAATACCTCCGCCATAAGTCAGTTGAGCAAAAGTCAGCAGCACCCCAACCAAACTTCTTGCTGTCGATCGCAGGACTGGGAACCTCAGGCGAAACAACTGTCTCCGAGCGTGACGAAGCGATTTTAGCCAACGAAATTGATCCGCTTCACGGTTGGAGTCTTCATCGAAAGCAACAAGGATGACCGCCATACTGGACACCAGCTTTCTCTTTGCCCTTGCAGATGATGGCGATCGCAACCACGATCGTGTGTTGGCTGTTGCACAAAACCTCAATGAGCCATTGTTGCTTCCTGGCGTTGTCCTGCCTGAAGTTTGCTATTTAATCGCATCCAGATTGGGGCATCAAGCCATGCGTCAATTTCTGTCTAATCTGGTTGCCAGCAAGACTCCGATTGAGCCGATAACGCTGACAGATTTAGCACGAATCAATCAGGTTCTAGAGGAGTACGCCGACAGTGAACTCGATTTTGTCGATGTTCAATCAAATTAGTATGCAAGCGATAGAAATCCCGCGTGTTAAAGCTGAAGGTAACCCGCTTATTTTCAGTCGCCCAAGCTAGCTGCTCTTCATCTGACTTGTGAAGCATTCCAGCATCCGCAACGGTCAGTACATCTACGTTGCGCGACCTCAGAGCCTGTACAAAATCTTCATCCATTGAGTCTTCATCAATGTAAAGACGTATTTTACTCATCTCCGAATCGGCTAACCATTGTTACTTGTTACTGTGAAATGCTGCCAGCCTCGAATATTCAGATTCTTCCTCAGCTAAATCTGCTTCGATTTCATCTCGGTTAGCGTGGTAATACGCCAATGCCGCATAAACCTGAGCGAGACTCAAATGATTCATGCGACGAGCAATCTCCTCTGCACCTGCACCTTGCTTATAGAGAACAACGACACGACGAACCGAGGTTTTCGTTCCTGCAATCATCGGGCGACTATTACCGCTTTCTCTAGAGCGAGTGATCAATGTGCCAATGTCAGTCGTTGTGAACATCTTTGATGAACGCTTGAGCCGCTTATTTCTCCGAGTCTAGCATCTGAAGTTCGATCGCCACTCTTAATGAATCGATTTGAAATCAGAAAATCCAACATCAGATTTTTTTGAACACGAATGTTGGGCGATCGCCCTCTCACCTCTTACCGTTCAAATCGTCTGCGATCGTGTTAGCAATAGTGTTAGGTGGGTGAAGTAGTGCGATCGCCGTTACGCTCAAGACAATCTACCTAGACAGTAACGGATAGCTTAGTGGCAGACAAGACTAAGCACCTCACGATCGCTTTTTGCAACGCTCAAGCGTCAAAGCTGAGCGCTTTGCCACGCACGGTTGGATTGATGGTGCCGCGATCGAACACCACTTGCCCACCTACGATCGTCACTACAGGAAAGCCTGTCAGACTCCAGCCCTCAAACGGACTCCACTTGCACTTGGTTTGTAGCTCCTCGCGCAACACAGGACGATAGGTATCCAGGTCAACCAACACTAGATCAGCATCATAGCCAGGAGCGATCGCGCCCTTCTTTGGAATCCGATACGCTTTGGCGACTGCCGTAGACATCCAGTGAGCGACTTGAGCCACGGTGCAGCGTCCCTGCATCGCCTGCGTCAGCATCAACGGCAACGACGTTTCTACTCCAGGCATTCCAGAGGGCGAGTTGGGGTAGGTTTGTGCCTTCTCTTCGAGCGTGTGTGGCGCGTGATCGGTCGCAATAAAGTCGATTACGCCATCAAGGAGTGCTTGCCAGAGCACATTGTTGTCGTGGGGCGATCGCAGTGGTGGATTCATTTGCGCCAGGGTACCGATCGTTTCGTAGGCGCTAGTGTTCAGCAACAGATGTTGTGGTGTGACTTCTGCTGTCACCCAGGTGGGTTTATCGTGTCGCAACAAATCGGCTTCTTCGGCGGTAGACATGTGCAGGATGTGGAGTCGCCGCTGATATTTTTTAGACAGCTTGAGTGCAAGCTGGGTTGCTTGTAACGCTGCCTCGTTGTCCTGAATTTGCGAGTGAACGGCTGGATCGGTTCTACCTGTAAACTGCTGTCGGCGTGCCATAATGCGCGCCTGGTTTTCGGCATGGACAGCAATGAGGCGATCGCCATACGCAAAAATCTTTTCCAGTCCTTCTTCCTGATCATTTAGCAAGGGACCGTGCATTGACCCCATAAAGATCTTGATGCCCGGAGTCGGATTTGCCTGCAACAGATCTGGCAGTACTTCTGCCGTTGCGCCAATAAAAAAGCCGTAGTTCACCAAAGCTTTCTGAGCCGCGAGTTGCAGTTTGCTGTCTAGGGTTGCCTGCGTAGTCGTCAGTGGCTTCGTATTGGGCATTTCGAGAAAAGACGTTACGCCACCTTTTGCACATGCACAACTCGCTGTGAACAGATCTTCCTTATATTCCAGACCCGGTTCGCGGAAATGCACCTGGGGGTCAATTACTCCCGGCAACAAAGTCAAACCGCTTGCGTCAACCTCAGTAGTGGCATCCTCTGAGGACGTAAAGGGCAACGTTTCGGCTATTTGGGCGATCGTGCCGTCAACTAGCTGGACATCCCCTGTCATAAAGTCGCCGTCGGGCAGCAATATACAAGCGCGACGGATGATGAGAGTAGAATTGGCTACCATACGAATACTAATCACTGGTTTACGGTAAGTCGTTTAAGAAGAGAAGCACTTTCATCATGAGCGAAATTCCGAAATAAACTGACGAGATGGTTTACAGTTGCATTTATATTGTGATGCGTTGCTGCTTTAGTTCGACAGCACAATCGTTCAGTCACCTTTCTTGCTCAAGCCTGCGATTATTCTACATTTGACTCTCTATGACACGAGTACAAGGCAAAGTATCGGACGAAAAGCCACCTCAGAAAGCGTCTGAGAATCCCTGGCTGGAGGGACTCAAAACCATTGGTCTGAGTGCGGTGTTAGCGTTTGGCATTCGGACGTTCGTTGCAGAAGCTCGGTATATTCCGTCAGGCTCAATGCTCCCCACGCTGCAAATCAACGATCGCCTGATTGTAGACAAATTGGGCTACCACTTCAAAGCCCCAGAACGAGGCGATGTCGTTGTGTTTTCGCCGACCGATACGCTAGAGAAGCAAAATTTCCATGATGCGTTTATCAAGCGCGTCATCGGTTTGCCTGGTGACAAGGTTGAAGTGAAAGGTGGACGCGTTTTCATTAACGACAAGCCGCTGCAAGAAAACTACATTGCCGAGAATCCTCAATACCAGTATGGTCCTGTGACGGTGCCGCAAGACTCCTATTTAGTGCTGGGCGACAACCGCAACAATAGCTACGACAGTCATTATTGGGGCTTTGTGCCACGCGGTCACATCATTGGTCGGGCGATCGTCCGCTTTTGGCCCATGAACCGCCTGGGCGAAATCACACCAGAGCCGAACTACAAGTAGAAAGACTAAAGGATGAAGGATAAGGGATAAACCGTTGGCGTTGCTGAATTCTGGGATGAACTGCACTAATCGCCCTCACCCTAGCCCTCTCCCAGAAGGAGAGGGAACCGGGAAAGTCCGAAAGCCCTTCTCCCTGGGGAGAAGGGTGGGGATGAGGGCAAATTTAGTTGCACGTCGCGTAGACTTTAGACTTTCCGACCCACGTTCTCACCACTCGCCCAGTCATCTCTTTGCGGAGCCAGGGCGTATTAGCTGAGAGAGATTTGAGCGATCGCGCCTCCACTGTCCAAACTTGCTGTGGGTCAAAGAGCGTGAGTTCCGCAGGTTGACCAGGTGCGATCGTGGCGGGTTGTTGCTGCAAACACAAGGCTGGACGACTGCTGAGACTGCGCCACAAGTCCAGAGCTGTCCAGCGTTCGGTTTCGACTAACGACTGCCAGAGTAAGGGCAATGCCAGTTCTAGACCGATCGCGCCAGTCGGTGCCTCCGCAAACGCTACCGTCTTTTCTTCATAGGTGTAAGGTGTATGGTCAATGGCGATCGCGTCGATGATGCCGTCCTTAACCGCTTGCACCAGCGCCTCTTGATCATCAGGGTTGCCTAACGGCGGCGCGATATGAAGATTGGGGTCATAGCTGTCGATCGCCTCACTGTTCAACAGAAGATGCATCCAGGTCGTGCTGGCAGTAATTGGCAGTCCACGCGCCTTTGCAGCCTGAATCAGCGTCACACCACGGGCGGTAGAAAGTCGCATCAAATGAACGGGCGTGCCGATCGCCTCGACGCATTCCAACAGTGCTGACAGAGCTGCAGTCTCCGCGATCGCAGGAATCCCCGGCAAGCCAAGCTGTAACGATGCTTGTCCTTCACGCATCACTCCGTTACCGCTCAAGGTTGGATCGGCTGCCCAAAGCGCGATCGGTTTTGCGATCGGCTTCAGGTATTCCAGCAGGCGACGAACGAGCAAAAGACTGGTGAGCGATCGACCATCCGCAAACCCAACGATGTCAGTTGCCGCTAGTTCACCCAACTCTGTCATCTGTTGTCCTTGAACGCCCAGAGTTAAGGCACCCCAGCAGTAGAGGTGGGGAGTGGGGAATAGGGAGTGGGGAGTGGGGTATGAAGCTTGTAACCGCTCTTCCCCTGCCTCCCTTGCTTCCTTTGCTTCCCCTGCTCCTCTCCCCTCACCTTGCAACCACGCAACGCTACTCGGATTATCGATCGCAGGCTTGGTGTCGGGCAAAATGGCGATCCGCGTAAACCCGCCAGCACTCGCAGCTTGCAGAAGCGAGGTTAGGGTTTCGCGTTCCTCAAAACCCGGTTCGCCAGAATGACTGTAAAGGTCAACTAAGCCAGTACCGAGAACCAACCCCTGACCATTCTGCACGGCGGTTTCGCTGGGATAGTCAGAAATTGCGTCCTCGATCGCGCTGATCACGCCATCGACAATCAGCACATCCGCAATGCGATCGGTATCGGAACTGGGATCGATCACTCGTACCTGTTGAAGCAGTTCGCTGGACATAGATACGTCGCCAAAGATTGAGTGTTGAACCTGGAGGATTGAGGTTTGCGGACGAGAGTTGGAGGTCTGCGCTTGAACGATCGCGCTTCAACGTTGGAAAGGCGAACCTAGAGGTTGGGCAGTCGTGCCTGAAGCTCGAAAGCTTGAGCTTTAGACTCAGACGAGTGAGCTTTAGACTTGGACAGTTGAGCTTTGAAGTCAGGCGAGTGAGCTTTAGACTCAGACAGTTGAGCTTTGAAGTCGGACGAGTGAGCTTTAGACTCAGACAGTTGAGCTTTGAAGTCGGACGAGTGAGCTTTGAAGTCGGACAGTTGAGCTTTAGACTTAGACGGTTGAGCTTTGAAGTCAGACGGCTGAGCTTTAGACTTGGACAGTTGAGCTTTGAAGTCGGACGAGTGAGCTTTGAAGTCGGACGAGTGAGCTTTGAAGTCGGGCAGTCGTGCTTGAAGCTCGAAAGCTTGAGCTTTAGACTCAGACGAGTGAGCTTTAGACTCAGACGAGTGAGCTTTAGACT